>CAJYJW010000139.1 GCA_913775025.1 uncultured Sphingomonas sp. | reverse complement strand
CCTTGTTCGCGTCCATCATCTCGAAGCTGCCGAACCGGCCCATGCCGCCGCCGTGGTGCCGCCCGTGGCCACGCATGCCCAAGCCACGCCCTTCGCCACGATCGCCCCGATCGGCGAACTCTTCGCGCGAAACCTGGCCGTTACCGTCCTTGTCGAGCTTGGCGAACCGCTTGCCCTGCCGTTCGGCGCGCATCGCGGTGCGGGCGGCGTCATATTCGGCCCGCGTCACCACCCCGTCGCGGTTGGTGTCGAAGCGGGCGAACCTTTCGGCGATCTTCTGCTGCACGGCGGCGCGCGTCATCGGCTGCGGCGCGGGACGCGGCTGATCGGCTGCGAGCGCGGGGACAGCGGCGGCGGCGGTGGCGAGGGCGAGGGCGGTTTTCATGACAGACTTACGCATGAGGTCGTCTCCTGTTCGTTCGAGTGCCGGGCGGGCCGGCGTTGCCCTCCAGATCGCGGACGGATGCTTCAGCAGGATTTCAACGCCGACACATGGCGGGCCTTTCGCTTGAAACAGGGGGGCGCGACCGCTATCGCCGCCGCGCCGTAACGCCTCTAGCCGCTGGAGCCTGCCCTCGTGTCGCAGCCGATCAACCGCGTCGTCCTCGCTTATTCGGGTGGCCTCGATACCAGCGTGATCCTGAAATGGCTGAAGGAGACCTATGATTGCGAGGTCGTGACTTTCACCGCCGATCTGGGGCAGGGCGAGGAGCTGGAGCCCGCGCGCGCCAAGGCGCAGCTGATGGGGATCAAGCCCGAACATATCTTCATCGACGACCTGCGCGAGGAATTCGTGCGCGATTACGTCTTCCCGATGATGCGGTCGAATGCGCTGTACGAGGGACTGTATCTGCTCGGCACCTCGATCGCGCGCCCGCTGATCGCCAAGCGCCAGATCGAGATCGCGCGGATGGTGGGCGCCGATGCCGTCAGCCACGGCGCGACCGGCAAGGGCAACGATCAGGTGCGGTTCGAGCTGGGCTATTACGCGCTCGCCCCCGACATCAAGGTGATCGCACCCTGGCGCGAGTGGGATCTGACCAGCCGCACCCGGTTGATCGAATATGCCGAGCAGCATCAGATTCCGGTGCCCAAGGACAAGCGCGGCGAAAGCCCCTTCTCGACCGATGCGAACCTCCTCCACACCTCATCCGAAGGCAAGGTGCTTGAGGATCCGTGGGAGGAGGTGCCCGACTATGTCTATTCGCGTACCGCGAACCCGGAGGACGCGCCCGATACGCCCGAGATCATCACGATCGATTTCGAACGCGGCGATGCGGTGGCGGTGAACGGCGAGGGGCTCTCCCCCGCGGCATTGCTGACGAAGCTGAACGCGCTTGGCCGCACGCATGGCATCGGGCGCCTCGATCTGGTCGAGAACCGCTATGTCGGCATGAAGTCGCGCGGCATGTACGAGACGCCGGGCGGCACCATCCTTCACCTCGCGCATCGCGGGATCGAGCAGATCACGCTTGATCGCGGGGCGGCGCACCTGAAGGACGAGCTGGCCCCGCGTTATGCCGAGCTGATCTACAATGGCTTCTGGTTCAGCCCGGAGCGCGAGATGCTGCAGGCAGCGATCGATCACAGCCAGTCCAAGGTCTCGGGCACGGTGCGGCTGAAGCTTTACAAGGGCGCCGCGCACATCATCGGGCGGCGCTCGCCCAACAGCCTCTATTCCGAGAAGGTCGTCACCTTCGAGGATGATGCCGGGGCCTATGATCAGCGCGACGCGGAGGGCTTCATCAAGCTGAACGCGTTGCGCCTGCGCCTGCTCGGCCGGCGCGACGGACGCTGAGCGATTGATCGAGATTGCCGGGGGCGCTTTTCCGCTCCCGTCGATCTCCTCTGTCGGAACGATCGCTGTCCCGCTTCGCTTCCTTGGCCTCAACGGTCGGGAAGGACGACAGATGGAAGACAGCCGCGTCTGGGAATTTGAGACGAGCCTGTGGACGGCGGACGCCGACCATTATCGCGAATCGATCGACGAATCGGTGGTGATGGTCGTGCCGCAGCCGCCTTATGCCCTGACGGGCGAACAGGCGGTGCAGGCCGTGATCGATACGCCGCGCTGGGCCAAGGCCGACCTTACCGACCGCCGCGTCGAGCGCCCGCAGGAAGGACTGATCGTCGTCGGCTATCATGTTCACGCCTCGCGCGACGGCGTGGATCCCTATGAGGCATGGTGCACGTCCACCTATCGTCGGCTCGGGCATGACGATTGGAAGGTCGTGCAGCATCAGCAGACGCCGGTCCGCGCGGCTTGACGGCTGACGCCGGTCTCGCGATGACATCCGGATGACCGACGCACCCGAAACCCGCCTCGCCGAACTTGGCCTTACTTTGCCCGCACCTTCGGCGGCCCTCGCCGTCTATGTGCCGGTGGTGGAGGCGGGGGGATTGCTCCATATATCGGGCCAGCTTCCCTTTCGGGAGGATGGCTCGATCGTGACGGGAACATTGGGTGCGGGCGTGGATATCGCCCAAGGCGCGAAGGCGGCGGAACGGTGCGCACTGATGCTGATCGCGCAGATGAAGGCAGCATTGGGTGGTGATCTCGGCCGGGTCGAGCGGATCGTGAAGATCGGTGCGTTCGTCTCCTCCGACCCCGCTTTCACCGACCAGCCGAAGGTGGCGAACGGCGCGTCGGAATTGCTGCAGAAGGTGTTCGGGGACGCCGGGCGCCATGCCCGCAGTGCGGTGGGCGTCGCCGCGCTACCGCTGGGCGCCGCGGTCGAAGTCGATGCGATCGTCGCTGTTCGCCCTGCTTGACGAACTGATCGCGCCCGCGCCAGCGGCTAAAAAGGTCGCCTTTCTGTCGCGCGGGCCGTTCGCGCATCGCGGGCTGCACGGTGCGGGCGTCGTCGAAAACAGCCGGGCCGCCTTCCATGCCGCCATCGCCGCCGGCCACGGCATCGAATGCGATGTGCAGGCGGCGGCGGGAGGCGAGGCGTTCGTCTTTCACGACGATATGCTCGATCGGCTTACCGATACCTCTGGCCCGGTGGCAAATCGGCCTGCCGCCGCGCTTGATGCGATCCGGCTTTCCGGAACCGACGAAACGCTGCCGCGTCTCACAGAGATGCTTACGATCGTATCCGGCCGCGTTCCCCTGCTGATCGAGGTGAAGGCGAAACGTGGCCGGGCGGGGCCGCTTTGTCTATCGGTACGCCGTGCGCTTGAGGGATATCGCGGGGCGGCGGCCGTCATGTCCTTCAATCCGGAGGTCGCGCATTGGTTCGCCGCTAATGCAGGCCGCATTCCGCGCGGGCTGGTGGTGAGCGAGGCGGGCAAGGGGCGCATGCGCGGGGCGTTCGAGCGTCGGATGTCCCTGTGGCACGCAAAGCCGGACTTTCTGGCTTATGACGTTCGCGATCTCCCCACCCGATTCGCCACGCGCGCGCGGATGCGCGGCCTGCCGGTGTTGACGTGGACGGTGCGCAACGCGGCGGACGAGGCGCGCGCCGCACCGTATGCGGACGCCATGATCTACGAACGCGCATGAGCGATCTCGTCGCCCGGATGGCGGATGGCGTTACGGGTTTCGCCGCCGCCGAATGGGACGCCTGCGCCGGGGCGGACAATCCCTTCGTCAGCCATGCTTTCCTAAGCGCGCTGGAGGATTCAGGCAGTGCCACCGCGCGGCGGGGATGGCAGCCGGTGCCGATCGCGATCGACGGCGCCGATGGCAAGCCGGCGGCGGTGCTGCCCGCCTATGTGAAGGCGCATAGCCAGGGCGAATATGTCTTCGATCATGCCTGGGCCGATGCGTGGCGGCGGGCGGGCGGCAATTACTACCCCAAACTACAGATCGCCGTTCCGTTCAGTCCGGTGCCAGGCCCGCGCCTGCTGACGCGCGACCCGGCGCTGGCCCCCGGCCTGATCGCGGCGGCGGAGGCGGTGGTGCGCCAGCACGATCTCTCCTCCGCCCATGCGACGTTCGTCTCGCCCGAGCAGGTGCCGTTGTTCGAGGCGGCGGGGTGGTTGATCCGCGAGGATCGCCAGTTTCACTGGGTCAACGACGGCTACGCTACGTTCGACGATTTCCTCGATGCACTCGCCAGCCGCAAGCGCAAGGCGATCCGCAAGGAGCGGACAGCGGCGGTGGAAGGGCTGGAGATCGTCCATCTGACGGGCGACATGCTGACCGAGGCGGACTGGGACGCCTTCTGGATCTTCTATCAGGATACCGGCGCGCGCAAATGGGGCCAGCCGTATCTCACCCGCCGCTTCTTCTCGCTGCTGGGCGAGCGGATGGCGGACAGGGTGCTGCTGATGCTGGCCAAGCGAAATGGGCGGCCGATCGCCGGGGCGCTGAATCTTATCGGCGCAGACACGCTTTACGGTCGATACTGGGGCGCGTCGGAAGACGTGCCGTTCCTTCACTTCGAGCTATGCTATTATCAAGCGATCGACGCGGCGATCGCGCGCGGGCTTACCCACGTCGAGGCGGGTGCGCAAGGATCGCACAAGCTGGCGCGGGGGTACGGGCCGGTGCCCACCTGGTCGGCGCATTTCCTGCCCGATCCCGGTTTCCGCCGCGCCGTGGCCGATTATCTCATGGCCGAACGGCGCGCGGTGGAGGAAGATATCGCCGTCTTGACCGAGATGGCGCCGTTCAAGCGCGGGTAGACGCGGGGACGCGATCAGGCGTGCCCGCGCACGCCGCCGGCAAGCCAGGCCCGTGCCTGCTTCTGCGCCAACGCGATCTCACGCGCGCTCATCTCGTTGGCGATTTCGGCGCGGCATTGTTGGCCGAGGTCGTTACCGCCAACCGCCGCGAGGTTGAACCATTTATGCGCCTCGACGAGATCGACGTTCACCCCGTCGCTGCCGGCGGAGAAAGCGACGCCGAGTTCGTAATAGGCATTCACGTCGCCACGCATGGCATCGGCAAGGCGGTTGGCGATCAGACCTGAGACTTCGAGACCCTGTTGCATCGTTCGTTCCTGGGAAGGGATGACTTGGCGAGTCACGAACGACAATGCCGCAGGAACCGGAACAAATGGTTAAAGCGGCGCGAGCCTTAAATTGTCGATCAGGCGAACGCCGCCCAATCGCGCCGCTGCCAGCAACCGCGCCTCGCCCGTCACCTGCTCCACCGGGGCGAGCGTGACGGCATCGCACAACAGGATATAGTCGATGGGGCCGAAGCCGGCCTCGCCCAACCGCCGGTGCGCGAGGGCAAGCGCAGCGGCCGCCGGCTCGCCCCGGCCGATCGCCGCCGCCGCCTCGCCGAGCGCACGGGGCAGGGCGCGGGCGGCGGCCCGCTGCGCGGGATCGAGATAGGCGTTGCGCGAGGAGAGGGCGAGGCCGTCGTCATCCCGCTCTGTCGGAACGCCGACGATCTCGATGGGAAGGTCGAGGTCGGCGACCATGCGCCGAATGACCGCGAGTTGCTGGAAATCCTTTT
>CAJYJW010000138.1 GCA_913775025.1 uncultured Sphingomonas sp. | reverse complement strand
CATCGGCGGGGCTGGCATCGGCCCGGACGGGCGATGCCTCGACGGGCTACGCAGCGCCCGTATGACGGGGGAAGAGGCATCCCCGTCACCCACGACCAACGGTGGCGTTAACAGGTTCGCTGGTGGCGGACATGTCCCGTAACGGGGGCAAGCCCGTCATCAGGGGGCGGTGCGCCGCGCGCTGGTGATCGCGATCGTCGGATCGAGCATCTGCCCCTTCATCACCCCTTCGCCCGCGGTGGGGGATTTGGGCGCTTCCATGATGCGGCGCACCGTCTCCATCCCTTCCACCACATGGCCGAAGACGGCGAAGCCCTGATTGTCGCCGGTCGCCTTCGGGTCGGCATCCATCGATGTCATGTCGCCGACAACGATGAAGAAGTCGCCTGCGGCCGTGCCCGGCACGTCGCGCGCCATCGCGATCGCCCCGTCCGTATGGGACAGGCCGGTCTTGGTCGTCGGTTCGTGCGCGATCGGCTTCAGCGTGCGGGGGGCAAGATTGCGCGTGCCGCCCTGGATCAACCCGTAATTGTCCGCGATCTTGACGGCGCGGTAGAAGGAGGTGCCGTCGAACTTCTTGCCATCCACGTATTTCAGGAAGTTGGCGGTGGTGATGGGCGCGCGGCCCGTCTCCAGCTCCAGGACGATCGGCCCGTCCGCCGTCTGCAACGTCACCCGCGTGGTGGCCGGTTTCGGCATCGATGCGGTCGGCTGCGCGGGCGTGGCCGGCGGCGGGGTCGCGGGAACTTGCGCCATGGAAACGGCGGGGAGGAGCCAGAGCAGCGCCAGCGATGGAATGAGGCTTTTCATGATAGGAAGCATGGCGCAGCCGGGCCATCCCATGCAACCGCCCTCGACACCGTTCCAGCAACGAAATGTCACTGGCTGCTAACATCGCGACGCGCGAAACCAAGACTTGCTTTTGGTGCCTGGGGGTGCGGCGTGAATCGTGGTTTGCTCGGCAGCTGGCGTAACGACGTGCCGGCCTCGATCGTCGTGGCGCTGGTGGCGCTGCCGCTGTGCCTCGGCATCGCGCTTGCCTCCGGCGCGCCGCTGTTCGCCGGGCTGATATCAGGCGTGGTCGGCGGCATCGTGGTGGGGGCGCTCGGCCGCTCGTCGCTGTCGGTCAGCGGGCCGGCGGCGGGCCTCACCACCATCGTGCTCGCCGCGATCGAAGGCGCGCCAAGCTATCAGGCATTCTTGATGGCGGTGTGCCTGGCGGGCGTGTTCCAGCTCGTCTTCTCAGTCACGCGCGCCGGCGTGCTGGCGGAGTTCGTGCCATCGGCGGTGATTACCGGCATGCTCGCGGCGATCGGCCTGATCCTGATCCTGAAGCAGATGCCACATGCGATCGGCTATGACGGCGACTATGTCGGCGACTTCGCCTTTTTTCAGGAAGATGGCGGCAACACCGTTACCACCATCATCGATACGCTGCGGGACAATGTGATCTGGGGGACGGTGGCGATCTCCGTCCCCTCGCTCGCCTTCCTGTTCTGGTGGGACAAGGCGAAGCCGAAGCAGGGGCCGCTACGGCTATTGCCCGGGCCGCTGGTGGTAGTGGTGGCGGCGGTCGTGGCCAACTGGCTGTTCGGTCTCCTCGCCCCCACGCTCCGCATCCGGCCGACGCATCTGGTGCAGGTGCCGGTGGTGCATACGCCGGGCGAGGCGCTGGGCCTGCTGCAGCTGCCCGATTTCACCGCCATCACCCTGCCGGCGATCTGGATCTCGGCGATCACCATCGCGATCGTCGCCAGCCTCGAATCGCTGCTGAGCGTGACCGCGGTGGACGAGATCGATCCCAAGCGCCGCGTGACCGACAAGAACCGGGAATTGCTGGCGCAGGGCGGCGGCAACATCGTCGCCGGATTGCTCGGCGGCCTGCCCGTCACCTCGGTGATCGTCCGGTCGTCGGCCAATGTGGAGGCAGGGGCGGACAGCCGGCTCTCCGCGATGCTGCACGGTGGCTGGCTGCTGCTGTCGGTGCTGCTGATCCCGTTCGTGCTCAACCTCATCCCGCTGGCGGCGCTGGCCGCGATCCTGATCGCCACCGGCTACAAGCTGACCAAGCCCGTGCTGTTCCGCAAACGCTGGGATCAGGGCTGGAACCAGTTCGTGCCGTTCGCCGCCACCATCTTGGCGATCCTGTTCACCGATCTTTTGATCGGCATATTGATCGGATTGCTGATCGGTTTCGCCTTCGTGATCGCGCGGAATTTCCGTCCGGCGATCAGCTACGTCACGAGCGGGGATGCCTCGTTGGTGCGGGCGCGGCGCAACCTCTACTTCATTCACAAATATGAATTGCAACGCATTCTGGCGCGCGTGCCGGACGGTCAGGACGTGCTGATCGATCTGTCCGGCGCAGGCTACGTCGATCCCGACAACATCGATATCGTCAACGCCTTTATCGCCGGCGCGCCCTATCGCCGCATCTCCGTGATGGTGAAGGGGGATACCACCGGGCACGACCCGCGCCACGTACGCACGCCGCTGACGGAGACGCGCTTCGCATGAAGGACTATAAGCAGCTCATCCTCGCCAACATGGCCTGGGCGGCGGAGCAGGCGGACGAAGACCCCGACTATTTCGCCCGGCAGATCGGCGGGCAGACCCCGAAGTTTCTGTGGATCGGCTGTTCCGACAGTCGCGTCGCACCCGATCTCATCACCCGCTCGCCGCCGGGCGGACTGTTCATCCATCGTAACATCGCCAACCTCGTTTCCGAGCATGACGGCAATCTCATGTCGGTCGTCCAGTTCGCGGTGGAGGTGCTGAAGGTCGGCCACGTGATCGTCTGCGGCCATTACGGCTGCGGTGGCATCACCGCCGCGCTGGAAGGCAATGCGACAGGGGCGATAGACGCCTGGCTCGAAGTCGCGCGCGAGGTGGGCCGCAACCATGCCGACGAGATCGCCGCCATGCCCGATAGGGAAGCGCAGGTGAATCGCTTCGTCGAATGCAACGTGCGTGACCAACTCGTCCGGCTGGCACGCACCGGGATCGTACAGCGGGCCTTTGCCGGCGGGCAGGACCTGCAATTGCACGGCTGGGTGTATGATCTGCGCGACGGCCACATCAAGCCGCTGATGGAGATCGACCGGACGACCGAACTCGATACGGTCGGTCGGCCGGAGCGCGTCTTGTAGACAGGAATGCGGGTGGGGCGATGGTCGCAAGCTCCGGTTCAGGTCCGGTCTCTATGGCGGCGGTATGCAGAAGACGACCCTGGAAAAGCTTGGTCTTGCGGCGGTGATATTGCTCGCGCCCGGCGGGTTCATCCTGGGGGCGACGCTTGCGGCCAATCATTATCGCAAGCGGCGGGCGGACGCGCGAGCCGAGAAGCCGTCTGATCCTGCCGTTTGACGGGTGTTTCCGGTCGCGCAAGGCGCGCGTTCACGCGGTGACGATCCGAGGGCAGGCATGATCCACATCACCGCCGCCATCGGCCTCGGCCTCGCCGCGCTGATCGAGGCGATCTTCTGGAGCGTCGCCCCGTCCGCCGTGGGCGTGATCGCCGGGGCGGGGCTGCTGGGCTTCGTTATCGTGAGGCTGACGCGCCGACGGCGGAGCTAATTAGCCGAACGCCCACGTCGCCAGCGATCCGCCTGCAGCGGCGATAAGCGCCACCGCCACGTAGCGCCAGCCGCCGCCGATCCGCACCACCTGCACCTCGCGCAAGGGGGGCGGGGGCGGGGCACCGCCTTCGCGGGGGAAGCGCCGCTCGATCCGGCGGACCAGATCGGGGAGGGCCGCCAGCGTGCGAAAATCGGTGACGAGGCGCTCGGCGATCGCCGCCTCCGGCCCTAGTTCCGATCGTAGCCATTCGCGCACGAAGGGGCTCGCCGTCTCCCACATGTTGATGTCGGGGTCGAGCGCGGTGGCGACGCCCTCCACCATCACCATCGTCTTTTGCAGCAGCAGCAGATGGGGCTGCGTCGGCATATCGAAATCGCGGGTGATGCCGAACAGCCCGTCCAGCATCTGGCCGATCGAGATGTCCTTCACAGCCAGCCCGCGGATCGGCTCCCCCACTGCGCGCAGGGCGGTGGTGAATTCGGCGAGGTTGTGATGCGGCGGCACATAGCCCGCCTCGAAATGGATCTCGGCCACGCGGCGGTAATTGCCGGTGATCAGGCCGTAGAGGATCTCCGCCAGCCAGATTCGCGCCTGCCGGTCGATCCGGCCCATGATGCCGAAATCGATCGCCGCCAGATCGCCGTTCGCCAGCGCGAACAGATTGCCCTGGTGCATGTCCGCATGGAAGAAGCCTTCCGCGATCGCCTGCCGCAGGAAGGCGCGCACCAGCCGTTGGGCCAAAAGCTTCGGATCATGCCCCGCCGCGATCAGGCCCGCACGGTTGGAGAGCTTGATGCCGTCGATCCACTCCAGCGTCATCACCCGGCGGGCGGTGCGGCTCCAGTCGATCTCGGGGACGACGAAGCCCGGCTCCGCCACCATCCCCTCGGCCAGCTCGGAGGCGGAGGCGGCCTCGCGCCTGAGATCGAGCTCGCGCATCGTCCATTGGCGGAAGGATGCCATGACGAGGCGCGGGCGCAGGCGAGCGAGTTCACCGCCCAGCGCCTCGGCCTGCGCGGCCGCCCAGTCATAGGTGGTGAGCGCGCGGGCGAAATCTTCCTCCACCCCCGGCCGCAGCACCTTCACGGCAACGGCGCGCCCCTCCGTGGTGACGGCGCGATGGACCTGGGCGATCGAGGCCGCGCCGATCGCGGTTTCGCCGAACGACGAGAAGACGGCTTCC
>CAJYJW010000137.1 GCA_913775025.1 uncultured Sphingomonas sp. | reverse complement strand
CCAGCACCACGCCGACCGCCTCACGCGCCAGCAGACCTATGCCGACCCCATCGATCGGTTGATGCCGTTCAACGAACGGGAAGCTTTCGGCCATCGCGCCATAATAATGGAAGAAACCACCGGCGGCGGCCGCGCTCACCTGCGCGTGGCGGTGCAGGATACCCATCTGGCTCGTCCAGATGTGCGCAAGCTGCTCGCCCCGGTCGGCAAGTCCCATCGCGATCCGGTGGAGGAAACCCGCGCGTTCCGCTGGCGCCATGCGCGGCCACGGCCCCGTATCGAAGGCGACGCGCGCGGCCCCAATAGCGCGATCGGCATCCGCTTCCGCCGCCTCGGCGACGCGGGCGACCACCGTCTCGTCCGCCGGCCGGGTAATGTCGAAACGCGCCGCGCTGGATGCCTCCACCCAGTTGCCGCCGATGAAGAAGCGGTCCGGATGCGCAAGCGCGATCGTATCGGGGGCGATGGCCAAGCTTTCTCTCCACCTATGGGGATGGCCGCAGCCATCGATTGAAATCCGTCCGCGCATAAGAAGGAAGCGGCGCGACGGGGCGCAGTATCACCGCCTCCGGCAAGGAGCGGACGGCCGGCTCCACGATCCCCCGTCCGCTTCCCGCTCCAGATCAGGGCGCCATATACTGGCCGCCGTTCACGTCGAGCGAGGCGCCGTTCACCACCTTGGAATAATCGGAGACCATGAAGAGAACCGCCTTCGCGCAATCTTCTTCCGGCGGGATGATCCCCAGCGGGATGCGGCTGGCGATTTCCCCGATCACCTCGTCCCGGTCGCGGCCGCCAGCCACTTCGCGATCGATGTGACCCCAGACCGGCGCGCCGCCGATCCACCCCATGCGCGTCACGTTCACGCGGATGCCATGCCGGCCGAAATCCTTCGCCATGTGCCGGGTGAGCGCATTCAGCCCGCCCTTGCCGGCCGAATAGGCACCCTCGCCCGGAAACGGATTCACCGTCGACATGGTGGAGACGTTGACGATAGCGCCCTTGGACGTCTTCAGCGCGGGCAGACAGGCCTGCGCCATCCGTAGCGCGCCCGCACAGTTGATGTTGAACACCGAGGCGAATTCCTCGGGATCCGCCTCGTCGGTCGTCAGCCATTCGCCATGCGCATAGGCTGAGTTGACCAGACCATCGATACGTCCGAACGCCTGCTGTGTCGCCTCGACCAGCGCCTCACACTGCGCGCGCACCGAGACATCGGTGGACAACGCTACCGCATGGCCGCCCGCCGCCTCGATCTCGCCCTTGACCTGATCCAGGAATGCCTGATTGCGCGCGCCGAGCCCAACCTTGGCGCCTTCCGCCGCCGCGATCTTGGCAAGCGACTGGCCCATGCCGGGGCCGACGCCCGATATAATGATGACCTTGTCTTTCAGCAGCATATGCAATCCTCTCTCGTTCCTTGAAATGTCAGACACCTTCAGGCGAAATTCGCCTGTCCGCCGTCGAGCGGCACAACCGCGCCTGTCAGATAGCCGAACTCCGGCCCGCAGAGCGCCGCCACCGCCTGACCGATATCCTCCTCGCACGCGCCGATGCGGCGCAACGGTATGGTCTGGAAGAAAGCTTCCGCCTCTGCCGGATTGCCGGCGATCCAGCCTTTCAGCGCAGGCGAATCCGCATGGGGCGCGATCGCGAGCACACGGATGCCGTCCGCCCCCCATTCCGCCGCCGCGGCGCGCGTTACCGCCTCGATCCCGCGCTTCACGGCGCCGTAATGGCCGTAGCCCGCCATGTCCCAACGGCGTGTGGCCGAGCTGGTTAGGTTGACGATCACGCCTCCACCCGCCGCCTTCAGATGGGGATGGCACGCCCGCATCAGTCGCACGGTAGCCAGCGGCCCGGAAACGAAACCCACCTCGAAGTCCGCATCGCTGACGGACAGGATCGGGCCGAGCGGCACCTGCTGCGCATTGTTCACCAGAATATCGATGCCGCCCAGCGCCGCCGCCGTATCCGTTGCAAGGGCATCCAGCGAGGCGGCATCCTTCACGTCGCAGACGAAGGCCTCGGCGCGACCGCCGATCGCGGTAATTTCCGCCGCGACCGCCTCGACCTTCTCGCGCGTGCGGCCCGCTACGGCGACCGCCGCGCCCTTGCGCGCCAGCGCCAGCGCGATCCCGCGGCCGACCCCCTGCCCGCCGCCCGTGACAAGCGCCACCTTGCCCGCGAGCGGACCCGCGACACCGCTCATGACAGGCCCGGCGCGCAATTGGGCAACGCTGGCTCGTAATGCCCCGAGGTCCAGCCGCCATCCACCGCGATTTCCGCGCCGGAAACGTAGCTGGCATCGTCGCTCGCAACAAACAGCGTGACGCGCGCGATCTCCTCCGGCTCGCCGATCCGTTGCAACGGCACGCGGCGGAAGCTGCGCGCGTTCACCGTCTCGGCGGTCTCGTTGCCGGGGTTGCCCATGCGGGTGTTCACCCCGCCGGGATGGACCGAGACCACGCGGATACCGAACGGGCCATATTCATAGGCATAGGATTTGGTGATGCCGCGCACCGCCCACTTGCTGGCCGTATAGGCGGTCAGGCCGTTGCAGCCCCGCAGGCCATCCACAGAGGAGATGTTGACGATCACGCCCCGGCCGTTCGCCTTCAGCGCCGGCACCGCATGCTTCACCCCCATCATCGTACCGATCACGTTGATGCCGAGTACGCGCTCCGCATCCGCCTTCGTCAGATCTTCCGCCGCGCCGAAATGTACGACGGCGGCATTGTTGACGAGAATGTCGAGCTTGCCGAACCGCTCCACCGCCGCCGCTATGATGCTTTGCCAGTCCTCCTCAAGGCGCACGTCCAGCTTCGCGAAGAGTGCCGCCTCACCGATCTCCCCGGCGATCGCCTTGCCTTCCTCCTCCGCCAGGTCGCCCAGCACGACCTTGGCGCCTTCCGCCGCGAACAGACGCGCCGTCGCCGCACCCATTCCCTGCGCCGCACCGCTGATGACCGCGACCTTACCCGCCAAACGCCTCATCGATACCATCCCCTCCGCCGGAGTCAGCCCGGTTGCTTACAGCAAGGCCATCTGCGCTCGACCATCGCTCGCTGCGTGGTGGGAGACAAGCTTTGCTGCGCAATAGACTAGTGATAGCATGGAATGATCATAAAAAGGCAAGCTGTTACCCGTACGACGCGCAAGGTGGCTGGATCAGGCGAGGGCAGGATGGGAACCGTCTAGCCGCAAGCCATCACAAGACCATGACCATACGGGCTATGGTACGCCTGAGAGGATGACATAATGACGGCCGACCCGCTCGACGAAGACGGTGCCGCTCTGATGGCGGCGCTGCGGCGCGCCCTGCGCGGCGCGGGTTGGACCCAGACGCGGCTTGCGACGCAACTAGGCGTAGGCACGGCCACCATCAAACGCTGGCTGCACGGTCGTGGGCTCGGCTTTGCCATGCTCTGCCAGTTGTGTACCCTGGCGGGTACCAGCCTTGCCGAACTCACCGAGGCCGCCCGCATCGATGCCACCGCCTCCGACGAGCTGACGCTTGCACAGGAAGAGGCGCTCACCCGCGATACGAATCTCTCGACGGTGTTCTTTCTTATCCTGAACGGCTGGCCCCCCGAGGAAGCGACGGCCGGCTTTCGCATCCCGCCCGAAACAGTCGAACGCCATGTGCAGCGACTGGAGCGGCTGGCATTGGTCGACCGGCTACCTAGCGGCCGGGCGCGCGCTCGGTTGCGACCCGAGCATGCCTGGCTGCGCGCGCCGATGCGCCGTCATTTCGAACGTCACATGAAGCCGCTTTTCGCCGCGATAGACTTCGGCGATCCGCAGACGATTTTTGGCGCGGCGACGGTCAAGCTGTCGCCCGTGGGCGTGGCTCGCCTGCGGGAGCGTATCGAGGCGTTCCGCCGGGACATACAAGCGATTGAAACCGATGATCGGCGCAGCGCCACTTTGCCGGCCGAGTGGCACGCCGTGCTCGCCGTTGCGAATTCGATGGTCTCGGCCATCCGCCCCTAGCATCTTGCATCCCTTTTTGGACCATAATCCAGATTTGGCGAACTGAACGCTTGACGGGATAGGCATTTTTCCTGTTCCTTGGCCCTGCAGACACGCAAGATGCGTAGCGATTATACTGATGCGATAACGCA
>CAJYJW010000136.1 GCA_913775025.1 uncultured Sphingomonas sp. | reverse complement strand
CGCCCCAAGGCTCTTTCATAGCGGTGGTGGACATGGACTCGAATATTCGCATTCGTCTGAAGGCTTTTGATCACCGCGTGCTCGATCAGGCGACCGGCGAGATCGCCGATACCGCGCGTCGCACCGGCGCCCTCATCCGTGGCCCGATCCCGCTTCCCACGCACATCGAGAAGTTCACCGTCAACCGTGGCCCGCACGTCGACAAGAAGTCGCGGGAACAGTTCGAGGTCCGCACCTACAAGCGCCTGCTTGATATCGTGCAGCCGACGCCGCAGACGGTCGATGCACTTATGAAGCTCGATCTTGCTGCGGGTGTTGATGTCGAGATCAAACTCGCCTAAAGAACTGCCTCCCGCAGTGATGATTCGTCGCTGCGGTGCTTTTCAGCCGGTTTCGATTGGCTGACGTGAGCGCAGGGATACCGGGCAGCATGCTGCCGACCGAGTCCCCGCCTTTCGCCCTCGGGCGATATAGACGGCCCTGGCGGGGGCATTAGGACATTGGGCTGGGCTTTCGCGATGAGCGGAGGCCCTTTTCGTTAATCACGCTCCCACGATCCGGGGAGCCTCTGACAGGAAGGAACGGATCATGCGTACTGGCGTGATCGCCAAGAAGATGGGGATGACCCGCCTGTTCAAGGATGACGGTCGGCACGTGCCGGTCACTGTCTTGAGCCTTGAGGGTGTGCAGGTCGTCTCCCAGCGGAACGAAGAGCGTGACGGCTACGTCGCCCTTCAGCTCGGTGCGGGCACCGCGAAAACCAAGAATCTTTCCAAGCCGGAGCGCGGCCATTTCGGCAAGGCCGAAGTGGAGCCGAAGGCCAAGCTGGTCGAGTTCCGCGTCGAGGCCGACGGCCTGCTCGACGTCGGTGCCGAGATCGCTGCCGATCACTTCGCAGTGGGGCAGCTGGTCGACATCGCCGGCCATACGCAGGGCAAGGGCTTTGCGGGCGGCATGAAGCGTTGGGGCTTCGGCGGTCTGCGCGCGACGCACGGCGTGTCGCTCTCGCACCGTTCGCTTGGTTCGACCGGCCAGCGTCAGGATCCGGGCAAGGTCTTCAAGAACAAGAAGATGGCCGGCCAGATGGGCAACCGTCAGCGCACGCAGCAGAACCTCGAGGTCGTGCAGACCGACGTGGAGCGCGGGCTGATCTTCGTGAAGGGTTCCGTTCCCGGATCGAAGGGTACGTGGCTGATCGTCAAGGATGCGGTCAAGGTCGCGCGCCACGCCGATGCGCCGATGCCGGGTTCGGTGAAGGCCGCGAACAGCAACAACGCTCCGGCGACCGAGGCGCAGGCCGAGGCCCCCGCAGCTACCGACGGCCAGGAGGGCTGATCATGAAGGTTCAAGTTCAGAACCTCGACGCCAGCGGAGCGGGCGATATCGAGCTGGCCGACGCCGTTTTCGGTGTCGAGCCGCGCGCCGATATCCTGCACCGCGTCGTCACCTGGCAGCTCGAGAAGCGTCGGGGCACCGCCCGCGCCGCACGCGAGCGTTCGGACGTCGCGCGTTCGGGCAAGAAGTTCGGTCGTCAGAAGGGCGGCGGTACCGCCCGTCACGGCGATCGCCGCGCCCCGGTGTTCATCGGCGGTGGTAAGGCGCACGGCCCGCGCGTTCGCGACTTCAATCCGTCGCTGAACAAGAAGGTCCGCGCCCTTGGCCTGCGCATGGCGCTTTCCGCCAAGGCGAAGGACGGCAACCTCGTCGTGGTCGATACGCTCGACGTGGCGGAGGGCAAGACCAAGGTGCTCGCCGGTCAGCTGGCCTCGCTCGGCTTCGGCAAGAAGGCGTTGGTGATCGACGGCGACGCGCTGAACGTCAGCTTCGCGCGGGCATCGGGCAATCTGGGTGGCGTCAATCTGCTGCCGGCGATCGGCGCCAACGTCTATGACATCCTGAAGCATGACACGCTGGTGCTGACCCGCGCCGCTGTCGAGACGCTGGAGGCGCGGCTCAATGGCTAAGAACGAGCAGAAGGCGGTCGCGCTGCGTCATTATGACGTCGTGCTGGCACCCTACATCACCGAGAAGTCGACCCTGCTGTCCGAGCATAACGCGGTTGTCTTCAAGGTGGCGGGTGATGCCTCCAAGCCGGAGATCAAGGCCGCTGTCGAGGCGTTGTTCTCGGTGAACGTCACGGGCGTGAACACGATCGTGCAGAAGGGCAAGACGAAGCGCTGGCGGGGCAAGCCCTATACGCGCTCCGACGTGAAGAAGGCGATCGTGACGCTGGCCGCTGGCCAGACCATCGACGTCACCACGGGGATTTGAGGCGATGGCACTCAAGCATTATAACCCGACGAGCCCGGCCCGCCGCGGCCTGATCCTCGTCGACAAGTCGTCGCTCTGGAAAGGCAAGCCTGTCAAGGCGCTGGTCGAGGGCAAGCGCAAGTCGGGCGGCCGCAACAACCAGGGCCACGCCACGGCGCGCGGCATCGCGGGCGGCCACAAGCAGAAGTATCGCTACGTCGACTTCAAGCGTCGCAAGTGGGACGCCCCGGCGACCGTCGAGCGACTGGAGTATGATCCCAATCGCTCCGCGTTCATCGCGCTGGTGAACTATGAGGACGGTGAGCAGGCCTATATCCTCGCACCGCAGCGGCTTGCTGCGGGTGACGTGATCGTCTCGGCCAAGAAGACCGACACGAAGCCGGGCAACGCGATGGAGATAGGCCAGGCGCCGGTCGGCACGATCGTCCATAATGTCGAGATGAAGCCCGGCAAGGGCGGCCAGATCGCGCGGGCGGCGGGCACCTATGTGCAGATCGTCGGCCGCGACAAGGGCATGGTGATGGTTCGCCTGAACTCGGGCGAGCAGCGCTACATCCGCTCGGATTGCATGTGCACGGTGGGCGCGGTGTCGAACCCCGATAACGCCAACCAGAACCTTGCCAAGGCCGGCCGCAACCGGTGGCTGGGCAAGCGCCCGCTGACGCGCGGCGTCGCGAAGAACCCCGTCGACCATCCGCATGGCGGTGGTGAGGGCCGGACCTCGGGCGGCCGTCACCCGGTCACCCCGTGGGGCAAGCCGACCAAGGGCGCGCGCACCCGTTCGAACAAGGCGACGGACAAGATGATCATCCGGTCGCGTCACGCGAAGAAGAAGAGGTAATCCATGGCCCGTTCCGTCTGGAAAGGTCCGTTCGTCGATCTCCACCTTCTCCGGAAGGCGGAAGGCGCGCAGGACAGCGGCGCACGCGGCGCCATCAAGACCTGGTCGCGTCGTTCGACCATTCTTCCGCAGTTCGTCGGCTTGACGTTCAGCGTCTACAACGGCCGCAAGTTCGTGCCGGTGTCGGTGAACGAGGACATGGTCGGCCACAAGCTGGGCGAGTTCGCGCCGACGCGCTATTTCCCCGGCCACGCCGCTGACAAGAAGGGCAAGCGCTGATGAGCAAGCCTGCATCCCCCCGCAAGGTGGGCGAAAAGGAAGCCCTTGCGGTCGCGACCGCAGTGCGCGGTTCGGCGCAGAAGCTGAACCTCGTCGCCGCCCTGATCCGCAACCGCAAGGCGTCGGACGCGCTCAACATCCTCTCCTTCTCCACGAAGGCGATGGCGGTCGACGTGCGTAAGTGCCTCGCCTCGGCGATCGCCAATGCGGAAAACAATCACAATCTCGATGTCGACAGCCTGGTCGTTCAGGAAGCGTCGGTCGGCCGTGGTCTCGTCATGAAGCGGTTCGCCAGCCGGGCGCGTGGTCGTTCGTCGCGCATCGAAAAGCCTTTCTCGCGTCTGCGCGTCGTCGTGCGCGAAGTCGCTGAGGCGGGGGAGTAATATGGGTCAGAAATCCAACCCGATCGGCATGCGGTTGCAGATCAACCGCACGTGGGACAGCCGCTGGTATGCGGACGGCAACGACTATGGTCGTCTGCTGCTCGAGGATCTGAAGATCCGCAAGTTCATCATGAAGTCGCTGCCTCAGGCGGCGATCTCCAAGGTGGTGATCGAGCGCCCGGCCAAGCTTTGCCGTATCTCCATCTATGCCGCGCGCCCCGGCGTGATCATCGGCAAGAAGGGTGCGGATATCGAGAAGCTGCGCCGTACGCTGGGCAAGATGACTTCGTCGGACGTGTCGTTGAACATCGTCGAGATCCGCAAGCCGGAGATCGACAGCCGCCTGGTCGCCCAGTCCGTCGCCGATCAGCTCGAGCGCCGCGTGGCGTTCCGCCGTGCGATGAAGCGGGCGGTGCAATCTGCGCTGCGCCTCGGCGCGGAGGGCATCCGCATCACCTGCGCGGGCCGTCTCGGCGGCGCGGAGATCGCGCGGACAGAGTGGTATCGTGAAGGCCGCGTGCCGCTCCATACGCTCCGTGCCAATGTCGATTATGCCGAGGCCGAGGCGCACACCGCCTATGGCGTTTGCGGTATCAAGGTCTGGATCTTCAAGGGTGAGATCCTCGGCCATGATCCGCTCGCGCAGGACCGGCTCATGATGGAAGCTCAGACGTCGGGAGTTCGACCGGCTCGCTGAGGTTTCCCCCTCAACGAAGCCTGATCGACCGATGATCGGTGTCAGAAGGCGATAGATAATGCTGCAACCAAAGCGCACCAAATTCCGCAAGGCCTTCAAGGGCCGCATTCACGGCGATGCCAAGGGCGGGACCGCGCTCAACTTTGGCGCGTTCGGCCTGAAGGCTATGGAGCCGGACCGGATCACCGCCCGCCAGATCGAGGCGGCCCGCCGCGCGATCACGCGTCACATCAAGCGCCAGGGGCGTTTGTGGATCCGTATCTTTCCTGACGTGCCCGTTTCGTCGAAGCCGGCCGAAGTTCGCATGGGCTCGGGCAAGGGCTCGCCGGAGTTCTGGGCGGCGCGCGTGAAGCCGGGCCGTATCCTGTTCGAGCTGGACGGCGTGCCCGGCCCGCTCGCCCGCGTTGCCTTCGAGCGCGCGATGGAAAAGCTGCCCATCAAGACCAAGGTCGTCGCCCGGCTGGGCGAGTCCGTGTACGAGGACGCCTGAGCATGGCCAAGATTGCAGACCTGCGGTCCGCGACCGACGATCAGCTGTCGAGCCAGCTCGGCGATCTGAAGCGTGAGCAGTTCAACCTCCGCTTCCAGGCGGCGACGAACCAGCTCGAGAAGGCCAGCCGCGTGCGTGAGGTTCGCCGCACGATCGCCAAGATCAAGACTTTGCAGTCCGAGCGTTCGCGCTCGGCCCAGTCGTAAGGAGCATCAGCCATGCCGAAGCGCGTGCTGACGGGTACGGTGGTCTCCGACAAGACCGACAAGACGGTGGTGGTCCTCGTCGAGCGCAAGGTGAAGCACCCTGTGTACGGCAAGATCATGCGCCTCTCGAAGAAGTATCACGCCCACGACGAGACGAACACGTTCAAGGAAGGCGAGATCGTGCGTATCGAGGAATGCGCCCCGGTCTCCAAGCTGAAGACGTGGCGTGTGCTCGCCAAGGGTGACGCGGAGGCCGCGCCGGCCTCGGCCGAAGCCTACACCGCCTGAAGGGAGGACTGACACATGATCCAGATGCAGTCCAATCTCGACGTTGCCGATAATTCGGGCGCCAAGCGCGTTCAGTGCATCAAGGTGCTCGGCGGCTCCAAGCGGCGCTTCGCGACCGTCGGCGACGTGATCGTCGTCTCGATCAAGGAAGCGGCGCCGCGCGGCAAGGTGAAGAAGGGTGACGTGCACCGTGCCGTCATCGTCCGTACCGCAAAGGACATTCACCGTGCGGACGGTTCGACCATCCGTTTCGACGGGAACGCCGCGGTGCTGATCAACAAGAACAGCGGGGAGCCGATCGGCACCCGCATCTTCGGCCCGGTCGTGCGCGAGCTGCGCGGCAAGGGGCACATGAAGATCATTTCGCTCGCGCCCGAGGTGCTGTGATATGGCCGCGTTGAAGATCAAGAAGGGTGACCGCGTCATTGTCCTGTCCGGCAAGGACAAGGGCAAGACCGGTGAGGTCACCAAGTCCTTTCCGAAGGACGCCAAGGTAATCGTGTCGGGCGTGAACGTCTCGACCCGCCACCGCAAGCCGAGCCAGGGCAACCCGCAGGGCGGCCTGGATCGCGTCGAGGCGCCGATGCACGTCAGCAAGGTTGCGATCGCGACCGCCGACGGCAAGCCGAGCCGCGTGCGCTTCGAGGAGCGCGACGGTAAGAAGGTCCGCGTGGCCGTGAAGTCCGGGGAGACGCTCAATGGCTGACGCCTACAAGCCGCGCCTGAAGCAGCTGTACGACGACAGCATCGCCAAGGCGATGACCGAAAAGTTCGGCTACAAGAACGTGATGGAAGTCCCGAAGATCACCAAGATCGTCCTGAACATGGGCGTGGGCGATGCGACGCAGGACAAGAAGCGCGTCGAGCAGGCGGCGTCAGAGATGACGCTGATTGCCGGCCAGAAGGCCGTCGTGACCAAGGCGAAGAAGTCGATCGCGCAGTTCAAGCTGCGCGAGGGCATGCCGATCGGCGCGAAGGTGACGTTGCGCCGCGAGCGGATGTACGAGTTCCTCGACCGGTTCGTCACGATCGCGCTTCCCCGCGTCCGGGACTTCCGTGGTCTGAACTCCAAGTCGTTCGATGGCCGCGGCAACTATGCGACCGGCCTCAAGGAGCAGCTGATCTTTCCGGAGATCAGCTACGACAAGGTCGACAATATTCGCGGCATGGACGTGATCGTGGCGACGAGCGCGAAGACCGACGAGGAGGCGCGCGAGCTGCTCCGTTTGTTCGGCTTCCCCTTCCCGCAGGACACCACCGAGGAGAAGAAGGCGGCCTGAGCCACCGGCTCCGCTGTCTTTCCTCTCTCCGACCAAGGAAGAGAACTTAAGTCATGGCGAAACTGAGTTCGATCAACAAGAACGAGAAGCGCAAGAAGCTGGTCAAGCAATATGCCGGCAAATATGCGCGCCTCAAGGCGATCGCGAACGACGACACGAAGGAAGAGGGCGAGCGGATCATCGCGCGTCTTCGTCTGGCGGAAATCCCGCGCAATGCGAATCCGACCCGCGTGCGCAACCGCTGCGAGCTGACCGGGCGTCCGCGCGCTTACTACCGCAAGTTCCGGCTCTGCCGCGTGCAGCTGCGTGATCTGGCCAACAAGGGCCTGATCCCGGGTGTGACGAAGTCGAGCTGGTAAGGATCACGACATGGCATTGACCGATCCCCTGGGCGATTTGCTCACCCGCATCCGCAACGGCCAGCGCGCGCGCAAGGATAGCGTGGTCTCGCCTGCGTCCAAGCTGCGTACCCGCGTGCTCGATGTGCTGCAGCGTGAAGGCTACATCCGCGGCTATTCCGAGGAAGAGTTGGCCGGTCACGCCGGCTTGCGCATCGAGTTGAAGTATTTCGAGGGCCAGCCCGCGATCCAGCATGTCGCGCGCGTCTCGAAGCCCGGTCGCCGCGTCTATTCCGGTTCGAAGGAATTGCCGCGCGTACGTAATGGCCTGGGCATCACCATCGTCTCGACGCCACGTGGCGTTCTGTCCGACGCGGAAGCGCGCGATCAGAATGTCGGCGGCGAGGTGCTTGCGGAGGTATTTTGATATGAGCCGCATTGGTAAGAAGCCGGTTGTCGTGCCGGCAGGCGTGACCGCCTCGATCGATGGCCGCACGCTCACCGTGAAGGGCCCGAAGGGCACGCTGACGATGAACCTCGCCGAGGAGGTCACCTATGCGGTCGAGGACGGCGGCATCTCGGTGCAGCCGGCGAACGACACGAAGCGTGCGCGGTCCTTCTGGGGCATGCAGCGGACGATGGTGCAGAACCTCGTGACCGGCGTGACCGAGGGCTTCAGCAAGACGCTGAACATCACCGGCGTCGGCTACCGCGCGAGCGTGCAGGGCAAGGCCCTGAAGCTTCAGCTCGGCTACAGCCACGACGTGAACATCGATGTGCCGGAAGGCCTCACGGTTGCCACGCCTGACCAGACGACGGTCAACATCTCCGGCATCGACAAGCAGGCTGTCGGCCAGCTCGCCGCCGAGATCCGCCGCTGGCGCAAGCCGGAGCCCTATAAGGGCAAGGGCATCAAGTATGCGGGCGAGTTCATCTTCCGCAAGGAAGGGAAGAAGAAGTAATGGCCAAGGGTCTCTCCCTTTTCCAGAAGCGTCGCCAGCGCGTTCGTACCGCGCTTCGCGCCAAGGGCGGGCTTCGCCCGCGCTTGTCGGTGCATCGCTCGGGCCGGCACATCTACGCGCAGGTGATCGACGACGAGCAGGGCCGGACACTCGCCTCCGCCTCGACGCTCGACAAGGACGTGCGTGGAACGACCGGTGCGACGTCGGAGTCGGCGGCGTCGGTCGGCAAGCGGCTTGCCGAGCGCGCTTCGGCGGCGGGCGTGACCCGCGTCGTGTTCGACCGCGGCGGCTTCCTGTTTCATGGCCGCGTCAAGGCGCTGGCCGATGCCGCCCGCGAAGGCGGATTGGAGTTCTAAATGGCTGACACCAACGAGATCCAGGGCCAGCCCGGTGCGCCTGCCGACGGCACGCCGCAGGATGCGCCGACCAACGATCGCGGCCCGGGCGGCCCCGGCGGGCGTGGCCCGCGCGGCGGCCGTGGCGGCGGCGGGGGGCGCGGCCCCGGCGGCAATCGTGACAATCGTGGTGGCAACCGCGGCCGTCGCGATGACCGCCGTGGCGGTAACCAGGAGGATGGGGGCGAGGAGCTGATCGAGAAGCTCGTCCACATCAACCGTGTGTCGAAGACGGTGAAGGGCGGCAAGCGCTTCGGCTTTGCGGCGCTCGTGGTGGTCGGCGACGGCAAGGGCCGGGCCGGCTTCGGTCACGGCAAGGCGCGCGAGGTGCCGGAGGCCATCACCAAGGCGACCGCCGCCGCCAAGAAGGCGATGGTGCGCGTGCCGCTGCGCGAGGGGCGGACGCTGCATCATGACGGGCGCGGCCATTTCGGTGCGGGTCTCGTCTATCTAAGGGCGGCGCCCGCCGGTACCGGGATCATCGCGGGTGGCCCGATGCGCGCCATCTTCGAAAGCCTGGGCGTGCATGACGTGGTGACCAAGTCGGTCGGCACGAACAACCCCTACAACATGATCCGCGCGACCTTCGAGGCGCTGACCGACCAGACTTCGCCGAAGTCGGTCGCGCAGCGTCGCGGCAAGAAGATCGCCGACCTGCTGGGCCGTGGCGGTGCGTCCGCCGAGGTGGCCGAGGCCGAAGCCGTCGCGGTGGTGGAGTAAGCGACATGGCGCAGCTGAAGATCACCCAGACGGGTTCGCCCATCCGCCGCATCGACAAGCAGCGCGCGACCCTCGTCGGTCTCGGGCTCAACAAGATGCACAAGACGGTCGTCCGCGAGGACACTCCAGAGACGCGCGGCATGATCCGCGTGGTCGCCCATATGGTGAAGGTCGAGGAGGCCTGATCCCTCATCCGCTGGGCCAGCCCCCAGGGGCTGGCGTGGCATGGCAAGGGGCGCTATAGGCGCCCCTTCCTTTTTCAGCGCGATTATAGCGAAAGCGAGTGCCTATCATGAAGCTCAACGAAATCCGTGACAACGACGGTGCCCGCAAGGGTCGGGTGCGTGTCGGTCGTGGTATCGGCTCCGGTCTCGGCAAAACGGCGGGACGTGGCCAGAAGGGTCAGACCAGCCGTTCGGGCGTGTCGATCCATGGTTTCGAAGGCGGCCAGATGCCGCTGCACATGCGCCTGCCGAAGCGCGGCTTCAACAACATCTTCGCCAAGGATCATGCCGAGGTGAATCTCGGTCAGATCCAGAAGCTTGTCGATGCGGGCACGCTGGCGAGCGACGGGACGATCGATCACGCCGCGCTAAAGGCGGCGGGTGTCGCGCGCGGCGGCAAGGACGGCGTACGTCTGCTCGCCAAAGGCACGCTGACCGCGAAGCTCGCGTTTCGCGTTGCCGGTGCATCGGCGGCGGCCAAGGCCGCAGTCGAGGCGGCGGGCGGTTCGGTCGATGTGATCGAGGTCGTGGCAGCGGCGGACAAGCATAAGGCGAAGCATCGCGTGTCGCAGAAGGCGCGGGCTGCGGACAAAGACGCGAAGCGGGCGGCGGCCAAGGCCTGATCCGCCGGCCCCGGCGGCGGCTTAGACAAAGCCGCGCCGAAGAGTATATGGGGCGGCGGAGAGCGTGACGCGCTCCGCCGCCCTTGCCGCATTCGGGCGCAAGGCCCGCAACGATATTTCGGGATAGACCAGCATGGCATCCGCCGCCGAACAAATGGCCGCAAACGTTAGCCTGGGGCAGTTCGCCAAGGCCACCGAGCTGAAGAAGCGGCTCTGGTTCACGCTCGGC
>CAJYJW010000135.1 GCA_913775025.1 uncultured Sphingomonas sp. | reverse complement strand
GCCGTTGGTGGGGTCGAATTCCACCCAGCCGGAGCCGGGCAGGAATACCCGCACCCAGGCGTGTGTGTTGCCACCGCCGACCCGGCCCTCCCCACGCGAGGGATTGTAGACGTAGCCCGACACGAAGCGCGCGGCGAAGCCGAGGGCGCGCACTGCCTCGATCATCAACACCGCATAGTCGCGGCAGGTGCCTTCGCGCTTGCGCAGCGTTTCGGTAGGGGTCTGCGTGCCCTTTTCATGGCGGGGCACGTAGGTAAATTCCCGCCGGATCGTCATCGCCATGTCGGAGAGCATGGCGACCGTATCCGTCGCCCCGCCGTCCGCCACGAACCCGCGTGCCCATGTATCGACGACGCGATAGGGATCGTGATGCTGCCGCTCGATCGAGCGGAGCAGATCGGGCATATCCTCCGACGAATAGGTGAACGGATAGCGGCGGGCATAATCCTCCACGTCGATATGCTCGTGCGCGATCGGCGCATGTTCCAGCCGCACGAAGCTGGCGAAACGAAGCGAGGTGGCGCGGCCGGAAAAGCGCGCGATCGCCACCGAATTGCCGAACACGTCGTGGATCCAGCGTATGTCGGCGGGCAGGGGGTCGATATCCAGCCGCGCCTCGATCAGCCGCTGGTCATGCCCCTCGCGCGGGCGCACCATGATGCGATGCTCGCCGAATGACACGGGCAGGCGATACTTGTAATGGGTGATGTGCTCGATCGTCAGCACCGGCATCGGCAGGACCCCCGCACATGGCTTCCCCTGAACATCCCGGACGACAGGCGTCCGGCGGCACGTTGCTGACGGCAGGCGATCCCTCGCCCGTCGCGATGCTCAACCCCGGCGCATCCTCGCCCTTCGTCCTGATCGGCGATCATGCGGGGCTCGGGCTCCCGCATTCGCTCGATTCGCTAGGGCTAACAGATGCGGACCTTGCCCGCCATATCGCCTGCGATATCGGCGTGCGGCCACTGGGCGAGCAGCTGGCCGGAATGCTCGACGCGACGTTCGTTTATCAGACCTATTCGCGGCTGGTGATCGACTGCAATCGCGATCCGGCGGCGGAGGATGCGATCCCGGCGGTATCGGACGGCACCGTCATTCCGGGCAATCAGGGGTTGGGGGAGGCGGCGCGGGCGGCGCGGATCGCGGCGATCCACGCCCCCTACCATGCCGCCATTACTGATGTGCTGGATGCGCGGGCGGGCCGGCCGACCGTGCTGGTCGCGCTGCATAGCTTCACGCCCGTGATGGCCGGCCGCGTGCGGCCCTGGGACATCGGCATCCTGCATGACGGCGGCGACACGCGGTTCGCCCATGCGGTTCTGGCCCGGCTGGCGGCGGACGGCGGGTTCATGACCGGCGACAATGAACCCTATCGCATGGACGCGACCGACCATAGCGTGCCCCGCCACGCCTATCCGCGCGGGCTGCCCTATGTGGAGGTGGAGTTTCGCCAGGATCATCTCTCTGCCCCCGGCGGGGCCGCCCTTTGGGCAGGGCGCTTCGCCGATGCGTTATCGGCTGCTGTTCAGGGCCTGCGATCGATCGACGGGTCGCCGGGGTCCGGATCGACGCCATGATCGGCTTTCGCGCGCGTAGCCGCCTCGGCTGGCGTGGCGTAGCGTTCGGGCAGCAGTTCCGCCTCGCGCCCGTTGCCGCCCGTCATCCAAGACAGCGCGACCTGATAGCCTTGGCGATCCTCGCTTTCCACGATGGAAACCTTTTCCAGCTTGCGCTCGGCCATCGGAATTCGCCTTTGCCTGTGCTATGAGGGCGGCGGCCCCCGAAAGTCCGGGCGGTGAGCGAGCGGGGCGATGTTTCGTTCCGCGTCGCCGATAATGGCGGATAGCGCGAAGGGCTTGCAACCACCGCCCCCTATTCCGTAGGCGGGCGGCATCACGACAAGGACGATTTCGAAGACATATGGCAGGTTTCAAGGATCCGACGTTCAACGATCGCGCAGCAGCCGCCGCCAAGGCCAAGCAGGCCGCGCTGGAAAAGTTCAAGGCGCGTCCCAAGCCCGACGAGGCGACGCTCGCCGCCCGCCGCGCCGCCGAGGAGGCGAAGGCTGCCCGCGAGGCCGAGCGCCGGGCTCAGCGCGCCGCCGAGAAGGAAGCGGCCGAGCAGGCCAAGCTCGCCGCCATCGCCGCCAAGGAAGCCGCTGCCCGCGAGGCGGAGGAGGCCAAGGCGCGCGAGGAGAGCGAGAAGATGGCGCGACAGATCGAACTGCTCGCCCAGCAGAAGGCCGCCCGCGACGCGCGCTACGCCGCCCGCAAGTCCCGCAAGTAATATGGCGGCTGCGCCATTGCTGACGCCGCGGGTGGAGCTGCGCGTGCTCGACCCCCGGCTGCGGGAATGGGGCCTGCCCCGTTACCAGACGGCGATGTCCGCCGGTATCGATCTTCACGCCTGTCTCGATGCGCCCTTGACGCTGGAGCCGCAGGCGCCGGCGGTGCTGATTCCATCGGGCATCGCGGTGCTGATGAACGATCCGCATCTGGTGGCCTTCCTGCTTGCGCGGTCAGGCATGGGTCACAAGAAGGGGCTAGTGCTGGGGCAGGGGGTCGGCACAATCGACGCCGATTATGCCGACCAGATCTTTATCAGCGCCTGGTTGCGCACCCCGCCCGGCAGCGATCCGCTGACGATCGAGCCGGGAGACCGTATCGCCCAACTCGTCTTTGTACCCATCGCGCGGCCTGCGTTCGAGATCGTCGAGACGTTCAGCGCCACCACCGAACGCGGCCTCGGCGGCTTCGGATCGACCGGAAACCGCTAGGCCCGGCAATGCTGCGCGACGATCAGCTCGACCGCTACGCCCGCCATATCGTGCTGCGCGAGATCGGCGGCGCGGGGCAGCGGCGGCTGCTCGATGCATCGGTGGCGGTGGTGGGCGCGGGCGGGATCGGATCGCCGCTGCTGCAATATCTCGCGGCGGCCGGTGTCGGGCGGATCAGCCTGTTCGACGACGATAGCGTCTCGCTCTCCAACCTCCAGCGGCAGACGATCTACGCCACGGCCGATGTCGGCGCGCCGAAGACCGCCGCCGCCGCCGCCTTCGTCGCGGGCGCGAACCCCGATGTGACGATCATCGGCCATTCCCTGCGGCTGGGGGCGGGTAATGCCGCGACCCTTCTTGCCGGCCATGACGTGATCGTGGACGGGTGCGACAATTTCGCGACCCGCCTCGCCGTGGCGGATGCGGCGCTGGCCCTGCGCGTGCCGCTGGTATCGGCGGCGGTCGGCCCGTTCGAGGGGCAGCTTGCCGTCTATCGCGGGTGGGAGGCGGGGCGGCCCTGCTACCGCTGTTTCGTGGGTAACGATCCCGGCCGGGATGAGGCGACGTGCGCCGATCAGGGCGTGCTGGGCGCGCTGACCGGCGTGGTCGGCAGCCTCGCCGCCCTGGAGACGATCCGCCAGATCGTGCCCTTCGGCGAGGAGACGGCAGGGCGGTTGCTGCTGATCGATGCGCTCTCCTTCCGTTTCCGCACGGTGCGCCTGCCCAAGGATCCGGCGTGCCGTTGCGCGGGCTGACGATCCTGATCGCGGAGGCCGCGAGCGAGCGTTTCCGCACCGCCTTGACGCTGGCGGCGGCGCAGGCGGCGCTCGGGGGTGCGGCGCATGTCTTCTGCCAGAATGAGGCGGTGGCGCTGCTCCGCCCGCCGATCGCCGGTATGGCCGATGCCGCGCACCAAGCCGCCGGCCTGCCGACGCTGGCGGCGCTGCTCGATGAGGCGCTGGCGCTGGGCGTGACGGTGACGGCCTGCCAGTCCGGCCTGGCGCTGACCGGGATCGCGGCGAACATACTGGATCCCCGTATCGGCTTCGGCGGGCCGGTGGCGATGCTGCAGGCGCTGGGGGACGACAGGCTCGTCTGTCTCTAGCTGCATCGGGCAACTGCCGCCCGCCCCGATCGTTCAGCCGGGACAAGGAGATGCGCGATGCCCACCCCCGACACGAATCTGTCGACCGAACATCAGCAACCCGGCGACGCCAAGCGCCCGAGTGATACGCTGGAGCGCGATCAGATGCCCCCCGCCACACAGAAAGGCTCCCCCGCCAAGGGCGCGCATCGTTTTGGCGCGAACGGCGCGAAGGAGGCCTGACGATGGCCGACGACATGCAACGTAGCGACGGTACGCCCGAAGCGGAGCGCAGGCGGGATGGCGGCGGCGAACGCGGGCCGCTTTCCGGTAGCGAAACCGCGCGGGGCAGCGATCAACCCGCGAACACCGGCGCGGGCGAAGGCGTGGGCGCGGAGACGTGGCGGCCCGGCAAGGACCAGACGGGCGTGCGCCCCGGCAGCCCCGCCGCGCAGGCGGTAGCCGGCACCGCGCCCGCCGATGCGCCGGCCGAGCCCGATACCGATCTTCAGGGCGAGACGGGGCGCGATGCCCAGCCCGGCTCCGCCCAGCCCCGCCCGACCACCGGTGCGGACGCGCCGAGCCACGGCGGGCGCTGACGCTATCGACCGCGTCGGCTAGAGGCTGACGCGGTCCTGCGATTTGACGAAGCCGTCGAGCGCAATGAGCTCGGCCACCAGCGCGGGCAGCCTGTCGAGGGGAACGGCGTTCGGACCATCCGACTTCGCGGTTGTTGGGTCGGGGTGCGTCTCCATGAACAGGCCGGAGACGCCCGCCGCCACCGCCGCGCGCGCAAGCACCGGCACGAACTCGCGCTGGCCGCCGCTGGACGTGCCCTGGCCGCCCGGCAATTGCACCGAATGCGTCGCATCGAACACCACCGGGCAACCCGTCCGCGCCATGATGGCGAGGCCGCGCATATCGGATACGAGGTTGTTGTAGCCGAACGACGCCCCCCGCTCGCACAGCATGATGACCGGATCGGCGATACCGGCGCCCGCCGCCGCCGCGCGTGCCTTGGCGACGACGTTGTCCATGTCCGCCGGGGCCATGAATTGCGCCTTCTTGATGTTGGCGGGCTTGCCGCAGGTGGCGACGGCGTTGATAAAATCGGTTTGCCGGGCGAGGAAGGCGGGGGTCTGCACCACATCCACCACATCCGCGGCCGCGCGTACCTGCCCCTCGTCATGCACGTCGGTCAGGATTGGCAGGCCGGTTTCGGCGCGGATCTTTTCGAGGATGCGCAGGCCCTCCTCCAGCCCCGGGCCGCGATAGGAGGTGCCGGCGCTGCGGTTCGCCTTGTCGAAGGAGCTTTTGAAGATCACCAGCGCGCCCGTCGCCTCGCCGATCGCGCGGATGCGTTCGGCGGTCGCCAGCATCAGCGCCTCATCCTCGATCACGCAGGGGCCGGCGATCAGGAACAGCGGATGAACGCCGCCGATCGGGCGGCCGCACAGCAACGTCATGACGGTATCCTCAGGCGATCCCGCGCGCGGCCAGCATCGCCTCGATGACGGCCGTGTCGGACGGGTTGTTTAATTCCCACAGATCGGCCGCCGCTGCCTCCACCACCGCGACCGGATGGCCGGCATCGAGGAAGCGGAGCTGCTCCAGACCCTCTAGGGTTTCCAGCGTGGAGACCGGCAGCGCGGCGTAAGCGGAGAGTGCGGTGCGCGTATAGCCGTAGACGCCGACATGGAGGAACACGGGCAACCCTGCTTCGTCCACCCGGTCCTCCGGCACGTAGGGGATGACGCGCTTTGAGAAATAGAGCGCGTTTCCCGCCGCCGACACCACTACCGTGGTGCCGCCGACGCGACCCTCGCGGCTGTCGGCCACCAGCCGGCGATAGAGATCGGGGGCGCAACGCAATGCCGGGGTGGCGACAGTCGCTTCGCCGGACCGCAGCCGCGAAATCAGGCCGGTCACCATCTCCGGCGGGGTGAGCGGCGCGTCCCCCTGCAAATTTACGACGATGCCGACATCATCGGGCAGGCCAGCCAGCGCGGCGGCGCATCGTTCCGTGCCGTTGGCGCAGGAATCAGGCGTCATCGCCACCGTCGCGCCGAAGGCGGCGGCGGCATCGGCGATGCGCGCATCGTCCGTCGCGACGATGACATGATCGACGCCGGGCACCGCCATCGCGGCCTCCCAGCTCCGGCGGATCAGCGGCTTCGTCTCACCGGTCGCGCCGCGCAAGGGGGACAGCGGCTTGGCGGGAAAACGGGTGGAGGCGTAGCGCGCCGGTATGACGATCGCCACCCGCCCGCCATCGAGGTTCGTCACCGGATCAGACCGTGCCGAGGCGCAGGAAATCATGTACGTGGACGAGGCCGACCGGCCGGCCGGCATCCCCGTCCGTCACGAACAGGGATGTGATGCGGCACTGCTCCATCAGGGCGACGCAATCCTCGGCGAAGGTATCGGCGGAAACGGTGACGGGATCGGTCGTCATCACCTCGGCCGCGGTCGCATCCATCAGGTCGTCGATATGGCGGCGCAGGTCGCCATCGGTGATCACGCCGGCGAGGCGGCCCGCCTCGTCCACCACGCCCGCCACACCGAAGCTGGTCGAGGTCATCCGCAGGATCACCTCCCGCATGGGCGCCGTCCGCTGAACGAGCGGCAATTGCTCGCCCACGTGCATGATCGCGGTGACGCGGGTTAGCCGCTGGCCGATGGTGCCGCCCGGATGCAATGCCTGCAAGCCATCGCGGGAAATGCCGCGCGCGTGCATCGCCGCCATCGCCAGCGCATCGCCCAGCGCCAGCATCAGCACGGTGGAGGTGGTGGGCGCGATGTTGGCGGGGCATGCCTCACGCGCGGGCGGCAGCACGATCTGCACGTCGGCGTTGCGCAGCACCGGCGCATCGCGGCGCGAGGTGACGCCGATCACCGGCACCGCGAGCGCCTGCGCATGCGCCACGATCGAGCGCAATTCCGGCGTGCCGCCCGAATTGGTGAAGGCGAGCAGCACGTCGCCGGGCACCAGCATGCCAAGGTCGCCATGCGACGCTTCCGCCGGATGGACGAAGATGGCGGGCGAGCGGGTGGAGGCGAGCGTCGCGGCGATCTTGCGCGCGATATGGCCGGATTTACCCATGCCGGTCACCACGATCCGCCCCTGCACGTCGAGCAACAGGGAAACGGCGGCGACGAAACTGTCGTCAAGCGACTCAGCAAGAAGGGCCAGCGCGGCGGCCTCCAGCTGGACGACCTCGCGGCCTCGTCGCAGCAATTCCGGCCCGCCAATCGGATCGTGCCGTAACGGCGGGCGAACCAGACCGAGAGCCATAGGAATATCCCTGAACCACATGCGGGCTTGCTGCCCGTCGCGCCGAGGGTGCTAGGCCCGTCCGTTCGCTATTGCAATGTATGCGAACGTACCGGAGCCGTTACGCGCCGTGTCGGCAGACCGTTTCGCCTTCGATTGGCGAGGCATTTCGTGTGGTGTGGATGGGGCGGCGGGGCGGATGCCGCCGTCAGGCAACGGCCTGATCCATAACGGGGATAGCGTGTACTTCGGTCACCTACCGCATGGGCGGGCCGGTTGCCGCTTGCTCCCGACCAGCTTGGTCGCGCAATATCGGGGCGATTGTGTTGCTCTGCCGCAGGACGGTTCGTGGGGCGGGGTCCTATCATTGCCGATCGCATCGATGGGAGCATCGGCGGTGGAGCGATTCGTAATATTCGCCCGCCCATCGGCATGGCCGTGCTGTCCATCCTGACCGGTGTAGCCCGCGCGAGGCCGGGTCCGACCCGGTGCTTGTCGCCTGCCGGCGGTCGCGCGGGCAATCGTCTTGATGGGCATGGTCCGCTTGCCCGCATCCGCTGAGCGATACGGCGGGCGGCGGGGAAGTCGCCGCCCGCCCGCGCCTGCCTTACAGACCCTTGCGCAGCGTGACGAACACCTGCCGGGGCGCGCCCGCCAGCAACGTCTGGTTGTCGCCGCTGGCGGTGTAGCCGTTTGACCCGATCGTCGAGACATACTTCTTGTCGGTCAGGTTCGTGACGCTCGCCTCGATCGCGAAGCCGCGCAGCGCCCCTGTCTGCGCGAAGGTGTAGCCGATCGAGGCATCCACGAGCAGCCGGCTCGGCACCGAGCGATCGTTCAGATAGGTGAAGTAGCGCTTGGTCATATAGTCCGCGCCGGCGCGTGCGCGGAACGTGCCGTCGTCATACACGATCTCGCCCTTCAGCATGTGGCGGGGGCTGTCCACCACCGTCTTGCCGCGCGTCGCCGTTACGATCTGCCCGTTCGCTCCTATCACGTTGTCGCGATATTCCGAATGGTTGTAGGCATAGGAGGCGAACAGTGAGAGCGGTTCGGCCAGACGGTAGACGGCGGTCGCCTCCACGCCGTAGTTCCGCACATTGCCCACATTCTGCAGCGTCACCGGATTGCCGACGATCCCTGCGCCGTTCGTCAACGCCAGCAGGCGGTTGGAGAAATCGACATAATAACCCGCGACCGACGCCTGCAACCCGCCCGAGCGGAAGCGCGCGCCCCCTTCGTACGTGTTCGACTTTTCCGGGCGAAGCTGGTTGCGGATCGCATCGAAGCCCGCCTGCGTCGTGGCGAAGGGCGAGAGGCCGACGGCGGCTGACGCGAATGCGCGCATGTTTTCGGTATAGGTCGCGAACAGTTCGGCATCGCCGAGGCGGTAGACAGCACCCACCTGCGGCAGGAACCAGTCCCGGGCGCGGATCTGCCCGGCGGCGAGCCCACCCGAGACGACCGGGTTGGCGCGGTTCACCACCTGATAGCCCTTCCATCCGCCGGTGACCGTCAGGTCGCCGAAGGTCAGCCGGTCGGACACGTAATAGAGCTTCGTCTCGGTATCGAAGCGCACGTCGAACTGGGTGGCGAAGGGATTACGCTTATACTGCAACACCGGCAGCGAAGGCGTATCCTGATTGGCGAGGCCGTAGAAGCGGCGGGCGTTCTGGAAATTGTTCGACTCGTACCAGCCGCCGATCTCGACGCGCTGCACATCGTCCTCATAGGCGAGGCGGGCGATCGAGCCGGCGCGATTGATGTCATATTCGGTCGTACGCACCGCGATCGGCAGGCCGGACGGGGAGGAGACATAGGGCGTGTACCAGATGCCCTGCCCGTGATTGTTGTGGTAATAGCCGGTAAGCGTGGCGGTGACGTGATCGGTCAGCTTGCCGTCGAAGGTAATACCGGTCAGCCAGTCCCGCCGAAGACCCGCCGCGTCGTAATAAGCGTCGTCCACGCTGGTGTAGGGGGCGGGGAAGGCGAGGCCGGCGTTGGGGAAGGGCAAGGCGGCGGTGGCGGAGCCGGCGCGCGCCGTCTGGTTGCGATAGATCTGCGCCAGCCGCACGGCGAGCGGGAAGTTGTCGGAGATATTGTCGGCCTTGTAGCCCAGCCGGCTGATCATTTCCTGGCTGAGATCCTGATAGTCATGCTCGCGCCGGTCGGAGAAGTCGACGAAACCGGTGATCGAGCCGCGGTCGCCGAAGTCCTGCATGATCTTGAGGTTGGCCTGATGCTGGCGCTGGCGGCCGTCGCCCTTCCACTTGCCCGCATCGAGATAGGCGTAGCTGGCATAGCCCTTTAGACCGTTGCCGGTGAGATCGCCCGAATCGACCCGTACATAGGCGCGATACGTATTCTCCGATCCGTAGGTGCCGGAGGCGGCGATATCCGCCACGTCGAGCGGCTTGCGCGAGGCGAAGCGCAATGTGCCGCCGAGGTTGCTGGTGGAGGCTTCGCCCAACGCGCCGGCGCCCTGCGCCACCGTCACCGCGCCGACATTCTCGCTGATGATCGCGCGGCTGATGTGGAGGCCGTTCGAGTTACCATAGCTCATGTCGCCCAGCGGCACGCCGTCGAGGGTGAAGCCGAGCTGGTTCTGGTTGAACCCGCGCAAGCTGATGCGGGTCGACCACTCATACGCGCCGAAGGCATCGGCCGACTGGAAGTTGACGCCGGGCAGCTTCTGCACCGCCTTCAACGGGCTGGTGCCGGGGGTGAGGCGGGCGATGTCCGCCGCGGTCACGGACTGCACCTGCCGCGCCTCGCCGAAACCGAGCACCACGATGTCGCCCGCGCCGTCCTCCGCGCCGGCGGCGGCATCCGCTGCCGGAAGCACGGCCGCGTCTTCCGCGAGAACAGGCGTCGCGAGGCAGGCGAGCAAAGCGGTTCCGGCCAGCAGGCCGGTGCGACGATACGACATGAAATCCCCCGAATATGGCGCGGCCGGTTCGCCGCCGATGCCCCGATGCCGCAGCCTGGGGTCAGCCGCGTGACGCCTGTTTTGCAGATTGGTTACCGTCGAATTTGTAATCTCGCGGCGACCGCCTCCGCCGGAAACTCGCTGAACAGCCCATCCACCCCCAGCGTGTAGAACTGGCGATATTCCGCCGCCGCCTCGCCATGCGCGGCGGGATCTTCGCTCTTCCGAAGCTCGGCCGGCAGGAAGTAGTTTTCCGACCGGAAGGTCCACGGATGGACGACGAGGCCGGCGGCATGGGCGTCGCGCACCAGCATCGTGGGGGAAAGGGAATGGCCGGCGGCATCGCGCGGCACGATCATGGCCTTTTCCGGCCCGATCGCGGCGGCATAGGCGGCGATCGCCTTCAGACCGGCGGGGGTCGCCATCGCGGCATAGGTCGTCGCGCGATCACCGGCGGCGACCCGATCCCAGGGTGCGCCGCTGCCCGCCATCAGCTGCACCAGCCGCAGCCTTGTCATTTGGTGCAACGCCTTGAGATTGCCCGTCTCGAACGACTGGATGAAGACCGGATCGCTTGGGTCCTCATAGCCCGCCTGCTTCAGCGCGGCGACGAGGGGGCGTTCCATGGCGAGGCCGATCCGCGCGAAATAGGTCGGGTGCTTGATCTCGGGATAGAGGCCGATCCGCCGTCCGGTTCGCTTCCCCTCGGTAGCGGCCAGCGCGAGGATCTCGGCGAAGGTCGGGATAGGAAAACGCCCGTCATAGGCCTTCGCCACGGCCGGCCGTAGTTGCGGCAGCCGCTCCCGCGCGCGCAGGCTGCGCAGCTCGGCGAGGGTGAAATCCTCGGTGAACCAGCCGGACACCGCTTCGCCGTCGATCGTCTTGGTCGTGCGGCGGGCAGCGAATTCGGGGTGTGCGGCGATATCGGTGGTGCCGGATATCTCATTCTCGTGCCGGGCGATAAGCTGGCCGTCCTTGGTCATCACCAGATCGGGCTCGATGAAGTCGGCCCCTTCCGCGATGGCGAGACGATAGGCCTCCAGCGTATGCTCCGGCCGTTCGCCCGATGCGCCGCGATGGGCAATTACGACAGGCACGGCGGCGGACGCCGGAGTGACGGCGGCGAGCGCCAGGGCGAGCGCGATCATGCCGAGAGCCTCCG
>CAJYJW010000134.1 GCA_913775025.1 uncultured Sphingomonas sp. | reverse complement strand
CACGACGAAAACCCCTCGCCGGCCCGCATCCGGGCTGGCGAGGGGTTTTCGTCGTCACACCGGCAATCGCCGGCGCGCGAATCAGGCCGCGACGGCGGCCCGCTTCTTGATGACGTCGCGCTTCAGGCGACGGCAGCGCAGCGACAGCTTGTCGTCGCTGGTCTTGACCAGCCAGTTGTCGAGGCCGCCATTGTGCTCGACCGAGCGCAGGCCGTGCGTCGACACGCGCAGGCGGATCGACCGCTCCAGCGCTTCCGACATCAGCGTCACATTCTGCAGGTTCGGCAGGAAGGTGCGCTTGGTCTTGTTGTTGGCGTGGGAAACGTTGTGACCCACCTGCCGGCCCTTGCCGGTCAGCTCGCAGATGCGCGCCATTGTTCTTCGTCCTGATATTCGGTTGCCCGGAAAGTCGTGGCGGTTAGCGATCGTGCCCGGATTCGTCAACCGGCAAGGTGACGCGCGCCTCCTCAGATCCGGAAGGCATGCGTAGTAGATGTTGCAACCGTTACGGGTCTCAATCGTTCAGCCGCACTCTAACAAGGGGAACTGGAATGCGCGCTGCCCTCATAGCTCTGGTGGTTATCGTATTGCTCGCCATCGTCGCGGTCGCGACGGGCTTCGTCAATCTTAGCGGCGATGCCGGCAAGCTGCCGGAGGTTTCCGTGCAGGGTGGTCGCGCGCCGTCCGTCGACGCGGATGTCGGCAAGGTGGTCGTCGGCACGAAGGAGACGTCGGTCGACGTGCCGAAGGTCGAGGTCGGCACCAAGAAGGAAAGCATCGACGTGCCGGTCGTCGGCGTACAGAAGGCCGATGGCAAGTAAGCCCATATCAACGGACAGGCCGAGCACGGCGGCGATCATCGCCGCCGTGCTTCTGCCACCACTCGGCATATACCTCATGCGGGGTCTGACGCCGCCGTTCTGGATCGGCGTCGCCCTCACCTGCCTCGGTATCGTGCCGGGAATGATTTATGCCCTGCTCGTCATCCTGGCGAACAGAGACGTTGAGACCTTGACTGCCAGCTAGCCTTATCGCCGCCCGCCTTGGCGTTATAAGGCACTGGTGATCTTTCCCTTTCCTCCCATGATGCGCCTGGCATTGGACTTGGCCGCCGCCGCCGCCCGTAATGGCGAGGTGCCCGTTGGGGCCGTCCTATCGCATCAAGGCAAGATCATCGCCACGGCCGCCAACGCCATGCGGGCGTCGCATGATCCGACAGCCCATGCTGAAATGGTCGCGATCCGCCAGGCAGCGGCGATATTGCAAACGGATCGCCTCGAAAACTGCGATCTTTGGGTCACGCTGGAGCCGTGCGCGATGTGCGCCGGCGCGATCGCCCATGCCCGCATCGCTCGACTTTATTATGGCGCGGACGATCCGAAAGGAGGCGCCATCCTTCACGGGCCGCGTTTGTTCGGCCAGCCGACCTGCCACCATCGCCCCGACGTCTACGGCGGCATCGGCGAGTCGGAGTCCGCTGCGATGCTGAGGCGTTTCTTCGTCAGTCGGCGCTGATCCGGTGTCCACTCAGTTGGTAGGCGGCCTCCGACGATAGCTCAATGCCTCGGCGATATGGGTACGGCCGACCGTTTCCAGCCCCGCCAGATCGGCGATGCTGCGCGCGACCCGCAGCACGCGATGATATCCGCGCGCGGTCAGCCGCAGCGATTCGGCTGCCTCCGCCAGCAACGCCCGCCCCGCCTCGTCCGGCGTCGCGACCGCATCGAGCAAAGCACCATCCGCCTCCGCATTGGTGCGGGTCCGCGTATCGCTGTAACGCGCCGTCTGCATCGCACGCGCGGCAGCGACGCGCGCGGCGATCTGCGCCGATCCTTCCGCCGGCGGCGGCAGGACGAGGTCGGCGGCGCTTACCGCCTGCACCTCGACATGGAGGTCGATCCGGTCGAGCAGCGGGCCGGAAACCTTGGCCTGATAGTCCGCCGCGCATTTGGGGGCGCGGGCACAGGCGAGCGCGGGATCGCCCAGATGCCCACACCGGCAGGGGTTCATCGCGGCGATCAGCTGCACCCGCGCCGGAAAGGTCACATGCGCGTTCGCCCGCGCGACCGATACCGTGCCAGCCTCCAGCGGCTGCCGCAGCGAATCGAGCACCGCGCGCTGAAATTCCGGCAGCTCGTCCAGAAACAGGACGCCGAGATGCGCAAGGCTCACCTCTCCCGGGCGTGCCTTCTGCCCGCCGCCCACCAAAGCGGGCATCGAGGCGCTGTGATGCGGGCTCCGGAAAGGGCGGCGGCGCACCAGCCGACCCTCGCGCAATTCACCGGCGACGGACGCGACCATCGAGGCTTCGAGCGCCTCGGCCGGCGTAAGGTCCGGCAATATGCCCGGCAAGCACGCCGCCATCAGCGATTTGCCCGCCCCGGGCGGGCCGACGAACACCAGATTATGGCCCCCGGCCGCCGCTATCTCCAAAGCGCGCTTGGCGGTTTCCTGCCCCTTCACCTGTGCGAGGTCGGGGCCGGGCGTGCCCGCATCCACCTCCCCCGGCAGCGGCGGCGGTATGTGCCCGTCTCCCCGTAGATGGTTGAGCAACGCCAGAAGATCCGGCGCGGCGATCACCTCGATATCGCCCGCCCAGGCCGCCTCCGCCCCTTGCGCGGCGGGGCAGATCAGCCCCTGCTCCCGCGAGGAAGCGTGGAGTGCTGCCAGCAGAACGCCGGGCGCGGCCCCGATCCGCCCATCCAGGCTGAGCTCGCCCAAGACCACGTAGGCAGCGAGCGTCTCGGCATCCACCACCCCCATCGCGCCCAGCAGGCCAAGCGCGATCGGCAGATCATAGTGCGATCCCTCCTTCGGCAGATCGGCGGGCGACAGATTCACCGTGATCCGCTTGGGCGGCAAGGCGAGGCCGATCGCGGACAAAGCGGCGCGGACCCGCTCCCGGCTTTCGGAGACGGCCTTGTCACCCAGCCCCACCACGGTAAAGGCCGGCACCCCGGCCGCCACCTGCACCTGAACCTCCACGGCCCGCGCTTCCAGCCCCAGAAACGCTACCGTAGAGACGTGCGCGACCATTGTGCCCCCGTTAGTTATACCCCAAGCCGGCATGGCGGCTGACGCGACACCGCGCAAGGTGGCGGCAAGCCATCGGCGATTGACTCGGCCGCCCCCCGCGCCTATCGCCCGCCGGACAGCGGCTGCCCGTTCGGCGGCCCATTTTTTGTTGA
>CAJYJW010000133.1 GCA_913775025.1 uncultured Sphingomonas sp. | reverse complement strand
CCCGCGCTGAAAGGTGGCGAGCGCCGCAAGCCCGATTGACATCAGGATGAACGCCGTCGCCAGGATCGTCGTCGCGCGCGTCAGGAAATCGGCCGCGCCGCGTGCGCTCATCAGGCCGGACGGGCTGCCGCCCATGCCAAGCCCGCCGCCTTCCGACCGCTGCATCAGGATAACCGCGACGAGGGCGGCCGCGATGATCGCGTGGACGACGAGCAGGAAGGTAAACATGGCGTCTCTTTATCCAGTACGAGCGCCGGCGGGCGACCGGCCGCCCCGCCGCCGCACGGGCAACGGAGTCGCGAAACACGCGCCTTTACAGGCAGGCGGCCCCGGCTTCAACCGTGGCCGCGCCCTGCACCGGCATCCTGTCAGGCCGAGGCCGCGCCTGCGATGATCGGCACGAACTGCGCCGCCGTCAGGCTCGCCCCGCCGACGAGCGCTCCGTCCACGTCCGCCACCGCCATCAGCTCGGCCGCATTGTCGGGCTTCACCGAGCCGCCATAGAGGATGCGGACCTTCGCCCCCTCTGCCCCCAGCAGCGTGGCCAGCTTTCCGCGGATCGCGGCGTGCATCTCGCCCACGTCGCCGATGGAGGGGGTACGCCCGGTGCCGATCGCCCAGACCGGTTCGTAGGCGATGACGAGCGTGTCGCCCTTCCCCTGCGGCGGCACCGATCCGTCGAGCTGCCCCTCGACCACGGCGACGGCGCGGCCCGCATCGCGCTCGGCCTCCGTCTCGCCGACGCAGACGATGGCGGTGAGGCCGGCGGCGATCGCGGCCTCGGCCTTGGCGCGGACCTCGGCGTCCGTCTCGTGATTGTCGGCGCGGCGTTCACTGTGGCCGACGATGGCGAGGCGGGCGCCCGCCTCCTTCAGCATCGCCGCGGAGATGCAGCCGGTGTGCGCGCCCTTCTCGGCCATATGCACGTCCTGCGCGCCGATGGAGAGGCCGGGGGCCGCCGCCACGGCGGGCGCGATCAGCGTGAAGGGCGGGCAGATCGCAACGTCCAGCCCAGGGTTTCCGTCAGCGGCGGCGGCGATCGCATCCAGCTCGGCCAGCGCGCCGCGCGATCCGTTCATCTTCCAGTTGCCCGCCACCAGCTTCCGCAACGCCATGTCCCGCCCCTTCGATAGTTCGCGGGGCGGCCCTAGCAAGCCCGCCCGCCGGCAACAACCGGGCGGGGCGGCCCTGCTTGTCGCTGGCCGCCCGCCCCTCTATGGCGGCCGGCGGATATTCGATACGGAACGCCGATGATCAGCTTCTTTCGCAAGGCACTGTCCTCCTGGCTCGTGCTGGGTCTGCTCGGCCTGGTGATGGTGGCCTTCATCATCACCGGCGTGGCCGGCCCCGGCGGCGCGGGCAGCGCGCCCACCGGCGGGGGCGAGAAGGTCGCCAAGGTCGGCGGCGAGGCGGTAGGCGCGGGCGACATCCGCCGCCGTATGCAAAGCGCGCTGGCGAATGCGCGGCAGCAGAACCCCGGGCTCGACATGACCGCATTCGTGAAGGGCGGCGGCATGGAGCAGACGGTCGGCCAATATCTCGCCGCGCGCGCCATGGAGCTGTGGGCGCGCGCGCAGGGGATGACGGCTAGCGCCCGGCTGGTGGATGGCGAGATCGCCAGCATCGCCGCGTTCAACGGCCCCACCGGCAGGTTCGACCCCGATGTGATGCGGCAGGTGATCGCCCAGCAGCGGATGACCGAGCCGATGCTCCGCGCCGAGCTTGCCGGCGATGCGATCCGCCGCCAGCTGCTGGTGCAGGTGGCGGGCGCGGCCCGCGCGCCGAACGGAGTGGTCGTGCCCTTCGCCTCGCTTCTGCTGGAGCAGCGGATCGGCATGATCGGCGTCGTGCCGAGCGACGCTATGCCCGCCGGCCCGGCGCCTGCGGCCGGCGAGATCGAGGCGTTCTACCGTCGCAACATCGCCCGCTTCACCATCCCGGAGCGGCGGGTGGTACGCTACGCCCTGTTCGGCCGTGACGATTCGCCGGCCGCCGCGCCCACCGATGCGGAGGTCGCCGCTTTCTATCAGGCGAACGCCGCCAGCTACGGCGCGCGGGAGACGCGGGTGCTGCAACAGGTGATCCTGCCCGATCAGGCCGCCGCCAGCGCCTTCGCAGCGAAAGTACGCGGGGGCACGCCGTTCGCGGCCGCGGCGCAGGCCGCCGGGTTCAGCGCCGCCGATACGAACCTTGGCGACGTGACGCGCGAGGCGCTGGCCAAGCAGGCGAGCCCCGCCGTCGCCACCGCCGCCTTCGCCGCGCCGTCGGGTCAGGTCGCGGCCCCCGTGAAGGGTGATCTCGGCTGGTATGTGGTGAAGGTGGATGCGGTGAAGACGGTCGCCGCCCGCCCCCTCGCCGCCGTGCGGAGCGAGATCGCCGGCTCGCTTGCCCGCCAGAAGGCGGACGAGGCGCTGGCCGCGCGCGTTGCCGCGATGGAGGATGCCATCGCCGACGGATCGAGCTTCGACGATGTGGTGAAGGCGCAGAAGCTGACCGCGCTTGCG
>CAJYJW010000132.1 GCA_913775025.1 uncultured Sphingomonas sp. | reverse complement strand
CCGGAGAGCGTCGAGCGGGGAGGCGGCCTCGCCGAAATACGCCTGCATCAGCACCGTGCGCGGCTTTCCGCGATAACCGGCAGGCAGCGGCGGATAGGCAAGCGCGCCCGCTGTCCGCACCACGCCGGCATCGACCGCGGCGTTACCGCTTGACTGGGCGACACGCGCGCCGGCGAACGCCCCGTCGCGGTCGAAGGAGACGGCGACGACGGTGAGGAGGTGATCGCGTTCGGCAAGCGCCCTGGCGGGCAGGCTCAGCTTCGCGTCCAGCTGCGCGCCGACATCCGCCTGCCAGTCCGCAACCGTCAGCGGGGCGTTGGGCGTCATCGGCATGGTATCGGCCGGGGCGGCGGCGACGCAGGCGGCGGATACGAGCAACGCGCCCGTGGCGACGAGGGCGAGGCGGCGGATGTCGGTAGTGATGCGGTTCATGGCGGGTTCCCTGTCTTTGTCTTGTCCCCGTCAGCAGCGGGGCTGACCAAAGCATTGCAGGAGGCGTGCCAACCAAAAAAAGTCCGCGATTTCAGGTGTAGGCCCCTGCGACACTCGAAAATCGTTGCCAATAGTTGGCGGAAACCGCCACATTGCGGCATGGATCGCGACAACCAGTTTCTCGGGCAATCCTCCGTCTTTCTCGATTCGGTCGAGCGGGCAAGCCGCGCGGCCGCGCTTGATCGCCCGGTGCTGGTGATCGGGGAGCGGGGGACCGGCAAGGAGCTGGTGGCCGAGCGACTGCATCGTCTGTCCCAGCGCTGGGCCGGCCCGCTCGTCACGCTCAATTGCGCCGCGCTGCCCGAAACACTGATCGAGGCGGAGCTGTTCGGCCATGAGGCGGGGGCCTTCACCGGGGCCACGAAAGCGCGCGCGGGGCGGTTCGAGGAGGCTGACGGCGGTACGCTGTTCCTTGATGAACTGGCGACCCTCTCGACCGGCGCGCAGGAACGCCTGTTGCGCGCGACCGAATATGGCGAGGTGACGCGGATCGGCGCGAGCCGGCCGATCCGCGTGGACGTCCGCATCGTCGCCGCCACTAATGAGCATCTCCCGGCGCTGGTGATGCAGGGCCGCTTCCGTGCCGATCTGCTCGACCGGCTGAGCTTCGAGGTCATCACCCTGCCGCCGCTGCGTGCGCGGGAGGGGGATGTGGCGGTGCTGGCGGATCATTTCGGCAGGCGGATGGCGGCCGAGCTTGGGTGGGTACGCTGGCCCGGCTTCACCGATGGCGCATCGGCGATGCTGCGCGCGCATGACTGGCCAGGCAACGTCCGCGAGCTGCGGAACGTGGTGGAACGCGCGGTCTATCGCTGGGAGGATGCCGAACGGCCCGTCGCCGCCATCGAGTTCGATCCGTTCGCGTCGCCCTGGCGGCCCGCGGCAACGGCGCAGGCGTCCGCCCCCGCGCCAGCATCCGCGCCGACGCCCGATTGCGACGATCTGCGCGCCGCCTGCGCCGCCTACGAACGCGGCCTGCTGGAGGCGGCGCTGGCGCGATGCCGCTACAATCAGCGCGCCACCGCCGCGGCCCTGAAGCTCAGCTACGATCAGTTGCGCCATGCGCTTCGCCGCCACGAGATGCTCGATCGCGCCGGCTAGTCGCTAACGTCTCGCAACAAGCGTTTTTGCTGCACATTTGCCCTGCGTGCGCGTTAGGGGCGTCGAGATCATCCCAGCAGGAGAACCATCATGGCGTTCGAACTCCCGCCGCTTCCGTTCGACAAGTCCGCGCTAGAGCCGCACATGTCGGCCGAGACCTTCGAGTATCACCACGGCAAGCATCACAAGGCCTATGTCGACAAGACCAATGGCTGGATCGACGAGAAGGGCCTTGCCGGCCTCTCGCTGGTCGAGGTGATCAACAAGGCGAAGGAAACGGGCGACAAGGGCCTGTTCAACAATGCCGCGCAGATCTGGAACCACACCTTCTTCTGGAACTGCCTCGCGCCCGAGGGGCAGAAGCCGAGCGGCAAGCTGGCCGAGATGATCGAGGAGAGCTTCGGCTCAACCGAGGAGATGCTGAAGAAGCTGGCGGCTGAGGCGGTCGGCCATTTCGCCAGCGGCTGGGCCTGGCTGGTGCTGGATGGCGACAAGCTGGCCATCACCTCCTACCATGACGCCGACACGCCGATCGTGCATGGCGCGAAGCCGCTGCTCACGCTCGATGTGTGGGAGCATGCTTATTACATCGACTATCGCAACGCCCGGCCAAAATATGCCGACGAGGTGCTCGGCAACATCATCAACTGGGAATTCGTTGCCCAGAACCTCGATGGCAACGGTATCGACCGCGCCGACCAGAAGCAGGGTTGAGGCTGGCTGTCCGCTGCATCCGGGCCGCGGATATGAAAAGGGGGGCCGGCATCGCGCGACGCCGGCCCCCCTTTTCTTGCGCGGATCAGTTGTTCCGCGTCAGCACACGCGCCGTCAGGAACGGCGAGAAGAGCTGATTGATGATGTTGACGAGCTTGCCCGGCTGGTTGGCGGCGGCGTTCGCGATATAGATCACGTCCTTGTCGCGCATCGGGAAACGCTGGGCGAGGAAATAGCTGGCCGGCTTCATCATGTTGAGCCGGTAGATCACTGGCACCTCGCCGCCCGCCACCTTGGCGTCGGGGTAATAGCGGAAGAGAAACACGGCACTCGCGTCCGCCTGCTGATCGTTCGGGCCGCCGACCCGCGCCACGGCCTCCGCCAGCGTCAGCCCCGGCGTATCGAACGACACCTGCGATACGCGCGGCGTCGCGCCGAATACGGTGAAGCTGCGTGGGCGGCGGATGACCTCGATCCGGTCGCCGGCCAGTAGCAGCAGGTCGTCGGCGGTGCCGCTCCTGATCTCGCTCAGGCGCTGCTCCACCGTCTGCCCCTTGCGGGTGAAGCGGATGATCGAATCATCGGAGGTGCCGGCGATGGTGCCGGTGTTGCCGCTGCGCGCGGCTGGGCCGCCGGCGCTGGCGATCGCATCGAGCAGCCGCTCACGACCGAGCGTCAGCTCCAGCCGGCCCGGCTTGTTGACATCACCTGTCACGTAAACGGTGTTGGCGATATTCTCCTTGATGCTGACCACCGCCTGCGGCGCCTGCGATTTGCCGCGCAGGCTGCGCTCGATCATGGTCTGGATCTCGGACGGGGTGCGCCCCGCCACCGGTAGCCGGCCGATGTACGGCAGCTTGATCGTGCCGTCGCGATCCACGGTGATCGCGGTGAAGTTTTCGCCCCGCGCGGATGGGTCGAAACCGTCTCCCGTGGTGCGCACGCCACCGCCCGCGAACAGCGAGGCGCCGACCTCATAGATGCCGATCTGCAGGATGTCGCCCGGGCCGACCGTATCATTGTCGCCATCGGCGGCGAGTGAGGCGAGCGTCGTTTTGCTGGCATCGATCGCGGTGCCGTAGTTCTTCAGCTCGGTCAGGATCGCCGGATTGATGTCCACGATGCGAAATCCCATCGTGTTCTCGCTGCTGGCGACGCTGCGCGTCACCTGCCGCCCCGTCGGCCCACTCGACGGCAAGGTGGAGCAGCCGCCCAGCACGGAGGCGGCGGACAGCAGCAGGACAGGGAGGCGCGACCGGTACAGACTCGACATCGAAGAAACTACCTTGGGTTCACCGTGGGGCCGCCTGCCGGCCGCCCCGAAGACGCGAATGGCCATCGCCAACGCGCTACCATCGCGCCGGGAAATTTCCAGAGCGATCTGCACCCTCCCGGACGATTGTAACGGTGCGGTCGCATCGTGGGGCGGGCATCATACGCGTTCGATCAGATTGAGCAGGATGGCGATGTGGTCGGCCCAGGTCGGGGGCGTCCATTGCGCGAGCCTGCCAAGTTGGGCGGCGCGACGGGTCGATCCGTCCCCGGCATAATCCTGCACCGCTTGTATCCAGGCGGTACCGTCCAGCGGATCGAGATATTCGGGAACCGCGCCGCCCGCCTCGCGCAGCGCCGGCAGATCGCTGCACAGCACCGGCACGCCCGCGCCCAACGCCTCCGTCACCGGCATGCCGAACCCTTCGGCGAACGACGGCAGCAGAAGCGCCCGCGCCCCGCCGAGCAGTTGCGCCATCGCCTGGTCGGGCAGGCCGGCGCGCTCATCGACATGATCGCGAAGGGCCGGGCAGCGTTCGAGCATGTCGATCACCTGCTCATTTTCCCAGCCGCGCCGGCCGACGATCACCAGCCGAGGGACGGCGCCGTGCCCCCGTTCCTCCGCCATCCGTCGCCAGATGTTGAGGAGGAGGAGGTGGTTCTTGCGCGGCTCGATCGTGCCGATGCAGATAAAGTAAGGCTCGACGGCGTCGGCCGCCGGGCGCACCGCGACCACCGGATGCGTGCCGAGGTGCGCGACCTCCATGATCGGGCGATGTCCGCTGCGTTCCAGGTGACGGCGCATCGATGCCCGCGTCGCATCCGAATTGGTGACGAGGCCGGCGGCCTGCTCCGCCAGCGTGCGCATCCGCGCCTGATGCAGCGCGGCCCCGTTGGGGCGGGCATATTCGGGATATTCGATCGGGATAAGGTCATGCACCAGCCCGACGAACCGCGCCTCCTCCTGCGCGAGGATCTTCGCGACGCGATCCGGTCGTTCGAGGTGATGCGGGGAGCTTTGCACGTAGATCCGTTCGGCCGTGCCGCGACGGCGCGGTATCGGGCGTGGCCGCAGGAGAAGGCAGGCGCGCAAGGCCGCCAGCCGGCGTGACCAGCGGCCCGGGCGGCGGTTCGCCTCCCACCGCGCCTCCGTCTCGTCGAGAAAGCGCAGCACGGCCTTGCGATCGAGGCGACCGTAGATGCCGGCGGGATGCAGCGCGCCGAACGACAGGCGATGCGGGATCGTCGCCAGCAGCCCACGGGCATAGGCCATCTCCACCCGGTCCACCCCGGTGGGTGTGGCGTGGAGGATGCGCGAAAGCAGCCGGGAGATATCGAGTATCACCTCCCGCCCGGCGAC
>CAJYJW010000131.1 GCA_913775025.1 uncultured Sphingomonas sp. | reverse complement strand
CGTCCGCCCCTTGGCCCCGCCGAACGCGGTGCCGCGCCAGTTGCGCCCGGTGACGAGCTGGAAGGGGCGCGTGGCGATCTCCTTGCCGGCTTCCGCCACGCCGATGATGATGCTGGTGCCCCAGCCGCGATGGCACGCCTCCAGCGCGGTGCGCATCACCTCGGTATTGCCGGTCGCATCAAAGGTATAGTCCGCGCCGCCGTCGGTCAGCTCGATCACGCGGGCGACCGTCTCCTCGCGGCTGAGGCCCTTCGAGTTGAGAAAATGCGTCATGCCGAAGCGGCGGCCCCACTCCTCGCGGTCGGGATTGATGTCCACGCCGATGATGCGGGCGGCGCCCGCCAGCTTGGCCCCCTGAATCACGTTCAGGCCAATGCCGCCCAACCCGAACACCACGACATTTTCGCCCGGCTGCACCTTGGCCGTATTCACCACCGCGCCGACGCCGGTGGTCACGCCACAGCCGATGTAGCAACTCGTCTTGAACGGAGCGTCCTCGCGGATCTTGGCTACCGCGATTTCCGGCAGCACGGTGAAGTTCGAGAAGGTCGAGCAGCCCATGTAATGGAAGATCGGCCGCCCCTTGTAGCTGAACCGCGTCGTCCCGTCCGGCATCAGCCCCTTCCCCTGCGTCGCGCGGATCGCGGTGCAGAGGTTCGTCTTGCCGCTGAGGCACGACTTACACTGGCGGTATTCGGGCGTGTAGAGCGGGATAACATGATCGCCGGGCGAAACGCTCGTCACGCCCGCGCCCACCTCGCGCACGATACCCGCGCCCTCATGGCCGAGCACGCTCGGGAACAGCCCTTCGCTATCATGCCCGTCGAGGGTATAGGCGTCGGTGTGGCAGATGCCCGTCGCCATGATCTCCACCAGCACCTCGCCTGCTTTCGGGCCATCAAGGTCTAGCTCGACGATCTCCAGCGGCGTCTTCGCCTCGAATGCCACCGCAGCCCGTGTCTTCATCTGCCGTCTCCAATTCGCGTCCGCTGAACGCCCGCATTGCCATCCGAGGTCCGAGGCTACCGGATCGCGCGCCCTCAGTCATACTCGATGCGGACGGACCCGGCTGCCCGCCGCGCGAGATCTCGTGCCTGCCCTTCGTCCGCGCCCCGCGCCAGCGCCACGCCCATCCGGCGGAACGGACGCGTCGCCGGCTTGCCGAACAGGCGGACGTCGACATCCGGCGCAACGGAGAGTGCCTCCGCCAACCCGGCATAGCGGAAGGCGGTCGCATCGCGATCGGCGAGGATCACCGCCGAGGCGGCCGCCTGCTCCACCGCGATCTCGCCCACCGGCAGGCCGAGGATCGCGCGGGCGTGCAGATCGAACTCGCTCAGCCTCTGCGAAACGAGCGTCACCATGCCCGTATCGTGCGGGCGCGGGGAGAGTTCGGAGAAGATCACATCCTCGCCCTTCACGAAGAATTCGACACCGAACAGGCCGTAGCCGCCCAGATCGTCCACCACCTTGCGCGCCATGTCCTGCGCCGCCGCGAGCGCCGCCGGCGACATCGCCGCCGGCTGCCACGATTCGCGATAGTCGCCGCGTTCCTGCCGGTGCCCGATTGGCGGACAGAAGCGGACGCCCTCACGCGTCCGCACCGTCAGCAGGGTGATCTCATAATCGAAATCGATGAATTGCTCGACGATCACGCGGCGGCGGTCGCCGCGCATATTGTCCACCGCATAGGTCCAGGCGCGCTCGATCTCGTCCGCCGCGCGCACCGTGCTCTGCCCCTTGCCGGAGGAGGACATGACGGGCTTCACCACGCACGGCACGCCCGTGTAGGCAACCGCCTCCCGCGCTTCCTCCAAGCTCTCGGCATAGCGATAGCGCGAGGTGACGAGGCCGAGGTCGTTCGCCGCCACGTCGCGGATGCGATCGCGGTTCATCGTCAGCTCGGTCGCGCGGGCGGAGGGAACTACCACGACGCCTTCCGCCTCGACCTGCGCCAACACCTCGGTGCGGATCGCCTCCACTTCGGGCACGACGAAATCCGGACGATGGCGCGCGATGGCGGCCCGCAACAGATCCGCGTCCAGCATCGAGAAGACGTCCGCCTCGTCGGCCATCTGCATCGCGGGGGCGCCCGCATAGCTGTCGCACGCGACGACATAGGCCCCCAGGCGCTTGGCGGAGATAGTGAACTCGCGCCCCAGTTCGCCCGAGCCGAGCAGCAATATCTTCACCGTGAAACTCATCGCACCGTTCCCCTCGGGCCTGTTCCCGCACCTCTTGGCACAGCCAAGCGGGCGAGGCGAGACGGCGGGATGCCTTGGAGATATCCCGCCGGCGGCCTAGAAGGCGGCGCATGACGACAAGCCACTCCACCGCCCGCTTCCCCCACCTCCGCCTGCGCCGCACCCGCGCCACCGCCTGGAGCCGGGCGATGGTGGCCGAGACGCGGCTGACCCCCGCCGACCTGATCTGGCCGATGTTCGTGACCGGGGGCAGGCAAGTGGAGGAGCCGATCGCCACGCTGCCCGGCGTCTCGCGCTGGTCGGTCGATGGGATCGTCGCACGTGCGCGGGAGGCGCGCGATCTTGGCATCCCGTGCATCGCCTTCTTTCCCAACACGCCCAAGGACAGGCGCAGTGCGCGCGGCGAGGAGGCGCTCAATCCGGACAATCTGATGTGCCGCGCGATCCGGGCGGTAAAGGATGCGGTACCCGAGGTCGGCATCCTGACCGACGTCGCGCTCGACCCCTACACCAGCCACGGCCACGACGGGCTGACCGACGAGCGGGGCTATGTGCTGAATGACGAGACGAGCGAACTGCTGGTGCAGCAGGCGCTGGTGCAGGCGGCGGCGGGGGCGGACATCGTCGCCCCGTCCGACATGATGGACGGGCGCGTCGCCGCCATCCGCGAGGCGCTGGAGGCCGGCGGGCACCGCAACGTGCAGATCATGGCCTATGCCGCCAAATATGCCTCCGCCTTCTATGGCCCGTTTCGTGACGCGGTGGGATCGGGCGGGCTGCTCAAGGGCGACAAGCGCGGCTATCAGATGGACCCGGCCAATAGCGAGGAGGCGCTGCGCGAGGTCGCGCTCGATCTGGCCGAGGGGGCGGATAGCGTGATGGTGAAGCCGGGCCTGCCCTACCTCGATATCGTACGGCGGGTGAAGGAGCGGTTCGAGGTGCCGGTGTTCGCTTATCAGGTCAGCGGCGAATATGCGATGATCGAGGCGGCGGCGGCGGCCGGCGCGGCGGATCGCGACGCGCTGGTGCTGGAAACGCTGATGGCCTTTCGCCGCGCCGGCTGTTCGGGCGTGCTCACCTATCACGCGGCCCACGCCGCGCGGCTGATGGTATGATCGAGACCCCGCGCCTTGTCTTGCGGGAATGGCGCGACGACGATCGCGCGTGGAACGCCGCCGAATGCGCCTGCCCGATCGTGATGGAGCATCTCGGCGGCCCGCAGGATCGCGCGGCGAGCGATGCGCGGATCGATCGAATGGTCGCGATGCAGGCGGAACGCGGCCACGGCTTCTGGGTGATCGAACGCCGCGCGGACGGCGCCCGGCTCGGCACCGCCGGCCTGAAGCGGGTGGAAACGCCGGGCGCGCCGATGCAGGGCGAGGTGGAGATCGGCTGGCGCCTGGCCCGCACCGCCTGGGGGCAGGGCTATGCGAAGGAGGCGGCGTCCGCCTCGCTTGATTTCGCGTTCGGCCCGTTGGCGGCACCTCGCGTGGTTGCGCTCACCACCCGCCGCAACGCCGCCTCCTGGGGGCTGATGGAACGGCTGGGGATGCGTTACCGGCCTGAGCTCGACCATATCGACCCGAAATTTCCGCCGATCGACAACCCGACGATAATGTATGTGATCGAAGCCGCCGATTGGCGCCGGTAGGCGGGAACGCGCCCCCGTCTCGCTCGCTTGGGGGCGGTGACAGTTTCGCCCTCCCCGTCCGATCCGCTGCTTGATGTGCGCGGCCTCGCCAAGTCGGTGCCGGGGCCGCGCCGCCTGTTCGCCGATCTCGACCTGGCGGTGGCGGCGGGCGAGCTGGTCACCATCGTCGGCGAGTCGGGGGTCGGCAAATCGACCCTGCTCAACATCCTCGCCGGGCTGGACGAGGCGGACGCGGGCGAGGTGCGCATCGGCGGCGATCCGATCGGCCCGCTGGACGAGACGGCGCGCACCCGCTTGCGGCGCGAGCGGATCGGCTTCGTCTTTCAGGCCTTTCACATCCTGCCCTACCTCACCCTCGGCCAGAATGTCGCGTTGCCGCTGGCGCTCATCTCCGCCGATGCGACTGCCGCAAACGCCCGCGCCGATACGATGCTGGCGCGTGTGGGCCTGGGTGACCGGGGTGGCGGCTATGCGCGCGATCTTTCGGGCGGCGAATTGCAGCGCGTCGCCATCGCCCGCGCGCTCGTCCACCGCCCCGCGCTGATCCTGGCGGACGAGCCGACCGGCAATCTCGACCCCGAGACCGCCACCCGCGTGCTGGCGCTGTTCGCCGATGCCGTGCGCGAAGGGGGATCAGCGGCGGTGATCGTCACCCATTCGGATGCGACGGCGGCGGTGGCCGATCGCGTGCTGACGCTGACGCCCGGCGGCTTCGCACGCCGCGACGCCCCCCGCGCCGGTGGCTGAACCCGGCGTCGTCTCCGCGCGGCTGGCGCTTCGCTGGCTGATCGCGGGGGAGGCGCGCGCCCATCCCGCGCGCTTCCTGTTGACGGCGCTCGCGATCGCGGTGGGGGTGGCGCTGGGCTTTGCCGTGCATCTCATCAACGGATCGGCGCTGGCCGCGTTCGACGGCGCGGTGCGCGGGGTGAACGGCGCGGCGGACCTCGCCGTCCGCGCGACAAGCCCGCTCGGCTTCGACGAGCGCCTCTACCCCCGCATCGCGATGGCGGAAGGGGTGACGGATGCAAGCCCCGTGGTGAGCATGGCGGCGCAGGCGAACGGCGCACGCCTCACCCTGCTCGGCCTCGATGCTATCCGCGCCGCCGCCGTCACCCCTGCGCTCGTCGGCGCGCGGGCGCGCGGACCGGATGCCGGCACCGACGCGCTCTTTGCCGGGGATGCGCTGTTCCTGTCTCGCGCCGCCCTCGCCGCCGCCCGTGTGCCGGTAGGTGGCAGACTGGACGTGATCGCTAACGGGCATCGCGTGGCGCTGCGCGTCGTGGGGCTTCTGCCGGCGGTGGCGGAGGGGCAGGCGATCGGCGTGATCGACATTGCCGCCGCGCAGGAGCGTTTCGGCCGGCTCGGGCGGATCGACCGGATCGATCTGGCGCTGGCGGACGAACCCCGCGCCCGCGCCGCGATCATCCCGCTGTTGTCGCCCGCCGCGATTCTCGCCGCGCCGGAAACCGTGGCGCGGCAGGGCGAGGCACTGTCCCGCGCCTATCGCGTCAATTTGGAAATGCTGGCGCTGGTGGCGCTGCTGACCGGCGGCTTCCTCGTTTTCTCCGCGCAATCGCT
>CAJYJW010000130.1 GCA_913775025.1 uncultured Sphingomonas sp. | reverse complement strand
AAATGAGCGTGGGAATGATGGAGAAGGGCACGTGAGGGAGCAGGAGTTTAGGGAGTGGCTAGAAGGGCAGAACTACGGTCCTAAAACGGTCGAGGCGCAGATTGCCCGCGTTCAAAGGCTGGAAAAGGCTTATGGCAGCCTAGACGAGATCGATGTTGACGGGCTGGTGCAGCTCCGGGAAACGCTGGCCTATACGACTGAGGACGAGCGTGCGGGCAAGCCGAACCCCGCAGCGTTCGAGATCAAGGGCAGCCTTTACAAGGGGCTGGCTAGCTATCGCGCCACCATCAACTACTATCTGCGCTTTATCGGGCAAGGCGGCGCGGACGACAATCCCCTGACCGACGCCGCCATCGTCGCCCTGTTCGATCGCAGCGCGCTATTCCGTAATGGTCGCACCGGCTGGACGACCGAGCAGACCCTCGCCTTCTGCACCATCGCCCGTGCAGTCCATGATGCCGGGCTCGACTGGTGGCTCGTGGACGTGACGCGCGGCCCTGTGCGGTTCGGACGCAAATCTGTAGGTCGCAAACATGCCGAGGGGGTGATGGGGTACGTGTCCGTCGCGCCGGGCTGGGTGTCGTTCAACGAGCGCGGCCTCGCAGGTCTAGAGCTGGATGGGTTTGTGATCGGCCCTGATGGCGCAGACCTCCTAGCCGAAGCGCTGGTGGAGAAGGGCGATCTCATTGCCGCATGGAAGCCGCCGCAGCCGCCGCGAGCAGGCCTGTGGCCGGATGAGAGCGGGAGCGAGGAAACAGACGAACAGGACAGTCCGACCATGCAAGGCCCCACCAATCTCATCCTCTATGGACCGCCGGGCACCGGCAAGACATACCACACCGCGCGCGAGGCGGTGCAGCTGTGCGATGGGTACGATGATTACGCGGAGAATGAAGCCGGTCGCCAGGCGCTGATGAAGCGCTATCGCGAGTTGGTCGCGGAGCGGCGGATCGACTTCGTCACCTTTCACCAGAACTTCGCCTATGAGGAGTTCGTAGAAGGGCTGCGGCCCGATTTAGGAAGCGGAGCCGATGCGGTCGCCGGAGGCTTCCGACTTAAGGCTGAGCCGGGCATCTTTGCCGCGATGGCCGATCGAGCAGCCAAGCCGGTCAGCACCGGCGCCGATCGCGTCACGCTGGATGATCGCCGCATCTTCAAGCTGTCGCTTGGCCGGGCGGATGATCCGCACAGTGCATGGGTGTTCGAGGAATCCATCGAGGGAAGCTATGCCTTGCTGGGCTTCCGCGACGTGGACTGGAGTGACGCGCGCTTCGCTAGTCGCGATGCCATCCTGCAGGAGCTGCTCACGCGCTTCCCCGAAGAGCGAATTACGCCTCAAATGGGCGACGTGAAATCACCCGACCGCTTCCGCAATCAGCTGGCACAAGGGGATGTGGTGGTCGTCAGCAAAGGGCTGAACGCCTTTCGTGCCATTGGCTTGGTAGAGGGGGGGTATGAATACGCACCTCGTGACCATGGCAATTACAGTCACCGACGCCGCGTGCGCTGGCTTTGGCACGATCCAGAAGGCTTACCCGTAGCCGACATCAGCCCGGAAATTCGGTTCAGTCTAGATACGATTTACGAATTGCCACGCACCCGGCTGAACCTGTCTGCCTTGCAGCGGCTGATCGACAGTGGGCAAGCGCAGGATGCCGGCGAAGGCGAGGTACTACCACACGTCCTTATCATCGACGAAATCAATCGCGGCAACATTTCTAAAGTGTTTGGCGAGCTGATCACCCTGATCGAACCGGACAAGCGGCTGGGCATGTCCAATGCGCTGACCGTGCGGCTGCCCTATTCCCGACGGGAATTCGGCGTCCCGGCGAATCTGCATATAGTAGGCACGATGAACACGGCGGATCGTTCCATTGCGCTACTGGACACCGCCCTGCGCCGCCGCTTCCGCTTCAAGGAACTGGCACCCCGGCCCGACCTGCTGGGAGAGGTGGACGGCATCCCGCTTGGCAAGGTGCTGCGGACAATCAATCAAAGGCTAGAATATCTGCTCGATCGCGACCACGCTATCGGTCACGCCTTCTTCATGAAGGACGGCGGGCATACCTTCACCGCCATTGACGATACTATGCGTTACAAAGTCATTCCGTTGTTACAAGAGTATTTCTTTGAGGATTGGGGCCGAATTCAAGCAGTGCTCGGCGATGGGTTCATCACCGGCACGAAGCTGCCTGCGCCGCCCGGTACCCGCGAAATGCGTGACCGCTTTAGCTGGGCCGTTCGAAGCAAGCAGTTCAAGCGAACCGCTTGGCTGAAGCTCGCCGGCGTGGAAGCACCAGCGGAGGGCGGGGCCACGGAAGAAGACAACGATGCGGATGCTGGGCAGGAATGACCCACCTCCCCACTCGCGAATGGGGTAGTGTGCCGGTCGGCACGGGTGAGCTGAGCTTCACCCGCCAGCAGGCGGATGCCCTGCTGGCGGCCGCGCGCGCCCATCCGGGTGCTAACCGGCTGGGCACCAATGTGCTGGTGGATGGCGGCAGTCAGCTTCATGCGCAGCAGATGGTTGGGATGATCGCGGCCGAAGGCTGCAGCCTAGAGATTCTGCCCAAGGTTGATCCCGATGCGCCCGATGGAGAGGAGAACACCAGCGTCCGCAGACGGCTGGTCCGGATGCTGGATGTGGCGCTAGGACTGGATCTGTCAGCCGGCGCAGCCATCGCCATGGACAGGCAGGACGATACCCTGCTGGACGTGCTAATCCGCCATTTCGCGGACGGGTTGCTTGGCGAGGTGCGCCGAGGCTTGCCACGCCGCTATCGGCAATGCCGAGACGACTTGCCGGCGCTGCGCGGGGCGCTGGACGTAAAGGCGCAGTTCACCCGCAACATTGTGAGACCAGACCGACTGGCATGTCGGTTCGACCAGCTCGACCCCGATACCCCGCTGATGCGGATTATGGCGGCGGCCGTGGTGTTCCTCGCCCGGCATGTAGGCAATGCCGAGACGCAGCGCCGACTGGTGGAGCTGCGCCATGTGTTGGCCGAAATTCCGTTAATGCCGGTGGCACGCTTGCCGTGGGATAAGGTACGGATCGACCGCAGCAATCAGCGCTGGACCAGCCTGTTCGCACTGGCCAGGCTGTTGCTGCAGCGTGAGTGGCAGGACATGGCGCACAAGACCATGGCGGCAGACGGCATCACGCTGCTGTTTCCGATGAACGATTTGTTCGAAGCTTATATCGGCGCACTCACCCGCCGGGCATTGGCCGACAGCGGAGTGAAGGTGGAGCTGCAGGGCGGCGGCCTATGCTGCCTCGGGGCGTATACTGGGGAGTACCTGGAAGACGGCAACCTGTTTGGCACACGCCCCGACCTAATCCTGCGCCATCGCAGCGGTGACGCCCTGACTATTATCGATACTAAATGGAAGAAGCTGTCTGCCAATCTCACCTCGCGCAAGCACGGCGTGAAGGAGAGCGATGTGTACCAGATGATGGCTTATGCCCGGCTATACCATGTGCCCGAACTGATGCTGCTCTATCCGGCTGCGCCAGGAGATGGCGGTGGAGTGCGGGCAGAGTTTGGTATGGTTGGCGGTTCGCAGCGGCTGCTGATCGCCACGGTGGATGTAGCACAGGCAGAAGAGGCTGTGGTGGCTCAGCTGGCTGGCTTGCTGTATGATGGATAGGTGACATCGTTCGATGCCGATCGAGCCGGATGGGAGCTCCGTTATACATACGCACGTTTGCGGAGCGTCCCGCTTCTTCATCCTCAACGGGCCATTTCGGGAAACCCATCCGGGAACGGATTTTGGGAAATCCAGTCAGCCGCAAGGAACGCGATCGTCCTAAACTTCTCGGCTGTCTCCCTGAACCTTCCTTTGTGAGAAGAAACACCAGCGGTCGTACCGTCAGCCTGCATCGACCGGCAGCGCAGAAAGGCGGGTGAGTGATGGATATCAAACGGGAAAAGCCGTGTGCGGCCATACTGCTATAACCAATGAGTTCCGACCCTTAGCGCGGCCCGAATTCGAAATCAGTCGTGACGTTAAAGCCAGAAGATTGAACCGCCTCAAGGAGCCGAATGAACTCCGTATCGGGTAGGCGCAGACTGCCGGCATAGTCCGGACGAACTGCGTTTCCTGCGCCCATGCAGAACAGCTCTGGCCGATCCTTATGAAGCTCTGAATTGTTGTGCTTGATCGTGTTCGTGGCCTTGCGAAGAAACTCCAATCCTTCGCGATCCAGAGTTAGTCCCTTGCTTTCAAGCCAATAATACTCGCGAGTGTGCTTGTAGTGGTTCGTGGCGTTGCGCCAGTCATCGACTGACTTCTCCCAATAATGGTGAAGCATGACGACGTAGGCATTGATCGCTACGGGTATGGCAGCGGCAGCTTGCTCAATCAGAAGTTTGTGCAGGGTCTCGCGCGAGTAGAGGAAGTGGTCGTTCTCTAAGACGTTGGCTGATAGCTGCCCCGCCTCGATGGCTTTGCTGTCCCGCAGCCAGTCGGCTTGCGCATTCTCATGCACGGTGTGAACGGCCTGCATTGTGGCGTCGAAGGCGCGGCGCAGGTCCTTGAGCCCTTGCTGAAACACGTAGCCGCGCATTGAAAATCTGAACTCGACCATGCGTTGCCCTTCGCAACCTCGAGACGAGCTGCTACTCGACTGTATGCCGAACTTCATGCTCGAAACGAATCCCAACGGTAGCATCAAACAGATCTACAAGGACGGGCAGCCCTACAACCAGGCGATCCGCCTGGAGCGACCGTTCGATCTCGTAACCATCTACTTCAAAACCGCTCGGGGCAACCTGGGGGCAATGGGAGGAACCACTGAGCAAGAACTGTTGCGCTCCTATGGTCTACAATCCTTCCTGATGAGTCTGACGGGCGTAGAGGCGTTCACGAACGTTTTTTTTCACGTCTATGCCAACAAGCACCAGCGGTCTGACGTAAAAGCCAGAAGCGAGGAAAAGGACTCTCTGCTCAAGCGACTGGAAGACCTCATTCAGCTGGCCTTTGGCGGGCCGCTGGAGGATCATGACCTTATCCTCGGCAAGATCAAAGAACTATACCAGCTGCGGAACGATACGGTTCATCCCCGCTTCGACCCCTCATCGGTCGCGATGCTTGGGCCGATCCCGCTCGTTATCCAAGACATGACGGTAAGCTTTCAAGCGGTGTTTGATGACTCCAATTTCTGCATGGAGGCCCATCTGTGGTGTATGCTGTTGGTTGTCAGGATAGCTAAGGCGGCAGGAGTACAGGACCTCTCAGCGTTCTGCTTCCACTGGACCGGAGCAGCGCCGGGCATGACTGAGGACTACCTTCTGGAGAAGCTGGGGCTCAAATCTGAGGACGCCTCGTAGATTTCCTGCGATCTACCCGCGTTCTCAGGAAAGGGGCGTATAGGGCGATGCTCGCGCACCTGTCCGGCATCGACCGCGACAGCTTCGCGCTGCGCACCGACAGCAACCCGCGACTACATTCTGCCGCTGGCTCGTACGCTCTGATCCGGCTTTCCCGGTCCACCATCCCAATCGGGATGGTCGCCGGGCTTAGCGTACGATTTTGACCATCCTCTCACCGGACCCCAAGTAGGGCAATATTGCGATCGCAACCCAATCTTTTGCCAATGCCCAAAAAGCTTCGATCCGTCGGCAACGTCAGGCATACTGGTAGGTTACACTATTTCCATAAAATATATATTATATTCGATAGGAATAGTAACCGTGTCAGGTTAACGCTACTCCTTAAAGATAGAATGTCATCCATCATAATCAAAAATACGGAACTGTTCAGAACCCTCTAACCTAGAAATTTTCTGGTCTAGAGCTCTCAGCTTAGCCAAATTCCTTTCCGCCAAACGCCGTTGCTGCCTACTTGGAGTGTTAACGTTCAGCCGATCATTAACGAACGCATCCGCCGCTTTTTGAAGGCCATATATGGTCTGAGGCCCTCCTTCGTTGCACGCTGCAGCCATCATGATGACGATTGCAGAATTCATGGTCATATTATGCGACCGGGCAAACTCTTTCAGGATGCTGGCCGCATCGCTAAGCTCTGCGGAGTGCAGGTCATTCGAAAAGTCGATCGGCATGATTTCCACCTCCCTAAAAAGTAAGAGGCGGCCCGGCATAAGCCGGGCGTTGGAAACCCTGCACAAGCACAAGGCGCTGCCGCCTTTGGGCAGAACCTTGGACATGCGCGACAGCCGCCCGGCCGAGAAGGTCTCGACCGGCACTTGTGATATGGGGTTTCCACGCCCCACGGACGGGATAGACCGTACCGCACAGGCTGCCTCGCAAACCTTTTGCGAACATGCAAGGCGGTTCCTGCGCACAGCGCAATTGCAGCGATTATCAGCAGCGCCTTCCGGTTGAACATATAACGGGCACCCGGTCGGCGTGCATGATGTCGGCCCAAGCCGCCCAGCGCGCGCTGCCAGTCTAAGGCGATCGACTTTGAACGTCGGGCGGAACGCGTTCAGTCAGCTAGCTGGTCAAAAACCATGACGACTGGTCCAGCACAGCCGCTACCAAAGGGCCGCCAGCAAGTGTCGTCAAAAGCACGAATCCATGCTGTTTCAGGGGGTATCTGCAAAATCCCGATCTAAGATATCGTTGTTTTTCAACGTCTTGCTTATACCGCTGTGGACGTCAACGCCGAAGATTCGTGCTTTCGACGACAGTAGTCTCCCCGCCCGATTTTTGGGCACATAAGCGAGCTTTCTTACGCAGTGGGAGGCGCTAACCGCGCTTCAACGGTGTCAACGAAACCACGCTGCTCTGGTGTATGGCACAGTCCCTGTAGGAACGATGATTCTGCGCTTTGGCTTTGATCCGTGCCTTACGTCTTCGTTGGGCAGTCGCTACGCAAGTCGGATCACGAGACTGGTGCTCGGTATGCCCGCCAACCTGCTTTCGTTGACAACTCGGCGGCAGCCTCTTTTGATCGAAAGACCTTTTATAGCTGCCCGGCATTGCATTTAATGCATGATAAGATGGCCTATTCTGATGGATAGTTATGGTTCGCAGCGTCAAAGACTGTTCAGTTCGCAGAGAATAATAACAGATTCGTAGCTTAATGGGCTGGACGCCAGTCAGTAAGCCTTCCATAGGATAACCATATGCTCAGAACCAGGATGAAGCGGCTCGCCAGCCAAGGCGAGCGTATAGAGAAGCGTATGGCCGCGATCGAAACGGCAATCATCGCTCTCGACAACGATGACCTTCTCGATCTCGCGGATATCTTCGAGGCAAAATCGGACAATCCCATCAAGCAAATCGCCAACGCCGAAATGCAGCGGCGCGGGATCAGTCTGCAGCCGTCGCAGTGACGCACCAACATTTGTTGCGCGTTCAGGCAGCGCTTCCTACCTGCAGCGCACAAAGCTTTAGTATTGGGTATGATAAATGACCGAGATGACGAATACGATCGAACTCGCAACCGAATTGACGGTAGCATGGCTCGGTAACACCAACACGCGCGCGACGACGAGTGACGTTCTTGCATTTCTGCAAGCGATGCACGACACGCTGACCAAGCTTGAGACGCCAGATGCGGCGACGCCTGAGCCTGCGGACGAAACGCAGGATTACACGCCAGCGGTCTCGGTCCGTAAGTCACTGGCGTCGCCGGACTACATCATCTCGATGATCGACGGAAAGCCCTACCGGACGCTGCGCCGCCACCTCACTGGTCACGGCCTGACCCCGGACGAGTACCGGCAGCGTTATGGCCTGAAGGCCGACTATCCGATGGTTGCTCCCACCTACAGTGAAAGCCGCCGTGCGATGGCCAAGACGATCGGTCTTGGTCGCAAACCGCGCGCCACGACGAAAGCCTAAAACCCACACTCAGCCTGTGGTCGTGCAACTATGCGATCACAGGCTGCGCTGGCAGCTGTTCATTAGGCCGCCTAGCTGATCGACCGTGAGGAACAGGCGCGCATAGCGTTCGCGGTATCGATGGGCTGGATACAGTCCGGTACCTGTATTTCCGCCCCCTCCCCATCCCGCCCGTCGACGTCGGAGGCTGACGTCTTGCCACCGCTATTACGGGTCATGCCGCGCTCAATGCCAAAGGCCTTATCGACGACCGGCGATACCTTGTCGGGGATGCAAATCAGCGCGATGCAGAACGGGTGTTCGCTGAGCTAACGACGTTCGGAAAAGCGCAGCACGATGATGCCGTCGTCGGTCGTCACCCCTTGTGCGATATGGGCGTTGATCGCGTATCCGTTGATCGTGACCTATGGCGGTATCTCGCCAGTCTCAATCGTCTTCGACACACGCTGTATCCCGTGCAGCAGGTGGGTGTGCTTCCTGCTACGAAATGAGGCAGATACCCGGCTCCATTTCGTCGGTGTCTGGTCGCTGGTTGAGCTGGCGCTGGCGACACGATACGGGTTCGATGAGCGGGATTTGCAGAAGACATATCTCGTCGTCGTCGAAGGCGTCGCCTTGATACGATCCGATGCAGGTCTGGCGCTGCTTGGCCATATGGAAGCACCGTGGCGCTGGCGCGGATTAATGCGGTTCGTTCCAAAGCCCGTCCGCGACGGCATGTACGATCTGATCGCGCGCAATCGCTATTGCTGGTTCGGCACAAAAGAGGTGTGTCTGTTGCCCGATCTCGGCGGAACCGCTCTACGTTCCACTGACCGGAATGGGCAGCCATGTCAGCGAAAGCTGGCCTTTTTGACGCAAGGCGAACCTCTGCTCCGAGCTGGACACGGCCGGTACGGCGACCGGCTCCTAGAGTAGGCAATCGCGAACACGCCAAGCCAGACGTACAAGAGCAATTTTGTGCCCTGCAGCCACATCAATTTTTGCGGATTCAGGCGCTGGCTTCCACGGGTAAAACTGCCCAAATTTAGCGGCGCGTTCCTGCGTGGGAAATGATGTTCCCGGTGGATCGGACGGTGGTCATTCCGGATGTCGAGGCGAGGCTCTCTATAGTCATCACGCGCCATGGTGCATCTCCATGCGGCGGTTCGCTTCCTCGATGAGCTTATCACGAATATCCGGGTGCTGCCGGCGTATGATCGTATCGAGCGCGAGCTGCATATACTCGGTGACGCGCAGATGGCGACGCCGGCTTTCTGATAGCACTTTAGGGTCAGGACTCGTTGATCACAGCCAGAAGATGACGGTGGCAGCGAGGGCGACGGCAGCGAAGAAGGCCGTGGGGCAGCGATCGTAGCGGGTGGCAACTCGCCGCCAGTCTTTGAGACGGCCAAACATGATCTCGATGCGGCTGCGACGCCGGTAGCGGCGCTTGTCATATCTGACCGGCTCGTTGCGCGATCGTCGGCCTGGGATGCAAGGCTTGATGCCCTTGGCATGGAGAGCGTCCCTGAACCAATCGGCGTCGTAGCCGCGGTCGCCGAGCAGCCACTGTGCCTTCGGCATATCGTCGAGCAGCGCTGCCGCGCCGGTGTAGTCGCTGACCTGTCCGGCCGTCATGAAGAAGCTCAAGGGGCGGCCATTCGCATCGGCGACGGCATGGAGCTTGGTGTTCATGCCGCCTTTGGTGCGCCCAATCAGGCGGCCGAGATCCCCTTTTTAACCCGCAGGCTCGATGCCGTGCGGTGCGCCTTGAGGTAGGTCGCGTCGATCATGACCGTCTTCGACTCGGCGCCGACCGCAGCCAGCCCCTCCATCATCCGCGTGAACACGCCCGCCTCGCCCCAACGCTTCCAGCGGTTGTAGAGCGTCTTGTGGGGCCCGTAGGCGCTGGGTGCATCGCGCCAGCGCAGGCCGTTGCGGTTAACGAACACGATGCCGCTCAGCACCCGCCGGTCATCGACACGCGGCTTGCCGTGGCTCTTGGGAAAGAACGGCCGCAGCCGCTCGATCTGCTCGTCCGTCAGCCAAAACAGGTCGCTCATCCCGGTCTCCTCGCGGAGCCTGAATCAGATCGCGACGCTCACATCAATGGGTCCTGACCCTAGCATCGTCTAGGTGCCGAACGATCGCCATTCGAACGAACTCGGATGGGGTACAATTCGATGCTTCTGCTGCTGCCTCGACGCGTTCACGCACGTCGTCAGCGACCCGTATCGTCCAGGGTTTCATAGTATTCAAAATCCAACTCCCTTAGCAGTGGAGCTGGTGGTCGTTCGAAAAGCAGCTTTTCATAGCTGAGGAAGGGACGCCGGACAACGTCGTTTAGATATGCTGGGCGCCGGTTCCGTATGACAACGTCTTACGCGCAAACCCGCAGATTTCCTGGCGTATTACAACGTAAGACATTTCGTAAGACGATGTAATCGCACGTAGCCGCGCGCTAACCTATTGAGCAAACAGTAAAATCAGCAAGCGCAGCTTGCGTAAGGTGTGCTTGTTTTCTCCCTTCACCGGCTACTCATATTCAAAGTAGTCAATCGGTCGATCTTGGCGTCGTTATTTGCTTCCGGCGGAGACGTCAGGCCGGCATGATAGCCGGCCAGTAGAGATGGGTTCTGTTGCAGCGAGAGGGCCGATCGGCAGCGAGTTTTGGTCATCCATAAGATAGGCGAGATCACGTTGGTGCGCGCTCCTTTACCGCTCATCCAAACCTTCGCAGATCAGGTTCATTAGCCAAGGCGAAACGCCAGTGCACGAGGTACCGGTAAGCTGTTCCGTCCCGCATGGAACAGCATCGCCATTCCCGGATCCTCGACCGGTTCGATGAGGATCAGCCCGTTCGTTTTACCACCAATCCACAGCCGCATGGACACGTCAGATTGTCAGACGGAGGGGCTACTCCAGATGGCTGATTGGGCATGGCCAAATCCACTCCCTTAGATCGCCACCAGCACCTCGTCGCGCTAGCGCGTTTTCATGTAACGGAACGTGACGACGCGTTCGTTCGAAAGGCTCGGATTACCACCGATCAGGTTCATCAAAGACAGGCCGATCAGGTCGTCGTTCATTGCCAATGTGGTGTCGGTCATTGCTATCCCTCCTGGGTCCCCTGCCCGCTTCGGCAACGACGGTATCCGCCTCGCATTCGGCCATGGTTGGATCAATGATTTCGTGTTCGTTGGCCTGCTTCGTTGCACCCAAACCCAAGGGCATCGCGCAACCCGATCCAGGCTTTGTCGAACGACGCTCGATCAGAGGGTTTTTGGCTAAGCTGGAAACCGACGCGACGGCCGATGGCGATGCCGATTGCACCACAATGTATGGGCAATCGGCATCGATAAATATCCCGCAACTCGAGCGTGGTTAGTAGCCCTTCCGGTCAGGCCCGTTTCGCTCGTTCAGCGCACTTCTGAATATTGAGAAATCGATCGGATGAGACGCCTTCGATATCGTCGGCTTTACCGTGACTGGCTGCTACCAGAGCCACCCGGACGGGGTGTTCAAAGCGTCCAGATTGCGTTTGTTGTTGAAGATCGCGACCGACGACAATCGCACGACGATTTACGGTGCGCTGCTCGAGCTGGTCGGCAAGGCCAAGGAGACGCCGCCAACAACATGCTGGCGCTTTGGAAGCTACCCGGCAGGCGAGCGTTGGACACGGAAGCGGAAGCATTGGAAACGGGCGATGAGCAAGCTTGATGTAGAAGCCATCAGGGCAGAGGTCCGCGCGCTGGATTATGTCCGCGGTACTCCGGTCGAACAGCAGGAATGGCGCGACGCGGACGCGGATGCCCGCCACAACAACGTCATTGAAGGGCTGGTGTTTTCCCCCGTTGAGGACGCGCTGTTCGACATGCTGCGTGACGAAGCGGTGCCGCCCGACCTGGCGACGCAAATCATCCTCCGATTGCACGATCATCCCGACGCCGATCGGAGCCTTGCGATCACACCCGTAGGACCTAGCTCGTGATGGCGCTTCGCCGGATCAGGCCGCTATAGGCGCTGCTCATTGCCTTCGTCGTGCTGGTGCAAGCAATAGCTGGCGAAAAGGGATCTCCGGCGTCGGCGAAATCGCGACCGACGTGCGGTTTTTGCTGACCGGCCTCACCCTGTTCGCGATCTGAAAGTTCAATCGTCGGGGCAAGGGCCGCGGCAATACGTTGATGGGTTCGGCCCGCTTCGGCGATCGGCGTGATCTGGCGAAGATGGAAGGTGACGGCGACCTTATCATCGGCCGATCAGGCCGAACCAACAAGCTCCTCCACTATGGCGGCGCGGCGCATCTGCTGACGATGACATCCACCCGATCGGGCAAGGGTGTCGGCACGATCATCCCCAACCTGCTGTTGCTCGACCGTTCGGTGATCTGCATCGACCCCAAGGGCGAGAATGCCCGCGTTACGGCACGCACGCGGGTCAGGAAGGGCGATGTGTGTGTCTGGACCCCTTCGGCGTCTCCGGGCGTCCAGCGGCCCACTATAACCCCTTGGCGTGGCTTGATGCTGTCAGCCCGGACATCGCGGAAGATGCGCAGACGATCGCCGACGCACTGGTCCACGATGCGCTGGGACAATCAGGCGAGGCGCACTGGAACGAGGAAGCCAAGGCGCTCATCGCCGGCATCATCCTGCACACCGTCATCCACGAGCCCCCTGCCCTCGCCACGCTGGCGACCGTGCGCGACAAGTTCACCCGCGATCCCGCCGGCTTCGCCGAGCTGCTCGCCGACATGCAAGCCAGCACCGGTGCGCACGGCCTGATCGCACGCGCCGCCAACCGCCATCTCAGCAAGTCCGATCGCGAAGCCGCGGGCGTGCTGTCGTCCGCCCAGCGCCATACCCATTTTCTCGACAGCCCACGCATTGTGGACAGCACGTCGGCGTCTGATTTCCGGTTTGCGGACCTGAAGGAACGACCGGGCACCGTGTTCCTGTGCCTACCGCCCGACCGGCTCGATACCTATGCCCGCTGGCTGCGACTGCTGGTCAACCAAGCCGTCACGGATATGGCGCGCTCCCCTGCCCGGCCGGAACGCCCGGTTCTGTTCCTGCTCGACGAGTTCGCCGCGCTCGGCGGCCTCGATCCGGTGGAACGCGCGATGGGACTGATGGCGGGTTACGGGATGCAGCTCTGGCCGATCCTCCAAGACATGCACCAGCTTAAGGCGACCTATGGCGAGTGTGCCGGCACCTTCATGTCCAACGCCGGCATGATCCAGACCTCGGGGTCAACGATCTTGCCACTGCCGACATGCTGTCGCGCACGATCGGCGACACCACCATCGAATATGAGACGTTCGGCACGTCCGGTCCGGCGAGCATTTTCAGCGACAGCACCCGCTCGGAAAGTGCCAGCGGTCACGTCGCCGCCCGCCGGTTGGCGACACCCGATGAAATCATGCGGATGAACCCCAACGATCTCCTGCTGCTGCGGCAGGGCCAGCACCCGCTCGTCGTAGGCAAATCCGCTACTATGCGGAACGTGAGTTCGTCGGGCTCTATGATCCGACCTGATCCCACACACCGATAAAACCAAACGATAGGTGTTGGTGCTTGCAACCGTACCGGCGTCTGCCCGCAAACAGCCTGACTTCCTGCTCAAATTATCTGCCAATGTGCTGGCCATCATCTGGCGCTGCTTGCAAACGGGAGATCAATATTGTGCAGCTGCGAGGCGATGACACGGCCGAGCTGCGTGACCAAGAGCCGGTTGCTGGCGCTAAGCTCGAGGACGGACGTCGCCGGGGCTCGCTGCCACCAGGACCGGATCACTTCAGCCAAGGCTAGCGGCGTCGAGAACCGCTACCACTCGATTTGCTCCTTGCTCCGGACTGTCCGCGTTGGCAACCGACCGAGCAGGTCGGTAGCTCACAGCGGGTCCTGCTTTTCAAACTACTGGCGCATTGTACTGCTATTTTGCATGACAAGTGCAAGGGCTTGCGACAGCATCTCAAAGCTCTTGCGCTGGCTACTCATCGGCTCATTGAGCATCTTCCGCGTCATCTTCGCACCGCCGAAACGGACGGTACGAATGAATGGACGACGGTCGTGCAGCAGGACGCACGATCGCACGCGGCGTCGAATAGGTCGCTCATGGGGATGTCGTGGGTTGTGGCTGTCCGTTGCAGCTCACTAAGCATTTTCACTCACCTCTATGTTCCGGTCCCGACCTCCATCCAATCGGCAAACTGAACCAGTAGCTACATGCGCCCCAGTCAGGGCCGCAAAGTCGATATGTAGCCCACGCCTCGTGGGTCGCCCGACCCCCTTAGCTCCCACTCCCTAAATGACGATCGACCGAGCGCAAAAGACGCAATAGTCGTACGCTATACAAAGCGCAGTACAGGTGCAATGCGCTTTCGCGCTGCAATTTGCTTGCGCTTGTCAGTATCTCAGTCTTGCGGACGCGTCGCCAGGTCAAGCAGTCGATCGAAGGCGTCCGATTGTGACAATTGCTCGCTGTCGCAGAAGTCGTCGAATCGTATGAACGTCGACGGCTTGATCCGTATAGTTAGCGTCTTGCTCTTCGTCTCGCGTACGCGGCGACGTCGAGCGCTGGGCACTGCTTGATAGTCGTCGGGGAGGCTCATCGGAGCGTTCGGTCGCACCGAAGGCGTGGCCCGGATGTCCGACAGATCAAGAGCGCTTGGGGCAGGGGAACGGTCCGCCCTCGCGAACTTCTTCGGCCCGGGTGCGGAAGTGTCGCTCATGCTTGTTGTGCTCCTTTAATGATAGCAACGATCTCACGAAGCAACGACTGCACCTGATGGCGCGCACGCTCGGTGCGAGAGAGCCCGTGAGCGTCGAGCTCCTCCAGGGTCATCCGATAAAGGAACATGGCCTTGTAGGCGTCACCCTGAAAAAGTTCGGAAGAGAACACCTCCACCGCCTCGCGGGTCTGGTCCATGATTTCGCGATCGGCGCGCGACATGATCGCAGCATTGCGCTGGGTGAAGACGACCCGGTGGGGCAGGGGCCTCCGACGTGCGCTCTCGATGAACTCCATCTGATCAAGGAATTCGATCGAGCGCTCGAGGTCTGCTGCAGAAGCCCGCTGGGGAATGACAAGGAGATCTGCTTGACGGGTCGCGTGGAGAATAGCCTCGTTCATGGCGCCTTTGACGTCCACAATGACGAACGGATGCTCGCGCGAAGCCTCATACACCGCCGATTCCAGCTGCTTCTGTGACATGCGATGGCCGTCCTCAATCACGATCCGATCTTTCAGCTTCCAGTCCTCGTACCAGCGATAAAGCGAGTTCTGCGGGTCGGTGTCTATGATATGGACCGTCTGCCCGGCCGATCGGATTTCCGATGAGAGCGCAAGGGCAGTAGTCGATTTTCCGACCCCCCCCTTGATCGATCCGACGAGTATGACCGGCATGATATCCTCACTGTTTACCGCGGACCAAACGCAGTACATTGCACTGCGCATTGCGTTTGTATGTGCATCGTATGGCGTAGCGGCAGGCGCTTTGCAATATGCATTACAAGTGCATTGCACCCGTGCCGCGAAATGGTACCGCAGTTTGTACTGCGGCCGTGCCCAGAGCTTGATCGTAACCGGCAATCAACTCCACTGTGTAACGCTGGCCCTTGCTCGTGTCGTAGGCGTTTTGCCGGACGCGGCCGGTGATATAGAACAGGCCGCCCTTCTGAACCTTGGTGGCACACTCGATCAGCTTGCCGAACAGCGTCACCTTGTCGTGGGTCGAGATCTTGCCGATCCGGCCGATGATGCGAAACTCGGCGATGTTCTGCATGGTCCTGTCCTTTCGATCGATCAGGCTCATTCCTGATGGGAATTGAAGGGGTGAGCAGGCGCCGCGATCAGCAAAAAAACGGAGGGTCCGCACCGCGGAAACCGTAGGCGAAGCCGGTTATTTGCTTGATCGTAGAAGGCGGCCAGCGCCCATTTTCCTATCGATCAGGAATAGTCACTCGAAAGACGTGGTGCCGTCTCTCGCCGGATCGATTACGAGCAGGGGTTAGATCGCGAGCCTCAAGGAAGGCAGCGCCGGCCGATCGCGCCGAGGAAAGTCAGAGCTACGGACCGTTGGAAGGGAACGCCGGCCTATATCCTCGCGCCACCCATCGCTCGGGGCTGGGCGATCCCGTCGAAACCGGGACGATCTGCGACCTCGGGCCACACACAACGTCCCGATCGGAGCGATACAGAAAACGCATGCTTCTCCCGGAAGCATCGCGGCGCGAAGCGTCGCGTCCTTCGCTGCGGCATACAGTGTCGGGGATCTTGTGGAACGGGCTTCGTGTTTGGGCTCGCGCCGTCAGGCGTCGATGCGTTGGCCGGCTAGGCCAACTCGTTTGATCCTTTGAAGATAAGAATCTGGGAGCGGTTGACCATTATTTTGAGACTGTCTCTCCATCGTGATCGCCATGCTGTCGAGGATCGCTCGCAGCTCGGGGTCGGTGACGTCTTCGGCAATCATCTGGCGCGGAGTGCGCCACGTCCGCCAATGGTCGATCTGTTCGACGCGCTCGGCCTCGGCCTGGGTCACGTCGTCGGGCAACGGTGCGGGGCGAAGTCGACGCGGAAGGAAGGCGACCAACCGGTTCGGAAAGCGCATCCGATAGACGTTCGAGGTCTGGGCGTTGCGCGCCTTCGGCCGATCGGCCGGGGGATCGATCGGGACGCATCGACGCTGCTTATCGAGCAACCCCATCGTGGCGAGCGCTGATAGCGCGCGCCCGACGCTCGCGCGCGAGACGCCGGCCGCGGCCTCTATCCATTCCCACGTCGGGAACACCTTGCCGGCGCACGTCCGCGCGAGCGTGGTCAGCTCCTTGAACACGCGTAGCGCGGTGTTGGTTATGAGGGTGGCGAGGCGTTCATCCTCGGTCAGCTCACGCTCCTCGGCACGCGCGAGACGCCGGACGGCGTTCTTGCGCTTCAGCAGCTCGGCCGCCTGCTTGTAGAGCCGATCGGGCTCGCCCTGGGCGTAGCTGTAGAAGAAGTCATCCTCGAAGGTGCCAGCTCGCCGGCTGCCGGGATGGACGTGCGCTCGGGTCGGATTGGGTGATCCTGATCGCGCTCGCGCCCGCTCTTGCACCGTCCGTTCCAGGTGCATGAACGCCGCCTGCCCGATCGACATTACTCCCATCTTCCGTCCCCTCTTGTGGAGCCGGACCAGGCCAAACGATCCCGTGGCGCGAACCGCGCTCTCTTGAACCAAGGCTCAAAGACCCGTATGTCGGAAGCCGTTTCGGGGCTCCGTTTCACGCTTGCCCGCGTGCGACATCAGAAGTCTCAAGGGTGCCCGGCTTCGGCCGGGCATTCGTTTATGTGGTCACGGCCGCTCCCTGAATCCCGATCATCGTTCCCGACGATCTGCGACGTAATTTTGCAGAATTAACTCTGCCGACGAAAGAACAACCGTTCGTGCTTTCGCGGATGAGCAAGCAAAATCGTTCGTGCTTTCTCGGATGAAGCGTGGCGGACTCGTGCTTTCACGGATGAACGTCGGATGGTTAATTCGTGCTATTGCGGATGAAACCGGCTACGATTTCGTGCTTTCGCGGATGGGCGCGAATCATGCGGCACGGGCGGGCGGTAATCAGCCTGTGATCAACGTCGGCCGCGGTTCGATCCGTACCTTGCTGTAGCTCGGGGCGCGGCTACGCGGCGAGGCGGCTTCCGCGCCGATCAGGACGATACGGTAGTCAGGGATCGCGTCAGCCTCAACGATCGCCTTCAATGCGTGCCGGAAGTGCGGAAGCGAGTTTTGATAGCCGAGCTGGCGGCGTAGTTCGTCCAGATCCATTTCATATGCCCCGTCTGCGCACGACGAACGGGCAATCTCATAGAGGCGTCGTTCGACTGGCCCGAGTTGAAAGTAAGCACTGGCGTAGTCAAGGATCTGGCGGTCGTGGAGTATCGCTCGATAAAGCCAGTCGCATAGACGGACCCGGATCGCCTTCAAGCGCCGCGTCTCACCACCGGCTTCCTTGTTACGCGTGTAGAAGAGCTTGGCTTCTGAGAGCCACGAGAAGTAGCCCTCCTCACCTTCACCACCTGCCTCGATATTGGTCTTGATCTGCGTCCCCTGCAAACGCTCCAGCGCCTGCGACAGGCGAGAGTAGGAACGCGCGGAAGGATTATTGCCGGTAACGCAGAACAGGTCGTGTGCGGTGAAATGGAATTCGTGCCCAACCTCCTCGCCAGCTTCCTAGCGCGCAATCAGTAAGCTCGCGATATAGAGGACCACCTCTTTGTCGTAGATCGTCGCAGCACCTTTGGCCGTCGGGACGATCTCAATCGACACCGATCCGTTTTCATAGGCGAGCGGCTTTGTCCACTTGCCCTTGCTCAACGCGAAAAACGGAAACGCCATCAGCGTCCGGTCGCCACGAACGTCAGTGAGGAGCGGGCTGTCCATCACGAAGAGATCACGCTGCTTGGCTGCCATAGACGTCATTCTAGCGGCTCACTCGCTGGTCGGCCACCATCCGCGAAAGCACGAACCCTCCGGCGTGCT
>CAJYJW010000129.1 GCA_913775025.1 uncultured Sphingomonas sp. | reverse complement strand
TCAGCACGCCAACGTAATCGAGCGCCTCGGCGATCCGCCCGGTCAGCGCGATCGCCCCCGCCTGCTGGGCCGCGATCAGCCCGTCCGCCGGCACGGTGGAGGTATCGAGAATTCCGTCGCGGTGGCGATTGTCCGGCGCATCCCAGGCGACGATTTCGCCATCTCGTCCCCGCGCTAGGATGATCGAGAATTCGCGGTCGAACTGCACGAAGCCTTCAAGAACGGCGGGCGCGCCGGCCAAAGCGTCCCAAGCGGCGGCGGCATCGCCTGGGGTGGCGATACGGGCCTGGCCCTTGCCGTCATAGCCGAACCGCCGCGTCTTCAGGATCGCGGGCGCGCCGATTTCGGCCACCGCCGCATGGAGCGCCTCCAACGTATCGATCGCGCGGAAGGGGGCGGGCACGCCGCCGAGGTCCGCCACGTAGTTCTTCTCGCTCAACCGGTCCTGCGCCACTTCCAGTGCGGCCGGATTGGGGTGTACGGGCGCATGATCGGCCAGCCGGCGGAGCGGCCCCGCGGGAATATTCTCGAATTCGAACGTCACGACATCGACGGCGGCGGCGAAGCGGGCGAGCGCTTCGCCATCATCGTACGCACCTCGCGTCCAGATCGCCGATACCTCGGTCGCGGGGCCGCTGCCCTCCGGCGAGTAGATGTGCGCGCGATAGCCGAGCTGCGCCGCCGCCATCGCCAGCATTCGGCCGAGCTGCCCACCACCCAATATGCCGATCGTGGCGCCGGGGGCGATGATGCCGTTCGTCATTCGGGTGTGTCGGCCACGTCGGCGGTCTGGGCCGCGCGCCACGCCTCAAGCCGGTCCGCCAGTGCCTCGTCCGTCGTGGCGAGCACGGCGGCGGCGAGCAGGGCGGCATTGATCGCGCCAGGCTTGCCGATGGCAAGCGTGCCGACCGGAATGCCGCCCGGCATCTGCACGATCGAGAGCAGGCTATCCATGCCTTTCAACGCTTTCGATTCCACCGGTACGCCGAACACCGGCAGCCGCGTCATCGCCGCCGTCATGCCGGGCAGGTGGGCCGCGCCGCCGGCGCCCGCTATCACCACCCGCAGGCCGCGCGCCACCGCTGTCTTGGCGTAATCGACGAGGCGGTCGGGCGTGCGATGCGCGGAGACGACGCGCGCCTCATGAGGAATGCCGAGCGCGTCGAGCGTGCGGCAGGCATGGCCCATCACGTCCCAATCCGATCGGCTACCCATGATGACGCCGACCAGCGGCGCGGCCTCGGCCATGTTCTGTTCCCCAACCCCAAAGCGCCGCGATAAACGGCGCTTCGGCCCGGTGCAATCAGCGTTCGGATAGATAGTAGCGATCGGTCGCCGTCAGATCGTCGGCCAGTTCATAGACGATCGGCTGGCCGGTCGGGATCTCCAGCCCGGTGATCTCATCGTCCGGAATGGCCGAGAGATGCTTTACCAGCGCCCGCAGCGAATTGCCGTGGGCAGAAATGACGACGCGCTGGCCCGCCTTCAGCGCGGGGGCGATCCGCTCCTCCCAATAGGGTAGCACGCGCGCGATCGTGTCCTTTAGGCTTTCGGTGTTGGGAATGGCGATCCCGGCGTAACGGCGATCCGCCGCCAGATCCCATTCGCTGCCCGCCTCCAGAACGGGCGGCGGGATGTCGAAGGAGCGCCGCCAGATCTTTACCTGATCGTCGCCGTGCTTCGCCGCCGTCTCCGCCTTGTCCAGGCCGGTCAGGCCGCCGTAGTGGCGCTCGTTCAGCCGCCAGTCCTTCTCGAGCGGCAGCCACAGGCGGTTCATCTCCTCCAGCGCGAGATTGAGCGTCTTGATCGCGCGCGTTTGCAGGCTGGTGAAGCACTGGTCGAAATCCAGCCCCTTCTCGGCCATCAGCCGTCCGGCGGCCTTCGCTTCCTCGATCCCCTTGTCCGTCAGGTTCACGTCCCACCAGCCGGTGAAGCGGTTTTCTAGGTTCCAGGCGGACTGGCCGTGACGGATCAGGACGAGGCGGGGCATGCGGTCTCCTTCGTTTCGCATGCGTCCCTAGCATCTTCGCGAAGACGATCAACGCCGCGCGGGGATATCGCCGATCATCTCCCAAAGCGTGCCGAGGCAATCGTGCGCCAGCGCCATCGAACGGGCGGGCGACCAGCCATATTCGGGGTCGGGCGCGTCGTCATTGTCCTTAAACGGCATCTCCAGCGTCATCGCCACCGCGCCGAAGCGGTTGGCGATCTGGTTGGTCGACATGGAGAGGTTGGCCTTGCCCGCCGCCGCCGTGCCATAGCCGTGGCGAAACTGGAAATCGGGCGAGCGACGCGCCAGCGTCTCGCGATAGCGGGCGTAGAGGTCGCCCTGCTGCGCCGTCCAGTTCGGTATCCCCTCGAATCCCGCCACGAAGACGTGGGGGATCGCCTCGTCCCCATGCACGTCCATCGCGAAATCGACGCCGGTCGCCTCCATCGTGGCGAGGGTGCAAAGTACCTCCGGCGATCGTTCCGGCGTCGGGGCATGCCATTCGCGGTTGAGGTTCACGCCCGCCGCGTTGGTGCGTAGATGCCCGCGACGCGACCCATCGGGGTTCATGTTCGGCACGACGTGAAAGGTCGCCTCGGCCCGCAGCGCCCGCGCAACCGTGCTGCCCGGATCGATCAGGCGGTCAAGCAGACCTTCCATCCACCATTCGGCCATCGATTCGCCGGGATGCTGGCGGGCGTAGAACCATATCTGACGGCGCCCCTCGCCGATGTGCAGGCAATCGATCGGCTGTCCGTCGAGGCTGAAGCCCAGCACCTCATGGCGCACCCCCGGTGCCTGCGCGATGCGCGCAACGAGATCGTGATGCCGCTCCATCGAATAGGGCGCGAAATAGGCGAACCATATGCTGTCGGCTGCGGGGGTATGCCGGATCGTAAGGACGCCATCGGCATAGCCGGTCTCGGCCTGCCGCCACGTCTGCCGATCGGCGGAGACGCGGGCCTTATAGTTCGGCCAGCCGCCGGGATAGGCCGATCCGCCTGCATTCGTGATGCGCAGCGTAACAGGCCGCCCGGCGGCCCCCGTCAGGCGAAAGTGGAACCACTGGTAGAAGTCCGATTGATGATCGCGCACGATCTCGAGATCGAAAGCATAGTCGTCCTGCCGCAGCACCCGAATGTTGCCGCTGTCGAACGCGGACGAGATGTGCACCACCATGCTTATTTCACCACGATCGTGCGGCCCGATTCACCGGGAAAACCTGCAAACAGGGCGGAGGCGAGGCGGGCGACGGTCTGCGTGCTGTCCTCATTGGTTTTCGCCCGCTGCTCGGTCCGCGCGCGGCCTTCCCAGATGACCGTGCCTTCCGAACGACGCTTCAGCTGGATGGAAAGCTCGGTCATGTCGATGTAGTTCGGACGGCGCTTGCCGATCGGGAAGCTGACGCCGCCGCCGAGGCCGATGCCGCCACCGCGCCGTCCGCCGCTGAATCCGCCGCCGCCCAAGCCCACCGACACGCCGGAGCCGCCGCCCTGCACGCCCGCCTCTCGCGAGCCGCGGAACACGGTCACGGCGGCGACGAGTTCGGAATTGGCGACGGTCGGCACGATCTGGAAGCCGATCCGCCCCATCTCCGCCTCGACCGCACGGGCATAGCCCTGGAACTCCATGCTGCTCGCCTGCGTCGGATCCGCCGGCTCCACCGATACGCGGCCGGAGGCGAGCGGCTGGCCGAGATGGAAGCGCGTCACCTGCACCGGCGCCGGCCCGGCGGTGGTGCAACCGGCGAGGGCGAGCGCGGTGCCGATCAGGATGGCGCGGCGGAACAGCATCGGTAAGGCTTCCTTCTGGCAGGCAGGGCGATCCCTCGCCCATCATGTTTCCTGATCGCGCAACGCCCCGCGTCGCCATTTCGATGCACGACCGGAACAAGAGGCCGGACGGCGCTGGCGCGGTTGACTCGAGCGCCCGCGTTGCATAGGGGGACGCCTCGTTTTCACATCCCTGTGCAGCCCGTCCTGCGCAGACAGGCAGGCGTGTTTGTCATGAAGATCCGTAACTCGCTCAAGTCGCTGAAGGGCCGTCATCGCGATAACCGCGTGATCCGTCGTCGTGGCCGCACCTACGTCATCAACAAGACGAACCGCCGCTTCAAGGCGCGCCAGGGCTGATCCCCGCGCGGCCGGGCGAAGGGTCGGCCGCGATGCATGGGACTGGCGATGAGATGGGCTGCCCGCGTGACGCGCGGCGGCCTTTCGCTGTTATATTCGATGTCGGCAACGTACTCGTCGATTGGCAGCCCGATCTGCTCTATCGCTCGCTGATCCCGGACGATGCGGTTCGCGCGGGGTTTCTGGCCGAGGTCGCCACGAAAGAGTGGCATTTCCAGCATGACGCCGGCCGCCCGTTCGCCGAAACCAGCGCCGAACTGATCGCCCGCCATCCCGATTTCGCCGAGGCGATCGCGGCGTGGGGGCCGCGTTTCGGCGAGCAGGTGGCGCCGATGCCGGGCATGTCGGCCATCGTCGATGCCTTGCACGCAGGCGGCGTGCCGCTTTACGCCATCACCAACTTCAGCCACGAATTCTGGCCGCCGTTCGCGCGGGACCATGCCGCGATATTCGATCGCTTCGCCGGCGTCGTCGTGTCGGGCGCGGAAAAGCTGGTGAAGCCGGATGCCGCCATCTATCGCCTCGCGCTCGCCCGCTTCGGCCTGGAGCCGGGGGAGGCTCTGTTCGTCGACGACCGGGAGGATAATATCGCCGGCGCGGCGAAGGTCGGCCTGCACACCCATCTTTTCACCGGCGTAGAGCCGCTTCGCCAGGCGTTGCTGGACTATCGGCTGCTCGATCCCGATATGCCCCTCTCCCCCAAAAAGGAGCGACACGCATGAGCTGCAGCGAAGACACCAACGCGACGGTCGATATCGACGACAAGACCGCCGCCGCCGCCTTTCGCCGGCTCGTCGGCCACCTGCGCCATCGGACGGATGCGGAGAATATCGATCTGATGGGCCTCGCCGGCTTCTGCCGCAATTGCCTGGCGGACTGGACGGCGGAGGCCTCCGGCGGCGCGCTCGATCGCGAGGCGGCGCGGGAGAAGATCTACGGCATGCCCTACGCCGAGTTTAAGGCCAAGCACCAGTCCCCCGCCAGCCCGGAGCAGATCGCCCGCATGGAGGCGAGCGTCGCGCGCAACCGCGCCTGATCGCAACGCGCTTGCCCCCTCGCGCGATCAGGCCCTAGACGCACCGCCTCACATCGAATCGGCGGGGAGCCCACAGCATGAGTGACAATGTCGCGGCCGAACAGTTGCGCCTCTTCATCGAGCGGATCGAACGCCTCGAGGAAGAGAAGAAGGGGATGAGCGACGACATCCGCGACGTGTATCTCGAAGCCAAGAGTCAGGGCTTCGACAGCAAGACGATGCGTTCCGTCATCCGCCTGCGGAAGATGGAGAAGGATGCACGCGACGAGATGGACGCCTTGCTCGAAACCTACCGCAACGCATTGGGCCTGCACTGATCCCGCCGGGCGGCCGCGGTTGAAGCCGCCCCCGCCCAAGGCTAGAGAGCCGTCAACGTCCCGTAACAAAGGTGGCAGACGGTTCGATGGCCGGTCATTCCAAGTTCAAGAACATCATGCACCGCAAGGGTGCGCAGGATAAGAAGCGGTCGGCGCTCTTCTCCAAGCTCAGCCGCGAAATCACGGTGGCGGCGAAATCGGGCCTGCCCGATCCCGACATGAATGCGCGGCTGCGATCCGCCGTGATCGCGGCGCGCGCGCAATCCATGCCGAACGATAATATCCAGCGCGCGATCAACAAGGCGGCGGGCGGCGATTCGGAAAATTACGAGGAGGTGCGCTACGAAGGCTTCGGCCCCGGCGGCGTCTCGCTCATCATCGAATCGCTGACTGACAACCGCAACCGCACCGCCACCAACGTGCGTACCGCCGTATCGAAGAACGGCGGCAACCTCGGCACCGCAGGCTCCGTCAGCCACGGGTTCGATCGGCTTGGCCTCATTTCCTACCCCGCCAAGGCGGGCGACCCGGAAAAGGTGTTCGAGGCGGCGCTGGAAGCGGGCGCCGAGGATGTGACCAGCAGCGAGGACGGGCACGAGATCTGGACCGCGCAGGGCGATCTGCACGAGGTCGCCAAGGCGCTGGAGCCGGTGCTTGGCGAGGCGGAAGGCGCGAAGCTCGCCTGGCGGCCGCAGACAAGCGTCTCGGTGGACGAAAAGGATGCGGCCACCCTGATGAAGCTGATCGACACGCTGGACGAGGACGACGACGTTCAGACCGTGTGGGCGAACTTCGACATCTCCGACGAGGTGATGGAGAAGCTGGCCTGATCCTGCTCGGCCTCGATCCCGGGCTCGGCACCACCGGCTGGGGCGTGATCGCGGCGGACGGCAACCGCCTGAGCCACATCGCCAACGGCCAAATCCGCACAGAGGCGGCGATGCAGCTGCCGCGCCGGCTGACCCTGCTGTTCGATGCGCTGGGCGCGGTGATCCTCGCGGAGCGGCCCGATGGTGCGGCGGTGGAGGAAGTGCTCGGCAACTCGAACGCGCAATCCACGCTGAAACTGGGGCAGGCGCGCGGCGTGGTGCTGCTGGCGGCGGCATCGGCGGGCGTGGCGATCGGCGAATATCATCCGAGCATCGTCAAGAAGGCGGTCGTCGGCACGGGCGGGGCGGACAAGAAGCAGGTGCAGGCGATGGTGACGCGATTGCTGCCGGGGGTGAAGCTTTCCGGCCCCGATGCGGCGGATGCGCTGGCGGTGGCGATCACCCACGCCCATCATCTGGCGAGCGCCCGCGCGCTGGCCCGCCGCACGGGCGTCGGCGCATGATCGCGCGCCTGTCCGGAACGCTGGCGGAGGTAGCGGCGGATCATGCCGTGCTAGACGTTGGCGGCGTCGGCTATCTGATCCTCGCCTCGGCGCGCACGCTATCGGCAATCGGCGCGGTCGGCGGGCAGGTGATGCTGTTCACCGAGATGCAGGTGCGCGAGGATGCGATCACCCTGTTCGGCTTCGGATCGGCGGCCGAGCGAGACTGGTTCCGTTTGCTCACCGGCGTGCAGGGGGTAGGCGGGCGCGTGGCGCTGGCGATCCTCTCCACTTTGGACGCCGCCGAACTTTCGCGCGCGGTGGCGGGCGGCGACAAGGCGATGGTGGCGCGCGCCAACGGCGTCGGCCCCAAACTGGCGATGCGGATTGTCAACGAACTGAAGGACAAGATCGGCGCGGTGGCGATCGGCCCCGGTGCTGCCGGCGTGCCCTTGCCGGCGGGCGGCGCGGTGGAGGATGCCCTCTCCGCGCTGGCGAACCTGGGGTTCCGCCCGGCGGAGGCCAGCATCGCGGTGGCGGCAGCGGCGGACGAGTTGGGGCCATCCGCGACGCTCGATGCGCTGGTGCGGCTGGCGCTGCGCAAGGCGGCGAAATAGGCGGTGCCCGGCCGCTCGACGGAATAAGGATCGCAGGATGACGCAGGCACGCTGGACGCTGGTGATCCACGGCGGATCGGGATCGATGGAGCGGGGCCGGCTGTCGCCCGATGCCGATGCGGCGGGGCGGGCGGGGTTGCATGCCGCGCTGGTGGCGGGCGGCAAGATCCTTTCGGCGGGCGGCGATGCGACCGATGCGGTCGAAGCGGCGGTCCGCGTGCTGGAGGATGACCCCGCCTTCAACGCCGGGCGCGGCTCGGTCTATACCGCCGATGGCACGATCGAGTGCGATGCGGCGGTGATGGCCGGCGATACGCTTGCGGCGGGCGGCGTCGCCGGCGTCACCGCCACGCGCAATCCCGTTAGCCTTGCTCGTGCGGTGATGGAACGCAGTCCGCATGTGTTGCTGACCGGGGCGGGAGCGGATGCCTTCTCGGTAGAGCAGGGGCTAGAGCAGGCCGGGCCGGACTGGTTCGCCACGCCCGAGCGCCGCCGCCAGCTGGACGAGATGCTGGCGCGGCCGGACGGAGGCTTCGATTCGGGGATGAAATATGGCACGGTCGGCGCGGTCGCGGTGGACGCCGCCGGTCATGTCGCCGCCGCCACCTCGACGGGCGGGCTGACCGCGAAACGATGGGGTAGGGTAGGCGATTCGCCGCTGATCGGCGCGGGCACCTACGCCGATAATCGCGCCGCCGCCATATCCTGTACCGGGGCCGGTGAATATTTCATCCGCTTAGGGGTCGCGCATGAGATATGTGCCCGCGTGCGTTTGGCCGGCGAGACGATCGAGGAGGCAGCGGACGGGATGATCGACGCGCTGGGCGACCTTGGCGGCAAGGGTGGCGTAATCGTCGTCGGGCCGGACGGGTCGGGCGGTTGGGCGTTCAATACGCCGGGCATGTATCGCGGCATGATAAGCCACGACAGTGCGCCCGAGGTGGCCATCTACGGCGACGAATAAGGGCCTCTGTTCGCTTGCTTCGCGGTCTTAAATGAGCGGGCGGAACGTAGCGACCAGGGTACGTTCCGCCCGAGAGGATTATTGCGGGACCACGGTCACGGCGCGGCGGTTCTGCGCCCAGGCCGATTCATCGGAACCTGTAGCGACAGGGCGTTCCTTGCCATAGCTGATGGTCGAGATACGCGAGGCAGAGATGCCGGCGGCGGCGAGATAATTTTTCGCCGAATTGGCCCGGCGGTCGCCTAGGGCGAGATTATATTCCCGCGTACCGCGCTCGTCGGCATGGCCTTCGATGGTGACGCGAACGGCGGGATATTTCTTCAGCCACGCCGCCTGCCGATCAAGGATTGCGCGGGCCGTGCTGTCGATATCGATCATGTCGGTGCCGAACAGCACCGTGTCAGATCCGGCCTGCGCGATGAAATCCGCGCGGGAACCGGGCAGCGCCGCGCCGGTCGCTGATCCGTCGTTCATGCCTGACGTGTCGCCGCCGCCGGTCGTCTCGCCCGCGGTGGGCGGCGGTGGCGGAAGCTCCTTCGGCGGTTTCTTGGAGCAGGCGGCGGTGGCGATCAGGGCCACGCCCAGCAGCAGCCGAAGGCCGGCCCTGGTCGATACGGATTGCGTCATCGTCGTCTCCTTCGAAAAACAGGCGGCCCGCCGCGCCGCATTACGAATGGCGGTGTCCCCTCCACGTTCAGGGTAGCAGCGGCCCCCAGGCCGGATCCGATCCATCGAGCGGGGTCGGCACCCGCCGTTCGTTCACGCCCGTCAGGTCGACGGACCAGAGATCCGCCTTGCCGCTGCCCTGGCCCGTGCGGAAGAACATGATGACGCGGCCGTTGGGCGACCATGTCGGTCCCTCGTCCTGCCAGGCGTTGGTCAACGTCTTCTCGCCCGAACCGTCGGGGGCCATGATGCCGATGCGGAAGCCGCCGCCGATCTTGGTGAAGGCGATCAGGTCGCCGCGCGGGCTCCAGACAGGCGTGCCATACCGCCCGCCGCCGAAGCTGATGCGCTGCTGGTTCGATCCGTCCGCGTTCATCACATAAAGCTGCTGCCCGCCCGACCGGTCGCTTTCGAATACGATGCGCGCGCCGTCCGGCGAATAGCTGGCCGAGGAATCGATGCCGGGCGAGGTCGTCAGCCGCTGCGGCGTGCCCCCCGACGCCGAGACACGATAGATGTCGGTGTTGCCGTTCACCGCCATCGAGAAGACGATGAAACGGCCGTCGGGTGAGAAGCGTGGCGAGAAGGTCATGTTCGGCTGATCCACCACCAGCCGCTGCCGGCCGGAGCCGACATCGTAGACATACACGCGCGGGCGGTTGTTGGTGTAGCTCATGTAGGTGATCGTCTGCTGGCCGGGCGCGAAACGTGGCGTCAGCACGATGGACTGGCCGTTGGTCAGGAAGCGGTGGTTCGCCCCGTCCTGATCCATGATCGCCAGCCGCTTGGTGCGCCGCGTCTTCGGCCCCGTCTCCGAAACATAGACGACGCGGCTGTCGAAATATGGCCCCTCGCCGGTCAGCCGGGTATAGACGGTATCGGCACATTTATGCGCCGCGCGCCGCCAGTTAGCGGGGGAGACGACGAAGCCCTGCCGCGTCAGCTCGGACTGGGCGAACACGTCGTAGAGGTAGCAACCCACCGTCAGAGTGCCGTCGCCATTTGCCTGGACGAACCCCTGCACCAGCGCCTGCGCGCCCGTGGAGGTCCAGCCAGGAAAGTCGGGCGCGGTCACCTGAGTGAAGGCGACCGGCCGCAGCGATCCGGCGGGCAGTGGATTGAACAGGCCGCTGTTCTTCAGATCGTTTGTCACCACCTGCGCCACCTGCGCGCCGAGGCCCGCCGTATCACCAGCGGCGGTGGCGGCGGTCGCCGGCGTCGGCATCACCGGGATGGCGATCGGCATCGGCGAGGCGATTCCGCCCGTGATGTCGACGCGGATCTGCGCGTCGGCAGGCGCGGCGGCGCAGGCGATCAGCGCCGTCGCGAGCAGAGAGAGGGGGGAACGCATCATGGTCTCCATCATCGGCGAACGCGCCGGGCGGGCGGATCGCTTCATGCCATCGCTTTCGGACTGAATGTGAGCTGGAACGAATCCCAGCCGCCCCGATATTGCGCGGCCGGCAGGCGCAGCGGCACGCAGCGGGTGACGGCGAGCGCCGCCGCCTCCGCCAGCGCCTCGGCCGCCGCGGCATTCGCCGCCGTCACGCCAAGCTGGCCTGCCAGCGCCGGCAACGTGGCGAGCGTGCCGTCGGGCGCATAGGCAACGTTCAGCACCGTCACGATACCGCCGCCGCCGCGCCCGATACGCGGCGCGCGGTAGCAGCGCCGCACCTGATTCGCCGCCATCGCGATCACCCGCGCCATCGCCGGATCCGGGCGGGGCGGCGGGGTGGTCGCGACGCATCCGGCCAGCAAGGCTCCGGCGAGGGGGGCGAAGCGGCGCATCTCACCCCATCTGGCCCGGGATGAAGCGCAGTTCGATATCCTCCCAACCGCCTTCATACAGGTCGGCGGGCAACTTCAGCGGCGCGCAACGCAGGACCGCGCGCCGGGCGATATCGTCGATCTGGCGAACGTAGCTCTGGTTGCCGCCGTTGACGCCGCTATGCTCGGTCACGACAGGCGCGGTTGCGGTGGAGCCGTCCTTGTTGAAACGCAGCCGCAGCGTGGTGACGATCGACATGGCGGGCGTGCCGGCCAGCGAGCCCAGTTCGTAGCAGGGCTCCACCTGCCGCTTGATCGCGCCCGCCAGCCCCTGCATCGCAACGGCCGAGACAGCGGCGGCGGGCTTGGCGGATTTGCCGGTGGCGGTCTTCTCGGGCGTGATGCCTTTCAGAAAATCGGGGCCGAGGCGGGAGCCTGCGGGCTTGGCCGGCTTCTCCCCCGTCTTGCCGCCAGCGGGCTTCGCCGTCTTCGACGGAGCCCCGCCGCCATCCCGATCCGGCCGGCGACGATCGCGCGCATCGCCAGCGTCCGTCGCTTTCGTTTTCGCCGGTGCGGCGGCCGCTTTATCCGGCACGGATGTCTTCGCCTCGGCCGCCTTTGCAGGGGCAGGCTTGGACGGGGCCGGCTTCGGGGGGGCGGGCCTGGGCGCGGGTTTCGGCGTCGGCGCGGGTTTTGGGACCGGCTTCGGCGCTGGCTTCGGGTCCGGTTTCTGGGCCGGTTTCGGTTCGGGCCGGGGCGTGGGCTTGGGTTCCGGTTTCGGCGCTGGCTTAGGCGGCGCTGGCTTGGGCGGCGCGGGCTTCGGCGTCGGGGCAGGCGCGGGGGCGGGTTCCGGCTCGGGCGGGGCGGGTTCCGGCGCGATCGCCTCCTCGGGCTTGGCAATCGTAGGCGCTTCGGAGGGGGCGGGCGCTTCCTGCGCCGCGTCCGGAGAGGCCGAGCGCAGGCCGATCGCATCCACCAGCACCACGTCGATCGGCTCGTTGCGGGGCGGGGGCAGCTTGGCGCGCGTGACGAGGCCGAGCGACAGGATGCCGAACAGCAGCGCATGGCCGACCGTCGCGACGCCAAGCCCGATGCGTTCCGCCCGCTCCATCGTCAGCGGCTTTCCCGTCCCGCCGCATCGCCGCCGCCGGCATCGCCCCCGACCGTGACGAGCGCGACCTTGTTGAGCCCGGCGCGGTTCAGCTCGCCCATCACGCGCATCACCTTGCCGTAATCGAGGCCGCGATCGGCACGCAGATACACTTGCGGCGCCTTATCGCCCTTCGGGGCCTTCGCGGCGACCGTCTCAAGCCGTTGCGGCAGGGCGGCCTCCGCCGTCTCCTCGTCGTTGACGAAAATCTTGCCCGTATCATCGAGCGAGACGGAGATCGGCTCCTGCTCCTGATCGAGCGCGCCGGCGCGGCTGTCCGGCAGATTTACCGGCACGCCCGCCACCAGCAGCGGCGCCGTGATCATGAAGATGATCAGCAGCACCAGCATCACGTCGACCAGCGGCGTGACGTTGATCTCGGACATCGGCGCGCGGCGGCCGCGCCCGCCCCGCCCTCTGACCGGCCCCATCGCCACCGCTAAAGCTCCAGCTCGCGGCTGAGCGTGCCGTGGAAGCCATCGGCGAAGCGACCCAGCCGTGCCTCGATCCGGTCGATCCCATGGCTGAGGCGATTGTAGGCGATCACCGCCGGGATGGCGGCGAACAGGCCCAGGGCGGTGGCGAACAGCGCCTCGGCGATGCCGGGGGCGACAACGCCAAGCGAGGTGTTCTGCTGGGCGGCGATATCGGTGAAGCTCTTCATGATGCCCCAGACGGTGCCGAACAGCCCGACGAAGGGAGCGACCGAGCCGATCGTGGCGAGTATGCTCAGCCGATCGGACAGGCGATCCACCTCCGCCCCGATCGCTGCCGACATGGCCGTGGCGAGGCGGGCGCGCGTGCCCTCGCGGTCCACCGTGTCGCCGCTGGTGGAGCGCCGCCATTCGGTGACACCCGCCGAAAACACCTTGGCGGCAGGCAGATCGGCCTTACCGGGGCCGTCGTAGAATTTGTCGATATCGTCGGCTTTCCAGAATTCGCGTTCGAACGCTTCGCTCTGGCGGCGGACGCGCTTCAGCTTCAATCCGTGGCCGAGAATGATCGCCCACGTCCAGATGCTGGCGAGCAACAGCCCGATCATCACCGCCTTCACGACGAGATCGGCTTGCAGGAACAGGGTGACGGGCGAAAGCAACGACGCCGTCGGCGCGATCGGCAGATTTGTCATCGGTTCGGGCTATCCCCCTTGAGCTGCTCGAATATCGCGATCCACGCGGATGGCTGGCGGCGCGGTCGCCCATCGGGCGAAACGAAGGCCGCGGTGACATCCGCCTCGGCCAGCACTTCCCCGCCCCGCATGACTGTTTGATGAATGACGCAGGATGCGGCGCGAATGGCGGTGACGTGGCTGAGGATCACCAGCGCATCCTCCAGCCGCGCCGGGCGGCGGTAGCGGATGGTGAGATCGGCGATGGCATAGGCCCCGTCGCCCGCCTCATGCGCGGCGCGCTGATCGATGCCGGCGGCACGCAACATGTCTGATCGGGCGCGTTCCAGGTAGCGCAGATAATTGGCGTGATAGACGACGCCGGTAAGGTCCGTATCCTCGAAATAGACCCGCAGCGCGAAGCGATGCGTGACGCCGGTGAAGCCGCCGGCATAAGGGCGATCGAACGTCTCGGCATCGGGTGCGACGGCGTGCATGGGCGACGGGGTAACGGTTCGTGGCGGATGCGCCAACCCTTGGTGGCCATCGCCCGCTCTCTCGCCGCTCAGATAAGTCGCCACAACGGATTGTCGGGCCGGGCCAGCAGACGCACCGTCAATGCCAGCGACATCACGACGAGCAGCGGCCGCACCCCCCGGCCACCGAACCGCAGCGCCAGTCGTGTGCCGATCTGCGCGCCAGCCACGTTGGCCGCCGCCATCGACAGGCCGAGCAGCCAGAGCATATGCCCGCCCGCGATCAGCGCGATCAGCGCGGCCAAGTTGGTCGCCAGGTTCAGCAGCTTGGTGTTGGCGATCGCCCGCACCACGCCCAGCCCACCCAGCGCCACCAGCGCGGTGATGAGGAAGGAGCCAGTGCCCGGCCCGAAGAAGCCATCGTAGAAGCCGATCACCGCGATCAGTGCGGCCAGCGCCGGCCGACCGATGCGGGCGTGGCGATCGACGTCGCTCATCGGCGGGGCGAGCACATAGTAGATGACCATCGCGATCAGCAGCAGCGGTACCAGCGCGGAAAGGAAGGACGAATCGAGGAACTGCACGGCGGTCGCCCCGGCGAGCGATCCGCCCGCGGCCCCGGCGGCGGG
>CAJYJW010000128.1 GCA_913775025.1 uncultured Sphingomonas sp. | reverse complement strand
GCCGGGGCTTGGCGAGGTCCTCGATCAGGACTCCGATCTTCTGCCGATCGTGCAGGCGGGCGCCCGCTCGCGGGGCTTTCGCGGGCCGCTCTGGAGCGAGCAGGAAGCGCGATTGCGCCATTTCCATACCGAACTCGATCGCCTGATGCAGGCCTGAGGACAACGCCATGAACTATGACAGCCGAAGCTGGAAGGTCCATAACGGGTCGACGCATCCGTTCGATGCGCCGGCCGCGCCGATCGATAATGGTGCCCGGCGGCCCGATCCGTCCCGCTACACGGACCCTGCGATGGCGCAGGCCGAGTGGGACAAGATCTTCACCAAAAGCTGGCTGCTCGCCGGCCCGGTGAGCGACGTCCGCGAGCCCGGCGACTGGATGACGTTCGAGATCGGACCGGAGAATATCCTCGTCGTTCGGGATGAGGCGGGCACGCTGCGCGCGCACTACAACGTCTGCCCGCATCGCGGATCGCGGCTGGTGACGGGCGATACCGGGTCTCAGGCCGTCTTCTCCTGCCCGTTCCATAGCTGGAAGTTCGCGCTGGACGGCCGCAATGTCGAGGTGACCGACGCCGAGACATTTCGCCCGGAGGTGTTGTGCCACGATCATGACCTGACCTCGATCGAGGTCGAGGAGGCGGCGGGCCTCGTTTTCATCCGTATGGATCCGGGCGGCCCGACGCTCGCCGAGCATCTGGGTCCGGTCCTCCCGATGCTTGAAACCTATCGCATGGAGGAGATGCACGTCGTTCAGCACCGCCGTTCCGATTGGGCGGCGAACTGGAAGGGCGGGATCGACGCTTTCTACGAAAGCTATCATCTCCATGCGATCCATCCGCAGACGATGGGGGTGATCGACGATCGCACGCACATCGATCTCTATCCGAACGGTATGAGCCGCCAGTTCGTGCCGATCGGCCAGCCGAATTCGCATTTTGAGGATCAGGAGGGGCTGAACCCCGGCCTCACCGCCCTGCTGAGCGACGCCGGCGTCGATCCGGCTACATGGACTGGCGGCGCGCAGGCGAGCCGCGCGGCGATCGCTGCCGCCAAGCGCGATCGCGCGGCGCGGCTGGGGTTGAACTACGATCGTTTCAGCGACGCGCAACTGACCGACAGCACGATCTTCGGCATCTTCCCCAACGCGCAGATCGGGTGTCACCCGGAGGCGGTGTTTCTGCACCGCTTCAAGCCGCACGCTTATGATCCGAACCAGTTCACTTACGAGACGGTAATCCTGTATCGTCATGTCGACGTGCCGGGCTACGGTGCGCCAGGTTGGATGGGCCTGGGCGAGGACGTCGATCTGACGGGCGAGACGCGGCCCGACGTGGTGCACACCGGGCTCGGCGAGCCGCCGGGGATGGGCGAGGTGCTCGATCAGGATTCCGATCTGCTGCCGATCGTGCAGGCGGGCGCGCGCTCACGCGGGTTCCGCGGGCCGCTGTGGGGTGAACAGGAGGCGCGGTTGCGCCATTTCCACACGACGCTCGATCGCTGTCTCGATGACTGATCCCTTTCGTCATCCGGCATTCCGGCGGTGACGGATCCGTTCGTCCCCGCCAGACCGACCCGCGCATTCGAGGATTTAGCGGTCGGCGAGTTTCGGCGTTCAGGCGAAAAGCTCGTCACGCTCGACGAGATGCTGGCTTTCGCCCGCGCTTACGATCCGCAATGGTTCCACACCGATCCCGCGCTCGCGCAGGGGTCGGTGTTCGGTGATGTGGTAGCGAGCGGCATCTACGTGCTGGCGATGTGGCGGCAACTGGACCACCAAATCAATTCGGACATCGACTGGGTGTGCGGCATAGGGTGGGACGAGCTACGCCTAAAGAAAGCGGTGCGCGCCGGCGATCGCATCCATGTCACGTCAGAGATCATGGAGCTGACGCCCTCCAAAAGCCGCGACGATCGCGGCACCGCCATCACCCGTTATGCCGTGCTCGATTCAGAGGGGACCGAGCGCGTCACCTTCACCAGCATCAATCTCGTCTATACGCGTGCCGGGCAGGCGCGACGCGGCGATCAGGCCGCGCCGTCCAGCGTCGCATAGACAACGCCGTCCACGATCTCTGACGGGAATACGGCGATCGGCTTGCGCGTCAGCGTGCCGTTCGGCTCGCCGGTGCGCATATCGAAGCGGATGCCATGCAGCGGGCAGAAAATGTGCGGCCCCTTGACCTTGCCGCCCTCGAGCTTTGCATTCTGGTGGCTGCACAAATTCTCGATCACGAAGGTGCCGGCCGCCGACCGGCAGACGAGCAGATTGCGCCCGTCCACCGTTACGGGCGTGCCACCGGCCTCCTTCGTCTCGTCCAGACTTGCGATGCGCGTCCCCGTCATCAGCGACGCTGATCGAAACGGCGGCCGAGCATGGCGCCTGCGATGTTGGTCTTCTGGATGTCGATCGCGCCACCCGCGATCCCCCATCCCCAGCTGTCACGCAGCCGCCGCTCCATTGGAAACTCCTTTGAATAGCCGTAGGCGCCCATAAGCTGGAGCGCATCGCCCGTCACTTCGCGCGCGATCGAATTGGCGAAGCATTTGCCGACGGAACTGTCCAGCACGGACGGCAGCCCGTCCTCCGCGTTTGCGGCGGCGCGCCAGATCAGCAACCGTGCGGCCTCGACCTTCATCTGCATCTCGGCGAGCTTGATCTGCACGGCCTGAAACTCGGCGATCGGCTTGCCGAACTGTTTGCGCTCGACGACGTAGGCGAGGATATCCTCCAGCGCGCCGGACGCCTGACCCAGTGCCATCGTCGCATTGCCGCAGCGTTCGAGATCGAACGCCTCCATCAGCTTGCGAAAGCCGCCGGCGGGGACGACGATATTCTCAAGCGGCACCGCGCATTCATCGAAATTGAGGTCGGACGAGGGAATGCCGCGAAAGCCCATCAGGCTCTCGTTCGGGCCGAAGCTAAGGCCCGGCGTGTCCTTCTCCACCAGCACCGCGCCGATCGCCTTGGCGCCCGGATCATCCGACAGCCGGCAATAGACGAGATAGGCATCGGCATGGCCGCCGCCCGAGCACCAACGCTTCGTCCCGTTCAGCACGACCTTGTCGCCGCGCACCACGCCCTTGGTCTTGAGGTCAGTCAGCGCTGATCCCGCATCCGGCTCGGACATCGATACGGCAACGACCATTTCACCCCGGCAGACCGCGGGAACGACCCGATCCCGCAACGCGGCGGGCGCGAAATGCTCGATCGCGCGGACCGGGCCGACCGATGATTCGAAGATCGGGAAGGCAACTGCGGACGAAACCTTGGCGAACTCCTCAAGTACGACGAGCGCCTCGATATTGCCGAGGCCCAGCCCACCGAGCGACGAGGGTACGTTGATGCCGAGAAAACCCATCTCCGCATAACGGCGGATCATATCGTGGCCGAGCGGCGCATTGTCGCGCTCCAGCTGGCTCGCGATCTCGGGCAACTCGGTCCGCGCGAAATCCCGCGCGACCTGCTGCAGTTCGCGCTGTTCATCCGTCAGTTTGAAATTCATGCCGTCTAGCCCCTCAACTCTCGATCCACTGGGTGCCGTCCAGCACCTGATCCACGCGCGCCTCGGGCGGCACCTGGTTCAGTCCGATCCGCCGGTCGAGCTCCTCATGCCAGTGATAGATTCGCCGCTCCTGATAATTGAGCGGCATGCCCCGGAAGCCCTTGCTTTGGAGCGAGGCCTGGATCTGCGGCGCGAACTGCAGATCCTCGTACAGGATCCGCTCCCAATTCTTGATGCGCTGCTCCCATAGCGGGTGCGGATTCTCCGCATCGTGATCCGGCCCGATCCAGGTGGATACGACGCGGCAACGCGTATCACCAAGCGGCCAGAACTGCAGCAGCGGCACGCCGCTGTCAGACGGCGGCATCACGAAATTAGGATAGATCATGTAGCTGACGTTATTGTTCGCCGGCACTTCGGTCACCGAGGCTATGCGCGGCATGCCGATCGTGCCGGGGTCCTTCCAGTCCGGCCGACTGTTCGGCGTGATCATGCGGCTATGGCCCTTCGGCCAAAGGGTGATGACCATGCCGCGATGATCGAGGAAGCGGTCCACCGTCTTCTGATGGATCGACTTGATGTGATAGACTTCGAGGAACGCGTCGAGCAGCACCTTGACGTTGCAGTCCACATCATAGCTGCGCGAATCAACGAGCCTCAGCTTATCGAAATCATATTGCGCGAACTCGGCCGCCATCGGGCCGATATGATCTAGCAACGGCTCCGCCTCCGGATCCTGATTGACGAAGATCAGATTGCCGATCCGCTCGCAGCGAACCGAGACGAGCGAACGGCAGGAGAAGTCGAGATCGACGAAATCCCGCTTGTCGCGCACCGCCGTCAGCTTGCCCTCAAGCGTGTAGCTCCAGCCATGATAGGCGCAGACGAACCCGCGCGACTGGCCCGATTCCTCGGCCACCAGCGGCGCGCCGCGATGCTGGCAGGTGTTGTAAAAGGCACGGATCTCGCCCTTCAGATCCCGCACCACGAGGATCGGCGCGCCGGGGTTGGTCGCGAGGAACCAGCTTCCCGGCTCGGGCAGCTGATCGGCATGGCCGGCATACAGCCACGCACGATCCCACATCCGGTCACGCTCCAGCTTCAGGAAAGCAGGGTCGACATAGCGCGCGCCGGGGATGTCGGGCAGCGCGGGAAAACCCTCCGGCGCGCCCTTCCGGCCGCGTTCATAATCCATCGACTGAATGATTCGGGTTGCGGTCGCTGTATCCATCATCCTCACCTCGATCGTTGACACCGCCGTATCAAGCGGCTCATAAAAAAACAATCAGGAATGTCTTTTTGGAGAGGTGATTTGGAACGTCGGTTGTCCCTGCACCAGCTGACCGCGCTCGATGCCTCGCCGACCGACCTGATCGCCATCGCCGAGAAGCTCGGCGTGGATCAGGTCTGTCTGTTCACCCATGTCCCGGCAGCCGCGGCCCATGTCTACCCGAGCGTCCGGACGGAGGAGGTGGCGGCCGTGCGCGCGGCGCTCGATGCATCCGGCGTTACGCTCTGCAACCTTGAGGTTTTTCCGCTCGACACGAACGATGCGCCCGATCTGCTCGATAGCGGACTGGACATAGGCGCGGCGCTGGGTGCGACGCGGGCGACCGCGCATATCCATGATGTCGAGAGCGAGGCGCAGGCCGTCGATCGCTTCGCCCGGTTCGCCCGACGCGCGGCGACGTTCGGGATCGTCGCCGGGCTCGAGTTCAACAACTTCTCCGCCGTCCGCGACGTGATCGTGGCGGAGCGGATCGTGCGGTCGGCGGGCATAGGCTCGCTCGTTCTCGACACCCTTCACCTTGCGCGCGGTGGCGGCGGGCCGGCGGACGCGGCGCGCGTGGCCGATCTGGTCGGCTACGTGCAATTGAGCGACGGGCCGGAGACGGTGCCGCCCGAGGCGCGCTGGCGCGAGGCGGTATCCGATCGCATGCTGGTCGGTGAAGGCGCCCTACCGCTCGGCCGGATCGTCAGCGCGCTTTCGCCGTCCGCGACCTATGAGGTCGAGGCGCCGCAGTCGGCGGCCCGCAAAGCGGGCGTCGACGCGGAGGAGCGTTGCCGCCGCGCCGTCGAGGCCGCCCGCCGACTGCTGATGACCCTGGCCGAGGATGCCTACGCATGATCCCCTTCCGCCCCGATATCATTCAATATGCCTGGGTCGTGCCTGATCTGGAGGCCGCGATCCATGAGTGGCATCGCACGCTCGGCGTCGGCCCCTTCCTCGTCAACCGCAACATTCCGGTCGAAGAGCCGCGCCATCGCGGCAGCCCCCGGGCCGTTCCCTTCTCGACCGCCGTGGCGCAATCGGGCAGCGCGCAGATCGAACTGGTCGAGCAGCATGACGACGGCCCCTCGGCCTTCCGCGACACCGTGCCGAAGGGTGTTACCCGCCTGCATCATGTCGCCATCGTGACGGACGAATATGACGCGATGCTGCGCCGCTACGCCGATGTACCGGTGGCAGCGGACGGGCGGCTCGGCGCGATCCGCTATTGCTACCTAGATACCACCCCGCAGATCGGAGCGATGCTGGAGATTCTGGACGACCAGCCGCAGCTCCGCGCCTTCTTCGGCGCGATACGCAAGGCGGCCGAACGGTGGGACGGAGACGTCAGGACGTTGATTCGGGAGCTTTAGCCCGTCGCCCCGGTGCTGATCGCCCCCGCATAGGGGAAGGTACAGGTCTGCTCGACGATCTGCAGCAACTCGACGATATTGCCGTCGCAATCGCGCCCGTAGGTCGCGCGCGTCGCGGCGGTGCCGCCCGGCGGCCCGTTGAACGTCATGCCCAGCCCCTTCAGCCGCTCATAGTCCGCGAATACGTCATCGCTATAGAGGCAGAAGTGGGTGATGCCATGATCACACATGCGCGGCCGCACGGCCTTGCTTACGGGCGCATGATATTCAAATACCTCGATATAGAGCGAGCCGAGCCGGATCATCTCATATCGCGCGCCGCTGTCGCGCAGGCCGACCATCGTGTCGATCCGCTCGTTTCCCGGTTCCCACCCGCCGCCGCCGCACCGCTCGAAGCCGAACCATGACTGATAGGTGCTGACGAACCGATCGAGATCGGGGGTCGACACCGCGAGATGGTGGACGCCGCGAATCATTGCGCGGCGACGCGCGCGGCCTTCACCGCACTCACGATTTCGGCGTTGGTCGGATTGCGGCGAAGGGTCACGCCGCCGTTCACCTGCAATACCTGGCCCGTCATGAAGCATTTGTCGGAGGCGAGCCACACGGCCGCGTCGGCGATATCCTCGCTCGTGCCCACGCGGCCAAGCGGATATTCCTTCGCGAACGTGTCCATGATCGCCTGATTGCGCGATGCCTTCGCCGTCATCGGGGTCGGCGTGAAACCCGGCGCGATCGAGTTGGCGCGGATGCCGCGATGACCGAATTCATTCGCGACGCAACGGATAACGTGATCCGCGCCCGCCTTGGTGCCCATATAGGCGGCATGGTCCTCCAGCATGATCGATGCGGTCGCCGACGAGATCTGGAGCAGGCAGCCATTGTCGCGCATCACCCGCAACATCGCCTGATAGAACAGGATCGCACCCGTGAACTGCAGCGCAGTGATCCGGTCGATATCTTCCCGTGTCGTTTCGAGAAACGGCTTGAGCAACCCCCAACCCGTGGCGTTGAGCGCGATGTCGATCCCGCCATAGCGCTCGGTCGCGGCCTCCCCCAGCCGCGCCAGCGACGCTTCATCGGATATGTCGCATGTCACGGCCAACCCGCCGATCTCGGCCGCCAGCGCCTCCAGCGCCTCCGCGTCGCGACCGGCGACGATGAGCGTGGCGCCTTCCGCCGCAAAGGCACGCGCGATCACCTGCCCCATGTTGCCACGCCCGGCAGCACCGATCACAACCGCGACCTTACCATCCAGAGTTCGCATCCCGCCTCCGCCTTTTCCCATCATGCCTGCTTGCTTTATGCGCAGGCTTTCAGCCACGCCAACGGGCCATTTCCCGCTGCGATCCGCGCAATTCATGACATGGCAAAACAAAAATAAAAAGCATAATTGCTTGTTTTATTCGGCTGCCGTAGCAAGAAGACCGAAAGAGAGATGTGTGGGGGAGTGCGATGCCGACAAACGCGACCGATCATGTACGGCCCGATCCCAACGACCCGAGTCGCCCCCGCCGCGGTATCCCCGAGGAGATGCTTGCCACACGGGAAACCGTGTTCCGTCCCGATCTGCTGGCAGGCAAACGCCTGCTCATCACCGGCGGCGGCAGCGGCATGGGCAAGGCCACGGCGATGCTCGCAGCGCGGCTCGGCGCGGAGGTCGCGATCTGCGGGCGCAACCCCGAGAAGCTCGATCGCACGCGGGAGCTGATCGCCGAAGCGACCGGGCGGGAGATCCGCACCGCGATCGTCAATATCCGCGATCCGGATGCGGTCGAACGCTTCATCGGCGAGACGTTCGATGCCTTCGGCGGGCTCGATACGCTGGTCAACAACGCCGGCGGCCAGTTTCCCCAGAATGCGATCGATTTCAGCCGCAAGGGCTGGCTGGCGGTGATCGACACCAACCTGAACGGCACATGGTGGATGATGCAGGAGGCAGCGCTGCGCTGGCGCGACAGCGGCACGCCCGGCCACATCGTCAACATCGTCGCCAATGTCGAGCGGGGCATGCCGCAGGCCTCGCACACCTGCGCCGCGCGTGCCGGCGTGATCTACCTGTCCAAGACGCTCGCCACCGAATGGGCGCCGTTCAATGTGCGCGTGAATTGCATCGGCCCCGGCGTGATCGAGACGGAGGGTTTCGGCGTCTATCCGGAGGAGGCGCTCGTCCGCTTCCATAAGGCCAACCCGATGAAGATGCGCGGCGATGCCTGGGATGTGGCGGAGCAGATCATGTATCTCGCCTCCCCCGCCGCACGGTTCATCAACGGTGACCTTATCATCATGGATGGCGGGCAGGCGCAGTGGGGCGTCATCTGGCCCGGCGGGATGCCCGATTATTTCAATGAGAATGGCGCGGCCTGAACGCGGCGCAAACGAACGAGGAGATGGTGATGGCGGGACGGGTGGACGGCAAGATCGCGCTGGTGACGGGCGGCGGATCAGGCCTCGGCGCGGCGGATTGCGCGGCCTTGGCCCGGGAGGGCGCGACCGTGATCGTAACGGACGTGGCGCTCGCCCCGGCCGAGGCTGTCGCGAACCGGATCGGCAACGGCGCCGTCGCCTATGCACTCGATGTGGCGGACGAGGCAGCCTGGATCACGCTGATGGCGGAGATCGATTCGCGCTTCGGCCGGCTCGACATATTGGTCAACAATGCGGGCATCGTGCAGATGGCCGATTGCGAGGACGTGACGCTGGAGCAGTATCGCCGCGTCAACGCGATCATGAACGAGGGCGTATTCCTCGGCTGCAAATATGCGCTGCCGCTGCTGAAGAAAGCGGAGAACGCGTCGATTATCAACATGTCCTCCACGGGCGCGCTGCTCGGTTATCCGATCTTTTTTGCGTATTCTGCGGCCAAGGGCGCGGTGCGTTCGATGACGAAGTCGATCGCGGTAATGTGTCAGGAGAAGGGCTATCGCATCCGCTGCAATTCGGTCCATCCGGGATCGATCGAAACGCCGATGGTGCAGCTCGCCGAGGGCCGCGTGGGCGACGAGCGCACGATCAGCACGGGCGTGCTGCCGTTCGGCAGCAACGGCGCGCCGGAGGATGTCGCCAACCTTATCCTCTATCTCGCCTCGGACGAATCACGTTTCGTAACGGGCGCGGAACTGGTGATCGATAACGCCGTAACTATTCGCGCCTTCTGATGCGCCGGGGCGGCGCGTCTTGGCGCCGCCTCAATCCAGCAGGCGGGCAAGCCCCTCCTGCATGATGGTCGCTACGAGGCGGCCCTGCCGGTCGAACACCCGCCCCCGGCCGAGCGTTCTGGCGGATCCGGTGAAATCGCTGTCCAGCGCGTAGAGCAGCCAATCGTCGGCGCGGAACGCGGCATGGAACCAGATGACATGATCCAGGCTCGCGGTGCGCAGGTCGCGATCCGCCCAGCCAACCCCCAGCGGCAGCAGGCCGGTGTGCAGGATATGAAGATCCGACGCGAAGGCCAGCGTCCTCTGATGGACATAGGCCATGTCGGGCAGCCGGGTAGGCGCACGCATCCAAACATGACGTGAAGGCGGTTCCGGCGCGTGACGGAAGCTGTGAAACGCCTCGCAGAAGCGATATTCGATCGCCTGCTCATGCACCCAAAAGGGTTGCGCCCAAGCCGGCAGATCGTCCTTGATCCGCGCTATATAGCTTTCCTGCGGCGGCAGATGTTCGGGCGGCGGCACATCGGGCATCGGCGCGCTGTGGGCCGGGCCATCGGACGGGCGCTGGAAGGAGGCGCTCAGCGTAAAGATGAGCGCGCGATCCTGCCGCGCCGTTACCCGCCGGCTGGAAAAGGAGCGGCTGTCGGTATCGCGCGCGACGGCAAGGTCGATGGGATTTGGTGCATTACCCGCCCTCAGGAAACGGGCATGCAGGCTGTGGCAGAGGCGATCCTCATCCACCGTGCGCCGCGCCGCTTCCAGCGCCTGCGCGATCACCTGCCCGCCGTAGAGCCGTGGCATGCGCGAGCCCGTGGGGGGCGTGCGGAATCGGTTACGGCCCCGCACCTCGAAATCGAACAGTCTGGTCAGGGTCGTGCCGGATCGCTCGATCAGGGCGGCAGACGGGGTGTACTCGGGTTCGGGCTGCATCGGCGGTCTATGCGGTATCGCCATCGGGAAAGGAAGGATCGGGCGATCATGCCCGGCGATCAATAATCCCGCGAGATTCGCACGTTGGCGCTCGTCCGCCCCAGGGTGGAGATGCTGGACAACAGCGAAAGCCAGCGCGTGATCTGGAATTCGGCGCGGGTCGCCGAATAGCCCTGCCCATCGGTGATGACCTCCACATAAGTGCGCCGGCCGATATATTTGCCCGCGGCCACCGAGGTGCGCTGGCCCGTCGTCACGTCCGCCGGCAGGATCCGCAACCGGTCGAGCCCGGCGGCGCGGCGCACCGCGTTGATCGGGTTCAGCCCCGTCCCCCCGCCCCGCAGGGAGGCGACCGCCGCCGCCAGCTGCAACGCCTCCGGCGCGGACAGGTTGGTGATGGAGGTGCCGAACAGCAGCCGCGACAGCAATTCGTCCTCCGGCAGCGCGGGGATGCTGGTGAAGTCGATATCGGGCTTCAACCCGGTGCCGGACACTCGGATCGTGGCGTTCAGCCCCTGAATGTTCGCCTGCGCCACGATATCCAGCACCGGATCTGGCGGCGCGTCGCCGAGGAACCGGATCGCCCCGCGATCGAGATCGAAACGACGGCCGGCGAATTCATAACCGCCCCGCACCAGATCGGCGCGGCCGGTGATCGCCGGATTCTCCACCGTTCCCTTGATCCGCAGATCGGTGCGCCATTCGCTATCAAGGCCAAGGCCGGTCACCGCCACCTGATGGCGCGCCACCGCGTGCAGATCCAGCCGCCATGGCACCGGGGGCGCATTTTCGACCGCTTCGTCCGGCGGCCGGTTCACTTCCGTCACGGGCAGGCGGGGGATGGCGGCGGCGGCGGCCTGCCCCAGCCGGTAGCGCGCACGGTCGAGCCGCACGTCGCCCCCGATCGTCCCGCCCGCCCCATCGGACCGCAACGTAAGCGGGCCGGTGACGGTCGCGCCGATATCGTCCCGGTCGAGCAGCACCGCCTGCTTCGCATCGATCGCGATATCCATGGCGAAACCCCGCGCGGCCGACAGGTCGAAGGCGGCGCGTCCGCTGACGGTGCCGCCCTTTGGTGTCGCCCCCGTATAGCGATCGATCACCAGCCGCGAGCCATCGAACCGGCCGGTGGTGGCAAGACCGGTGATGATGGTGCCGCTGACGGCGCTCTCAAGCCGTGCGCCATCGGTTCGCAGCGATCCGCGGATGAGCGGATCGGACAGCCGCCCGCCCATGTCCGCCCCGATCGCCACCGGACCGGACAGATCGATCGTTTCCACCCCCGTCAGCCGCCACAGGATGTCGGCGGGGCCATTGTAACGCAGCTGGGCGAACAACGGCGCGTTGACCAGGCGGGAGACGGCGTCGCCGCCGGCCGGCAACGGCGCGATGCGCGCCTGCGCGCGGCCGATCGTGCGGCCACCGCTCGCCACCACCGCGCGCGCGACCGCGCCCGCCGGTGACAGCACCGCCGCAAGCCCCATGTCGACCGGACGGGAAGACAGGACGAGGCCCGAGCGCGTGAGGCCCCGAACGATCACGTCGGCGCGCCCCGTGGGCGCCGCCTCCCCCACCTGCCGGTATGAGAGCCGCCCGCTCGCCGCGCCGCCGAGGCCCAAGCCGGGCGATGCGATATCCAGCACCGCAAGCGGCATCCGATCCAGCCCGAGATCGACCTCCGTAGCGCTGCCGCCGAAACGACCCGACAGCGTGACGTCGCCGCCGGCGAACGCCAGCCTGGTGGCTGCCATCCGCCAGCCGTCTCCCTCCCTGCGTAGTTCGGCCGGCGTGACGAGGCGGATCGGGCGGCGATCGACCGTGCCCTGTCCGGTCAACGTGATTCGGTCCGGCGTCAGCATCGCTTCGGTCGTCAACTCGAACGCGCGGCCGCGTGCGCCGGCGAAGGATGCACGCACCCGTCCGCTGCCACCCGCCAGATCGGCGCTGGCCGTCAGTCGGGCGAGGCTGATGCCGCCGCTCCGTACCCCTTGCGCCATCACGCCCCCCCGGATGATGACGCCCGTCGGATCTAGCCGGACGAGCCCATCCAGCGTTCCGCGCCTGATTGTCGTCGCCGGCGGCCCCGGCAGGCTCGCGCCCTCCGCCGCCAATTTCACCGATATCTGTTGCACACCGCCGACGGGCGCGAAATCCAGCCCGCCGTTCAGCCCACCGCCCGCCACCGCCAGCCGACCGGTGAACCCTTCGGGATCTGAGCGGAGTGCCCCGCTGGCGCGCGTGCCCGCCACGTCGATGTTTGCCACCTGTACGGTTGCGGGCGCGTTCGGCGGCAGCAGGATCGCGCCCGCGCTGGTGAACGGCCCCAACCTCGATTGTCCGCGCGCCGCATAGGTGTAGCCGGCGGTGGTCGGATCGAGGTTCAGCGCCACCTTGGCGAGCCCGAGCGCCTCGACCGGCCGCGCAAGCGCTAATGTGATCTTCGGGCGGGAGATGTTGCCGTCCAGCGTCATCGTGAAAGGGCCATATTGGCCTTGTTGCCCGCCACCTTTGAACTGGAAGGTGCCGTCACGCCGCCTTATGCCGTTTCCGGTGATGCGGATCGTCGGCCCGGTCAGCACGAGGCCCCGCAGCGCGAGCACCCCGTCCGGCCCCCGCACGAGCCCGGTTTCAATCCTCGGCAACCCGCCCGCCAGCGAACGCAGAAAGGCATTGTCGAACCGGCGCACCCAGGCCCGGCCGCGACCTTCCACCACGGTGCCCCGCCCGCCCGGCCCCGGCACGACGCGTAGTTCGGTGTTCACATCAACCAGGCCAAGGCCCGGTATCAGATACCGCGTCAGCCCGCCGGACAGGCTGACGTCATACCGCCCCGTCGCCAGATCCAGAAGCAGCGCGAGCCGCCCCCTGATCTTGTCGGAGGTCAGCGCCAGCCCCTCCCCCGTCACCGTCCTCGCATCGACCTTCAGCGTGCCGTCGATCGCGAGGTTCGCGAGAATGCCGCCCGCCACGTCGCCCACGCCGGTCACGCGCCGCGCGGTTAGCCGCACGGGCAAGGCGATCGGCCGTTTCGACAGGCGGCCGCGCCCTTGCGCCCGCACCCCCTCGAACCCGGTATTGTCGAATTGCGCGCGATCGGCGGTGAGGGCGTAATCGAACGCGGCAGTGTCGAACGGCCCCTTGAGCGTGACGCGCAGATGGATGCCACGCCCGGTCATGTTCGAGAACAGTGCCGGCGGGCGTAGCAGATGCGCGTTGACCCGCACGCCGTCGAACGCGCTTTCGGCCAGGTCGATCACGCCCGACATATCCAGCGACAGCGCCGGCGAACGCAATGATAGCGAGGAGTCGAGACGCCGGCCGGCCAGCTTGGCCGCCCCGGTCACCAACATGCGCGGCGCGCTCAGCCGTTGCAGCTTGCCTTGCAGGATCGGCGCGGGGGCGAGCATACCGGACAGGGCATAGGTCCCGTCCCTCGCCTCCAGCGCCAGGTCGGCGATACGGCGGGCGGAGACGTTCAGCCGCGCCATCCCTTTCCACGCCGCCCAGCCGCCATCGCCCGTCACGATCAGCGCCATCGGCCGCCGGGTGCCCGCCAGCGCCCCCACCAGACCGCCCGAGGGGGCGATCAATCGCGCCTCAAGATCGAAGCGATCCGCATCGGGTGCCGCATCCAGCAGCAGGCGCAAACGGTCGCCCGCGCTGGTGGCGACGGCAAGATCGATCAGCGCCCGGCCCGATCGCACGTCCGCCCGCCCCGTGATGCGGCCGGTGCGGCGTCGTCCCGTCACGTCCGGTTCGATCCGCAGAGTGCGGATGGAAAGACGCCCAAGGCGGATGTCGAACCCCGGCAGCAGCGGCCGGCGTCGCCCGGTATCACGCAGCTTCGGCACCCGGTGAAGGATGGCCAGATCGGTTTCCGCGCGATCGATCTCCAGCCGGTTCGCCATCCACGCCGTGGGCCGCCAGTCCAGCGCTAGCTCCGGCACCTCAAGGAACAGTCCGCGCGGGTCGTAGAGGCGTATGTCGCGCAGCCGCGTCCGCCTCCAGACGGATCCGTCGATGCGGCCGATGCGGATACGCAGGCCATTGTCTGGTGACAGCCCGGCGATCCTGTCCGCCAGAAAGCGATGGCCGGGATCCGTATCGATCGCGAACAACGCAAAGCCGATCAGCGCGACGAGCAGCAGCAGCAGCCCGCCCAGCCAGCGCCACGGGCGTATCCGGCGAACGCGCGCGACCGGCTGGTCGTCCGCCTCCATCAGAAAGCCTGCCCCAGCGACACATAGACGGCGACACGCGAATCCCCCGGCCGCCGGTTGAGCGGCGTGCCCACGTCCACCCGGATCGGGCCGAAGCTGGTGTAATAGCGCGCGCCGATCCCCGCGCCGTAGCGCAGGCCGCCGAAGCTGGGCAGCGCCTCTGTATAAAGGTTGCCGCCGTCAAGGAACGGCACCACGCCGAAATCGCCGAACCGTATCCGTGCCTCGATCGCGAATTCCGCCAGGCTACGCCCGCCGATCGGGTCGTTCTGCGCATCGCGCGGGCCTATCGCCTGGAAGCCGTAGCCCCGCACCGACCCGCCGCCGCCCGAATAGAAGCGGCGGGACGGCGCCAGCCGATCGCGTGTCGCACCGAAGATCGTGCCCAGCCGCACCCGCCCGGCGATCGTGGTGAAGCCGGTGATGGGTAGGTAGACACTGCCGTCGATCTGGGCGCGGGTGTATCCGAATGCCCCGTCCTGCAACGAAGCCTCTGGCGACACACGACCGGACAAGCGGTAGCCGCGCATCGGGTTCAGCAGATCGTCCGATCCGTCGTAGGCGAGGCTGACAGGCACGGCCGCGATGAAGAAGGTGCGGCGGCGGGGCACCGCGCTCTGACCGATCACGTCACGTTCGTCGGAAGCAAGCAATTCGCCGCCAATCGACCACGTCCATTTCTTCTGCCAGATGATATTGGTCTGGCGCTCGATCCCGGCGGCGATCGAAAGGGTGCGCGCGTCGAACGCCTGCCGGTTGATGTGGGCGGCCACCACCTGCGCCGTCAGCACGCGATCCCGCGCATGGTAGTTCGAACGGCGCAGCCCCGCCCCCAGCGATTGCTCCTGCGTGCCCGCCACCCCGCGGAAGGTCACCGCGCCTTCGGGCTTGATGAGGTTGCGATGCTGCCAGCTGATTGCGGCGCGCACCCCCTCCCCCGTGCCATAGCCGAACTCACCCGCCACCGTGCGGCGCGGCGCGCGTTCTAGTTGCACGGCGATGTCGACCACACCGGTGGCGGCGGCGGGCACCGGGGTGATCTTTACCGATGAGACGAGACCAGTCTGAATGAGGGCGCGGCGGAAATCCTCGATCCGCGCGGAATCATAAGGGTCCCCTGGGGCGAAGCGCGCGATGTCCGCAAGATGGCGTACGGAAAACAGCGGCTTGCCCCGCACCTGGATCGCGCCGAACCGCTGCGCGCCCTCGGGAAGCACATCCAGCGTCAATGTCGCCAGATGGCTTTCATGATCGATCACCACGCGCGTCTCGCCCACCTTGGCGAACGCGAAGCCCTCGCGCCCCAGCGCGGTCCTCAGGCTCGCCTCAGCGGCCGTCACCTTATCGGCGTTCACGATATCGCCTGGCGCGATCTGATAGGCGCGGCGCAGCGCGTCCGCTTTCAGCCCGGCGGCGGCCAGCGCGCTCAAATCGACCGCGCCGAACCGGTAAAGCGGCCCCGCCTCCGCCACCAACGTCACGCGCACCGGGCCGCCGGCGGCCCCTGCCTCCACCCGTGCGTTTACATCGGCATCATAATATCCGTAGGCGCGCAGCAGATCGCGCAAAGCATCC
>CAJYJW010000127.1 GCA_913775025.1 uncultured Sphingomonas sp. | reverse complement strand
GATCGAGGACCTCGCCAAGCCCCGGCGGTTCGCCAAGGCCCGTGTGCACGACATCGGGCCGCGTCTCGCCGGATACGTCGATCTCCTCGCTCAACCCCATCCATGCGGGCGGAGAATAGCCGGGCGCATCGATATGCCGATAGAGGATGACGGTATCGTAGGTGAAGCGGTTCGGATCGCTCGCATCCGGCAGGAAGCGATGGAGGAAGACGGCTTCCGGATGACAGCCGATCTGCGCATTCGGGAATAGCGAATAGACGGTCGAGTCGCTGAGCTGAGTGTCACTGAACCGCTCATACCCCAAATCGTACCGGTCGGAGCGTGCACGCTTCGCCTGCTGGATCGCCGCCCGCGTCTCACGCGCGGTGCCGGTATAGGTGGCGGGATCGATCCCCGCGTCCCTTAGCATCATGCCTATGCCCGGATTGACCGCTTCCTGATCCTCGAAACGGCGGGAGGGTTGCGCGAAGGGCACGAACTGGCGGCTGAGGCCCCCTTCCCAAAGATCGATCTGCGTGCGGTCGTCCATCAGGCACTGCGTTTGCGGGTGAACAGCGTGCAGATGATAGATTTCGGCGAAGGCATCGACGCCGCCCTTCCAGTTCGCACCCCAATCGGACCGGCGATGCTGGATCACCTTCATCCGATCGATCTGATAGAGTTCGAGATGCGGGAGGATGGGAGCCAGCCACTCGGTCAGCGGCATGATGTCCGCATCCATCGAGATGAACACCAGCCCTGCCGCCACTTCACAGCGGACAGAGCTGAGGTTGAGATCGTGGCACAGCACCTCGGCACGGAAGGTCTCCGAGTCGGTCACCTCCTCCAGCTCGCCGTCCAGCGCGAACTTCCAGCTGTGGAAGGGGCAGCTGAAACGCGTGATAGATCCGTTGTCCGCCGTGACGAGGCGCGATCCACGGTGCGGGCAGACATTATAGTGCGCACGGACGACGTCATCGTCGCCGCGGACGATCACGAAGCTTTCCGGCCCGACGTCGAACTTGGCGAAGTCCCCCGGTTCGGCCACGTCGGAGACAGGACAGGCCAGCAGCCAGCTTTTGGCGAAGACCTTCTCCCACTCCTTCGCGGCGAAGGCGCGGTCGTGATAGCGCGCCGGATCGGGACGGGCGGTGCCGTTGTCGATGCGGGGCGCCAGCGCATTGAACGGATGCGCGTCACCTGCATGCACATCCCACAATAGATAGGGGTAGTTCATCATCCGTCTCCTCGCCACGCCGCCTCTTCGGGAGCGCGCGTCTGGCGCTATAAAAAGACATTCATGATTGTTTTACAAGAGGCGATGTTGCAGGTTGTCGGATAAGTGCGGCGCGACAGCGAAAAGAGCGCGCCGAACGAGAGGAGAGATGCGATGAGCCGTCTGTTCGGACCGATTTTTCAGATATCCTATGTCGTACCGGATCTGGAGCCGTTCATCGAGCATCTGAGCGGTACGTTGGGTGTCGGGCCATTCTACCTCTTCCCGACTCCGCTCGCCGCGGAATGGATGACGCGCTACGATCAACCGACCGACCAGACCGACATACTCGCCCATGCCGCGCTCAGCTTCAGCGGCGATACCATGGTCGAGGTGATCGTGCCCGGGCCCGATCCGTCGCCCTACCGTGACTTTCTCGATCAGGGGCGGCGTGGGGTGCATCATGTCGGCACATGGGCGGTCGATTACGACGCGCAGATGGCCGCCGCGCGTGCCGCCGGCATTCCTGTCGCGATCGAGGCGCAATTGCCGATCTCGCGCTTCGCTTACCTCGAAACGGATACAGTGTGGCCCGGCACGATGGTGGAGATCATCGACGCGCAACCGGCGATGCACGCCATGTTCGACGGCATCCGGCGTGAAACCGTCGGGTGGGACGGCACGCGCCCCATCCGCCATTTCGAGTGAAAGATTGGCCGGCGCGCGATCAGCGCGCCGGCTTCGCCGCCGTTGATTGCCGCAGCGTTTGTGCGGATGCGCGGAAGAACTGGCGCAACCCCGCCCGATCCTTATCCGTCAACTCGGCGTAGCGCGGCATCCCGTTCGGCACGAGCGCGCCGTCGCGCACGACCTGATCGAACGATTCGGCAGACAGGATGATTGGTGATCCGCGCAGGTCGGGTGCCACGCCTGCGGCCGCCACGCCGCCGCCGTGGCACACCACGCAGCGCATGTTATAGATCGCCTCGCCATGCGCGGCGGCTGCCGGATCGGCGCGATATTCAGGATCCTCGACCGCCGTCGCCACATAGCGTTCCTTGGGCGGCAATGAGGCCGTGCCGCCGATCGCGAAGGTCAACACGCGACGCGCCTGGGTGCGGTAATCGATCCCGTAGCGGGCGAGTGCCGACCCGAGGAAGCCGCCGCTGGTGCCGTTGCCGGTGATGACGGTTACATATTGGCGGCCATCGATCCGGTAGCTGATCGGCGGCGCGATGACGGGGGCCTTGGCGTCGAACGACCACAGGCGCTTGCCGTTCGTCGCGTCATAGGCATTGAACCGGTCGTCCATCTGGCCCTGAAAGACTAGATTGCCGCCGGTCGTGAGGAGGCCGCCATTGAAGTGGACCGGCGTCGGCACGCGCCAGACCTGCTTCTGACGCACCGGATCCCAGGCGACGAGCGCGCTTGCGCTATTTTCGCGACCTTTCGGAAAGGCGATCGAACTACCGACGGCGTAGTTCAGCGCCATGCCACCCTCGCGCTTCCAGTTGGCGGCGGTGATGCCGCGATCGTCGTACGTCGCCTCCAGCTCGATCGCGGGAATGTAGACCAGGCCCGTCTGGCGGCTAAATGCGGACGGCACCCAGCTATGAGCGCCGACCGGCGTCGGCGAGATGGTCGTGACGCCGCTTTCGTAGCGGATGCCGGGGTTCTCGATCGGGCGGCCGGTCGCACGGTCAATACCCTTCGCCCAGGTAACCGGCACGAACGGTTCGGCGGAGATCAGCTTGCCGTTCGTCCGGTCAAGCACATAGAGGAAGCCGTTCTTGGGGGCGGTGATCAGCGTCTTGCGTGCGCGGCCGTCGATCGTGAGATCGGCGAGGTGCATGTCCATCGCCGCATTGAAATCCCAGCTTTCGCCCGGATTGATCTGATAGTGCCATTTATATTGGCCGGTCTTCGCATCGAGCGCGACGATCGAGCAGAGAAACAGATTGTCGCCCTGCCCGGCGCTGCGCACCTTGCGGTTCCACGGGCTGCCGTTGCCGGTGCCGATGAAGACGGTATCGCTATCCTTGTCGTAGGCGATCGAATTCCACACGGTGCCGCCGCCGCCATGCTTCCACCATTCCCCGGCCCACGTCTTCGACGCCATTTCCATCGCGGCATTCTCGAAGCCCTTCGCGGGTTCGCCAGGCACCGTCCAGAAGCGCCAGAGTTGCTTGCCGGTTTCGGCGTCGTAGGCCGTCACGTAGCCGCGGATCGCCGCTTCGTCAGCGCCCGCATTGCCTATGATGACCTTGCCGTCGAACACGCGGGGCGGGCCGCTGATGAAGCGCGGATCGCCCTGATCGAGGGTCTGCATCGCCCAGACCGGCTTGCCGGTCTTCGCGTCGAGCGCGATCAATCGCCCGTCCTGCGTAGCGGTATAGATCTTGCCGTTCCACCAGGCGACTCCGCGGCTGCCCCAACCTTGGCGCAGCCGCACCCCCGATGCCTCGGGCGCGTGCGGGTCGTAGGTCCACAGCAGCTTGCCCGTCTTCGCGTCCACCGCGTTCACCACGCTGTAGAAGCGCGCGAAATAGAGAACGCCGTCCACCTCGATCGGCCCCGTCGCCGAATTCCCCGGCTCCAGATCCATGGACCAGACGAGACCGAGCTTGCCGACGCTATCGCGGTTGATCTCGGTGAGCGGGCTGTAATGCTGCTCGCCATAGGTGCGGCCGAAACCGGGCCAGTCATTCCCGCCCGCCGTATCGACAAGACTCGCCTCGGGTGAAGGCCCGGTGGCGGCGAGCATCAGGCCGCAGGAAAGCAGCAGGGCGGCGGCGGAGCGGGGGGACATGCGTGGCCTTTCGAAGAATCAGCGCGCGGGCGCGTTCATGTAGCGGTCGAGTTCGGCATGGAAGTGCCGGATGCGCTGCTCCTGTTCAGAGAAGATCGCGCCGCGATAGCCGAGGCTCTCGATCCCTTCCTGTACGAGCATGAAGAGGCCGCTGTCCTGATCGAACACCTGGCCGAGACCACCGTCGCGCCAATCGATCTCAATCGGCTCGGCCAATTCCTGGCCGCTGATGTCCCATCCCTCGGGCAGGCCCATATAGGCGGGTGGCTGTATCGCCGCATCCGGTTGCGGGTGCATCATCACGATCACATCGAATACGAACTTGCGAGGATCGCTCTTGTGCGGGCGGAAATAGAGCATGCTCACCCCCTCCGGATGGATGCCCATCTGGATGTTGGGGAAGATCGTGTAATTCCAGTCGTCGGTCAGCTGGTTGTCGAGGAAGCCGGAATAGTCGAGGCCAAGCCGCTCGGCGCGTGCCCGCTTCGCCTGCTGCACCGCGGGGCGTACGTCTTCCATGCTGCCCTCGAACGTATCGGGATCGATGCCGACCTCCCGCATCGTCGCGCGCAAACCCTCGTTGAGGGTGCCGGGCTTGGCATCCGGGTAGCGCGGGCTTTCGTAGGCGAACTTGGTCACCATCCGGCTCATGCCGTTTGGATAGCAATCGATCTGCGAATGATAGTCGTTGAAGACGGGCAGGATTTCGGGGTGGATGGCGTGGACGTGGTAAGCCTCGTTGAAGCCGTCGACGCCGACCTTCCAGTTCGATTCCCAGACGGACCGCATCCAGCGCATGATCCGCATTTCGCCGAGCCGATATGGCTTCGCATGGTCGGCGAGCGGCCCGATCTGTTCGATCAGCGGCTTGGCGTCGCGGTCCATGTTGATGAAGATGAAGCCTTCCCACACCTCGCAGCGCACCTCGCCGAGATCGAGGTCGTGGCAGAGCGATTCCGGGCGGAAGGTTTCGCGATCGGTCACCTGCGCGAGCGAGCCGTCGAGGTTGAAGCGCCAGCGGTGGAACGGGCAGGTAAAGCCGTTCGGGACGGATCCGCCGTCCGTTGCCAAACGATTCCCGCGATGCGGGCAGACGTTGAAGAAGGCGCGGATAACCCCGTCATCCCCGCGCACCACGAGAAAGCTTTCGCGGCCGAGTTCGAAGGTGATGAAATCGCCTGCATCGGGGATCTGCTCGACCCGACCGGCCCAGTTCCACACCTTTGCCCAGAGCTGCGTGCGCTCGCGCTCCATCCACTCGGTTGACCAGTAACGCTCGCCGCTCAGGCGCTCGGTGCCGTAATCGATATGCGGCGCCTTGCGTTCGTAGCTATCCTCCGGCGCGTCGGGATTAACTGGCCAGGTCTTGCGATAATCATAGTCCAGAACAGACGCCATGATGAGTCTCCTGATGCCGTATCTATCTTGTCAGTATTCGCGTGACGTGAAATGATCCGAATAGCGATAAAGAGAGAGGATGTTCGCTATGGCCAGAATACATGTGCCCGACGAAGCGCAGGGCAATCCACTTGGTTATGTGATCGGCACCTATGCGCCCAAGGTAGGCGGCGCCGGCGGGGCGTTCGCGACGGCCGTCTATCAGTCGTCGTCGCTGCCGCTGCGCGTATTGGAGGCGGCGCGCTACCGGACCGCGCAGATCAACGGCTGCATGGTCTGCCAGGATATGCGCGCCGCCGCGCACGTCGATCCGCTGCTCGAACAGAGCGGGGGCGATGCGGCCGGCTCGATCGTCGCACGGGGCGGCGACGCGCCGGACGAGGCATTCTACGCCGCGGTTGCGGACTGGCGCGGTAGCGATCTGTTCAATGCGCGCGAACGCCTCGCGCTTGAGCATGCGGAACGGTTCGCCGAGGATCCGCATGGCTTTGCGGTAGACGAGGCCTATTGGGCGCGGCTGCACGCCGCCTTCAGCGATGCGGAGATCGTCGATCTGACGCTTGCCATCGCGGCGTGGGTGGCGATGGGCCGGGTGACCCATATCCTGGAACTCGATACCGTCTGCATGGCGGACATGCTCGCCGCGTGAAGAGGGGCGCGGGGCGACGGCCCCGCGCCCCGGGCGATCGGCCATCCGATCGCCCGCCCGTCTCATCGGCCGAACTTCAGCCCGACTTCGAGGCCATAGAAGCGCGGCGCGCCGTAGTTGGCGTTGACCCAGAGGCCGGCCACATTCTGCACCGCCACCTTGTACCGCTCGTCCGTCAGGTTGCGGGCGAGGGCGCGGACGTAATAACGGTCCTCGGCATCGGAGACCGTGATCGAGGCGTTCACCAGCGTGCGGGCATCGAGGAAGGTATTGCCCGCGATATTGTTGATGTCCTGCGTGTTCAGGTTGCGGCTGGTGTAGGCAACGTTTCCGTTGAGCGTGACCTTATAGTCGCCGACGGGCAGGTCGTAGCTGCCGTCCACGGTCCACTGCCACTTGGGCGCGCGATCGAGCGGGGCATCCGCCAGATTATAGCCGGCGCCGGGGGCGGTGTAGCTCTTGTACCGCGCATCCTGATAGCCGACGACGCCGCGCAGCGTGAAGCCCGTGAAGGGCACCGCCGAGGTTTCGAGCTCAAGCCCGTCCACCACCGCGCTCGCCGCATTGACGAACAGGGTGATCTGATTCGGCTGGCCGTTGACGGTGATCGGGACGTTCAGGTTCTTCTGAAGGTCCTTATACTTCACATGGAAGCCGGTCAGGTTGAACCGCAGCCGGCGATCGAAAAACTCGCTCTTGATGCCGGCTTCGTAGCTGTCTGCCGTTTCGGGCTTGGTCGCCTGCGCCGCCTGACGGAAGGCCGCCACGTCGTTGCCGAAAGCTGCGAAACCGCCGGTCTGGTCATTGAAGCCGCCGCCCTTGAAGCCATGCGAATAGGTCGCATAGCCGAAGATCGTCGGCGTCGCCTGATAGCCGAGGCTCGCGCGATAGGTCGGCTTGCGTGCGCGCGCCTTCACCGCGATCACGCCGACCGGATAGTCATAGACGTTCGCATCAAGCGCGGAGTCGATCCGGATGCTGGGATCGAAGCCGCCGTTCAGCGCAGGGATGAACGTCTGCTGCCGGCCCCGCCACGTCTTGTTCTCCCACGTATAACGCCCGCCCGCCGTAAAGGTGAGTTCGGGGGTGATCTTATACGTGCCTTCGAGGAAGACGGCCTTCGACGTCGATTTCTGCGCGTTGCAGAGCAGATAGGGCGTATCGTTCCAGTTGCCGAACGGCAGCGGTCCGGTGGTCAGGTCGAGGAAGCCGAGCACCTGCGCCACGCAGAACTTGGTCTTGTCGCGCTGGAAGAAGCCGCCGGTGACGAAGTCGAACGGCCCGTCGAAGTTGGTCGCGAAGCGCAGTTCCTGCTGATAGGTCTTGCGATCGTCGTCACGCGTGGCATCGAAGAAGGACAGCGGCTGCCCGTCCGCCGCGATCGCCGTCGCTGCCGCGTAGGTGTTCGGAATGCGCGACTTCTGGAAGCGATAGCCGGAAACCGAAGTGAGCGTGCCGATATCGGTGTTGAAGTCGACGTTGAGATAAGCGCCATCGACGCTGATCCGCTGGCCCTTGTCCATCTTCAGCAATGCATCGGACCGGTTCGTCACGACCGCATTGTCGAGCACGTCGCGCCGATCCGGGTTGCGGCGGACGAGCCCGAGCGTGTCCGTCAGATAGGGGCCTGCCTGCGGATACTCATTGTTGACGTTGACGCTCGGCACCACATCCGACGTGTCGCGCAGATGCTCGTACTGGAGGAGCGCGCTGATCTTGTCGGTCGGTTCGAACAGCAGTTTCGCACGTGCGTTCCACACGTCCTTGCCGCCGAGCTTCCGCCCGTCGAGGCAGCCGCTGCGGCCCTGGAACTTGTTCGCCGTGAAGCCCGTGACGGGGCCGTAGCAGGCGCCGTTGCGGTAATAGCCGTCGCTCTTTTCATAGCCGCCGACGACCCGCAGCGCGAGCATGTCCTCGACGATCGGAATGTTCAGAGCGCCCTGCAGGCGGCGGGTGTTGAAGCTGCCATATTGCCCGCGAACCTCGGCCGACAGCTCGTTCATGATCGGACGCTTCGTGCGCACCGTGACCGCGCCGCCCGTGGTATTCTTGCCGAACAGCGTGCCCTGCGGCCCGCGCAGCACCTCGACCTGGGCCACGTCGAACGTATCGAGCAACTGCGTCTGGACCGAGGGTACGACGAAATCGTCCACCAGAACTGCGACCGGCGGCTCGAAGTAGACGATGATCGAGGTCTGGCCGACACCGCGAATGGCGAAGGAGGCGGCATTGAAATTCGCAATCGTCGCCGCCGAGAAGTTGGGGACGAACGCTGCGAGGTCGCCCAGATCCCGTGGCGAGGATTTGGCGATAAGCGTCGAATCGATCGCGGATACGGCGATCGGCGTGGTCTGGAGGCGTGTATCGCGCCGCGTCGCGGTCACCACGATTTCGGCGAGGCCGCCGTTGTCCGCACCCGCCGCCTGACCGACGGGGCCGGTGGCATCCGATGCGGGCGTCGCTTGCGCGGCGGGCGCGGCGTCGGCCGGTACGGCGGCGGCGGGATCTGCGCCGGTGGTGGTGGTGGCCGTCTGCGCCGATACGGGAGCGGCGGCGAGTGCCGTCACGAGTGCGGTAATCCCGATACCCGCGTGTAGCGGACGGCGATGGCGTTGCGACCCTGAGGTCATCCTGTTTCTCCCCTTCGTTTCGGCCGTCTCTCTGAACGGCTATGGTGCAGAGTATGCCCGTTCCAAAAAAATCTGCAATCAGTCACGAATGTTTTTTTTGTGATCGATGGCCCGTCGCTCGCCGGCTCGATCGAAACGTCCGTGGTAATCATCGCATCCGTGAGAATAGGGCTTGAAAAAGCAGTCATGATTGTTTTCTATTGCGGGGCCAGGCGGAACCGCGCCGTGTGCGAGAGAGGATCGAACCGTGGCCTACAGCTTCCTGTCGCGCTTCCGCGTCAAGCCCGAACGCGAAGGGGATTTCATCGCGCTCGCCAAGCAGATGGAGGGGCTGGTTGATCGCGAACCGGGCACCCTCGCCTTTAAATTCTTCCGGCTGGGGGAGCCGGGCATGTTCGCGGTGTACGAATCCTTCGTCGATGAGGATGCGGATCGCGCGCACATGGAAACCGATCATGGCAAGCCCCTGATCGAGCAGATGATCGGCTGCATGGACGGCAGTTACGAGCGCGAACTGCTCTACGATCTCGAGGCTGCGCGATGAGCGACACCGGCGAACTTACGTTCGGTCGCCTGCTCCGGACGGCCGCCCAACGTCACGGCCCGCGCGACGCCCTGATTTTTCCCGACAAGCGGCTCGACTACACGACGCTTGAGGCGCGGGCGCGGGGATGGGCACGCGCGGTGATCGCGATGGGGATCCAGCCCGGGCAGAACGTCGGCATCCTCCTCACCACGCGATCCGAATTCGTCGAGCTGCTGTTCGGCATCACGATGGCGGGTGCGATCGCGGTTCCGGTGAACGCGCGCTATCAGGCGCACGAATTGGCCTTCCTGATCCGTGACGCCGATCTCGTCGCCCTCTTCACCACCGGGCGCGTCGCCGACTCGCTCGATTTTGGGGAGCGGCTGGGTGCGGCGCTGCCCTCGCTGGCCGATGCCACCGATCCGGCCGCGCTGACGTTGGCGGAGGCGCCGCTGCTGCGGTCCATCGTGTGCCTCGACCCCCCATGCGCGGCGAATCTCGTGAGCGGCGAGGCGGCGATCGCGCGTGGCGGCTCGATTGACGACGCGACGCTCGATGCCCGGATCGACGCAGTCGATCCCGCCTCGATCGCTTTCATCCTTTATACTTCCGGCACTACCGCAAACCCCAAGGGCGCGCTCATCAGCCACCGGGCGCAGATCAGCAACAGTCGTGCGCTCGGGCGCCGCTACGAGGCGACCGCCGACGACAAGGTCTGGTCCCCGTTGCCGATCTTCCACATCGCCGGCATCCTGCCGATGACGATGATCCTCGATCTCGGCGGTTCGTACATGACCGTATCGCATTTCGAGGCGGGCATTGCGCTGGAGATGCTAGGTCGCGAGGGGGCGACGATCGCTTATCCCAGCTTCGTCACGATCATGCAGGATCTCATCAGCCATCCGACGTTCGAAAAGACCGATCTATCGAAGCTTCGCGTCATGAACTCGAACTTCGGCGTTCAGCCCGCCTGGATCCGTGATGCGGTGTGCGCCGCCATGCCGCATACCATCCAGGTCGGCACCTACGGCCTGACCGAGGGTGCTGGCACGGTCACGACGAGTCGGTTGAGCGATAGCTGGGAGTTGCGCACGGGCCGCTGCGGCGTGCCGATCGACGGGTGGGAGATACGCCTGCTTGATGCCGAAACCGGCGAGGAGGTCGCGCCCGGCGAACGTGGCGAGATCGTGATCCGTGGCCCCGGCATGCTCTCCGGCTACTATAACGCGCCGGAAAAGACTGCGGAGGTGCTGCGGGACGGCTGGTTCCACACGGGCGATATCGGATCGTTCGATGAGAACGGCCATATCCTCTTCCAGGGGCGCACCAAGGACATGCTGAAGGTAGGCGGCGAGAATGTCGCCGCCGCCGAGATCGAGTCCTGGCTGCAGACGCATCCGGCGGTGAAGCTGGCGCAGGTCGTCGGTATCCCCGACGATCGGTATGTCGAGGTGCCTGCGGCGTTCGTGGAATTGGTGGACGGCGCCGAGACCGACGAGACGGCGCTGATCGCGCATTGTCGCGGGCGGCTCGCCAGCTTCAAGGTGCCGCGACACGTCCGCATGGTCAAAAGCTGGCCGATGTCGACGAGCAAGATCCAAAAATACCGTCTTCGGACCGAATTGGTCGAAGAACTTGGAAAGGGGCAGGTGGCATGAGCGACGGCGGCAAGAGCTTCATCGCGCAACTGCGCGCCAAACCGGGTCGGGCGGATGAACTCGCACGGTTGCAGACCGAACTGAAGTCGCTCGTCTTTAAGCATGAACCGGATGCGCGCGTCTATGAGCTGTTCCGCTCCGAGACGGACCCCAATCTGTTCGTGGTCGTGGCTACCTTTCAGGATGATGCCGCCTTCGACACGCATATGGCGATCGACTTCCACGAGCGGCTGGTGCCGCCGATCCTCGACTGCGTCGATGGCGAAATGCAGATCGAATATTATCGATCGCTCGGCTGAGCGGCTGACGCAGGAGATGGCCAATGACCGACATACAGCGCGAAGTCGAAGATCTCGTCGCGCGGCGGGATTGCTATGCCGTTCTCACCCGCTATTGCCGCGCGCTCGATCGCTGCGATGCGCCGCTGATGGCCAGCGTCTACTGGCCTGACGGGATCGACAACCACGGTGTATTCAACGGCAATGCCGCCGAATTCGCCGATTACATCGTGCGCGAGATCCAAACCTGGTTCGAGGTTACGATGCACGCGATCATGAACGTGCATATGGAAGTCGACGGCGACGTTTGCGTCAGTGAAGCCTATCTTTTCGCTTATCACAAGGTGCGGGCGGAGAAGACGGGTGAAATCTTCGGATCCCGCTACATGGAGATGTTCGATCGCAAGGGGCTCGACCCCGACCATCACCATTTCTATTTTGGCGGGCGCTATCTCGATCGGCTGGAGCGACGCGACGGGGAATGGCGCATCGCCAAGCGGCAGGTGGTGATGGACTGGAACGACAATCGTCCTTCCGGTGAGATCCGCGATCAGGGCATGTTCGCGACGCTCCGCCCGCTAGGCGAACGCGGGCCGGGTGACCTCGTCTTTTCGAACAGGCCATGATCGTGACGGCGGAGATCATCGCGGACCTTGCCGCCAGACGCGATATCACCGCAGTCCTGACGCGCTATTGCACCGCGCTCGATCGGGCGGACGAGGCAATGATGATGCGCGTCTATTGGCCGGACGGCGGCGACAAGCACGGCATTTTCGCGGGCGATGCGGCGGCATTCATTCCGTTCATCATCGATGGCATCACGCGCTGGTTCCAGGTGGCGACGCATTCCATCTCGAATATCACGATCGAGGTGGACGGGGATCGCGCCGCGAGCGAGGCCTACCTCCTGTCCGTCTGCCGCGTCTCCCAGGCGCAGGCCTCCGACATCTTCGGTGAGCGCTATCTGGCGATGCACGGGCATGGCGCGTTAGATCGCGGCTTTCACCTTTTTATGATGGGCGGCCGCTACCTCGATCGGTTCGAGCGGCGCGACGGCGAGTGGCGCATCTTCGAACGACAGGTCGTGCTGGACTGGAGCGACAACTGGCCTTCCACCGAGATCGCCGACGAAGGCATGTTCGCCAGCTTGCGCCCGCGCGGGCGGTTCGATCGGGACGATCCCTTCTACGCCACGTTCGAGGCCTGACCTACTGGCCGATGCCCTCGACCAGGCGACCGCTTCCGTCACAGCGCGGGCAGGGCGCCGCCTCGATCTTGCCCGTGCCCCGGCATTCGGGGCAGATACCATCCTGATCGCCCTTCGCTGGCGGCTGCTCATTCTGGTCCGTCATACTCGGCTCCTCAATCCAGCAGGCGGGGGTCTTCGATAAGCTGCGCCAGCGCCTGCATGAAACGCGCGCCATCCGCCCCGTCGATTGCGCGATGATCGCATGAAAGCGAGACGTGGAGGACGGGGACGATGCGGATCGCGCCGTCATCGTCGATCGGCTCGGGTCGTGCGGCGCCGACTGCCAGGATCGCGCCTTGCGGCGGATTGATGATCGCATCGAATTGCTCGACCCCGAAGCCGCCGAGGTTGGACAGCGAGAAGCTGCCGCCGCTGATCTCCTCCCCGCGCAACCGGTTCGATCGTGCGCGCTGGGCAAGCTCGGCCATCTGGCGTGATATGTCGAATACGCTCAGGCGATCGGCCGCCTTGACGATCGGCGTGACCAACCCGCGCTCGGTGGCGACGGCAATCGCGATGTCGGCCTGCCCGAAGCGATGGATCTCATTGCCGTGGACCTGGATATTGGCCTGCGGCACCTCCATCAGCGCCAGTGCGCAGGCGCGAACGAGATAGTCGTTCACCGACGGCTTCTGCCCCGTCACCGCAGCGCGAACGCCAAGAAGGCGATCGGCGCGGATCCGGCGGCGCACATAGAAATGTGGGATCGTCTGCTTCGATTCCGTCAGCCGCCGCGCGATCGTCCGCCGCATCGAGGACATGGGCATGACATCGACATGATCGCCGGCGGGGGGCGGTGCAGCTGAGGCGGCGGCGGGCGCACTGACTGCGGGGGCGGGGGCCGGCGTCGCTTCCACGCGCGGTGGCGCGGCCTCGGCCACAGGCTTGATCAGCGCCAAGACGTCCGCCTTGCCGATGCGGCCCTTTCGCCCCGTGCCGGTCACGCCCGAAAGCGCGATCCCATTGAGGTGGGCCAGGCGTCGGGCGAGCGGGCTTGCGTAGGCGTCGCTCTCGGGGGTGGTTGGGTACGGTCCGGCTGGGGCGGGCGTCGTCTGCGGGCGGGTGGCCTGCGCGATATCCTGCGCCGTGATGCGCCCGCCACGCCCGCTGCCGGCAATAGCGGCGACATCGATGCCGGCCGCCTGGGCCTCTGCGCGGGCGACCGGGCTTATCTTCGTATCGGCGGGGATCGCCGGGGCGGCGGGCTTCGCGGCGGAAGCAGCCGGCGCGGGGGTGGTGGCAACTTCGCCCGTGAAACTGGTATCGGCCGGGCGGAAGCCCGCGATCAGCGCGTCGATCTCCGCGTCGCTGGCTTCCCCGTCCGACAGCACGGCGAGCAACGCGCCGACAGGATAGGTGCCCCCGGCTTCCGCCAGGATCCGCACGAAGCGGCCGTCCGCTTCCGCCTCAATCTCGTTGGTGATCTTGTCGGTTTCGACCAGCGCCAGCACCGCGCCGCGTTTGAATGGCTCATTCGCTCCCACTGCCCATTCGGCGATGGTGCCTTCCGCCATTTCGATGCCCCATTTGGGCATGGTGAACGCCTTGAGATTGGCCATTCGCCCGATCCTCAGCGGAAGGCGAGGACGTGGCGGGCCGCATCCTCGATCTTCTGGGGGGAGGGGAGCCAGGCGCGTTCCAGCTCGCGAGCGAACGGGATGGGCGAATGCTGCCCTGTTATCATGCGCGGCGGCGCCTTGAGGCTGGTGAACGCCTTCTCGGCGACGATCGCGGCGATATCGGCGGCGACCGAGCACCGCGGAGGGCTCTCGTCGACGATGACGATACGGCCGGTCTGCTCGACTGAGTCGAGGATCGCCTCCTCGTCGAGCGGGCTTGTCGTACGCAGATCGATCAGGTCCGTTCCGATGCCGTCCGCCGCGAGCTTGTCGGCGGCCTTTTCGCAGAAGCCGACCATCCGCCCGCAGGTCACCATCGTGACGTCGCCGCCCTCGCGTACCATCCGCGCCTCGCCGAAGCGCTGGCGGAACGGACCGTCCGGCACCTCGCCCTTCACGCCGTAAAGCGCCTTATGCTCGAAGAACATCACGGGATCGTCGCCGTGGAGTGCCTCGCTCAGCATGCCCTTGGCGTCGGCAGGGGTGGTGGGCAGCACCACCTTCAGCCCCGGCATCGCCGTCAGCAGCGCATAGACCGACTGGCTGTGCTGCGCGGCCGCATTCATGCCCGCACCGTAGATCAGCCGCACCACTGCCGGGCACTTCGTCTTGCCGCCGAACATGTAGCGAAATTTCGCCATCTGGTTCCATAGCTGGTCCAGGCTGACGCCGATGAAATCGGCGAACATCAGCTCGGCCACCGGGCGCAGGCCTGCGAGCGCTGCACCCGCCGCTGCGCCGACGATCGCGCTTTCGGATATGGGCGTATCGATCACCCGGTCGCCGCCGAATTTAGCGAACAGGCCGCCCGTCGTGCCCCAGATGCCGCCGATCGCCTCCTGACCGCCCGCCGTGCCGGCGCCGCCGACAACATCCTCGCCGAGCACGATGATCGAGGGATCGCGCTCCATCTCCTCATAGAGCGTGCGGTTGATCGCCTCGCGAATGTTCATCACAGCCATGCGCGTCGCCCCTCAATAATCGACATAGACGTCTTCGGCGACATGCGCCGGATCGGGCGGGGGCGCGGCCCGGGCCTCGCTCGTCGCCTCGTCGATCAGCGTCTTCACCTCGGCGTCGATCGCATCCAGCTCGGCCATGTCGAGCAGACCCGCATCGCCTACGCGCGCGCGGAAGATCTTCAGCGCATCGCGTTCCGCACGGATGCGGTCCAGCTCGCCCTCACCGCGATACCGCTGGGGATCGCCCTCGAAATGGCCGTAGAAGCGTTCCGTATCGAGTTCGATCGCGGCCGGCCCGCCGCCGCCCCGCACATGCTCCAGCAGATCGCGCATCGTTTCATAGGTGTCGAAATAATCGCAACCGTTCGCGCGCCATGCCTTCATGCCGAACGCCTCCGCGCGCGACGCGATATCGCGATCGGTGCCGACGGCATATTGGACGCCGGTATGCTCGGAATAATGGTTGTTCTCGAATACGAAGATCGCGGGCGCCTTCGTCACCACCGCAAGGTTCATCGCCTCGAACGTCGTGCCCTGGTTGCAGGCACCGTCACCGGAAAAGGCGATGGCGACATGGCCCTGGCCGCGCAGCTTGGTGGCGAGTGCTGCGCCCACCGCCTGCGGCGCGCCCGCGCCCACGATGCCGTTCGCGCCGAGCATGCCGACCGACAGGTCGGCGATATGCATCGATCCGCCGCGCCCCTTGCAAAGCCCGTCGCGCCGCCCGTAGATCTCCTTCATCATCCCCTTCACGTCGCATCCCTTGGCGATGCAGTGGCCGTGGCCGCGATGGGTGGAGACGATCAGGTCTTCGGTCGAGAGGTGGTCGCAGACGCCGACCGCCGCCGCTTCCTGCCCGCAGTAAAGGTGGGTGAAACCAGCGATTTCACCGGTCTTGATCTCGTCGTGCAGGCGTTCCTCGAACTGGCGGATGGTCGCCATCCGCCGATACGCGCCAAGCAAGGCGTCGCGGCCCAGTTGCATGGGGATCCTTTCTTCAGAGATCGCCGGGGCGCTGCCCGTCGGGATAGACATAATCGGTGATCGATTTGTGGAAGGCGCGGATGCGCAGTTCCTGATCGCCGATCCAAAGACCCGGGAAGGCATCGGAATGCATTCCCTTCTGCACGGTCGGCAGGTTGAACGCATCCTGATCCAGCACCTGCCCGATCGTGCGGTCGCCATGGCGGAAATGCTGATGGCGCACGCGGTCCGGCCATTCCTCGCCCTCGGGCACGAGTTCGAACATCCAGACGTCGTAAAGCATCTTGTTCGGATCGGTCGCGTGCGGGCGCATGCGGAACATCATCACATCGTCGGCATGGACGTTGAGCGAGACGTTCGGAAAGATGGTATAGTGATAGTCGTCGGTCAGCTGATCGTCGTTGAGCTCGCTGTAGTCGCGGCCCTGCTCTGGCCCGTGCTCCCGCTTGAAACGCTGTACGTCGAGCCGGATGTCGCTGACGCGACCTTCATATTCGGCCGGGTCCATCCCCGCCTGGATCATGATATGCTCGATCGCGGGCGGGATGGCAGAGGGGAGCGCCACGCGCGCCGAGACGGTGGCGAAGGGCACGAGATACCGGCTGTGCTTGCCGTATACGTCGATCTGGGCGTTTGTGTCGTCGAGATACCATTGCAGCTGCGGGTGGATGCCCTGCACGTGATAGACCTCGCTGAACGCGTCCACCGCCGCCTTCCAGTTGCAGTCCCACTCGACCGTGATGTCGCGTTTCCACGCCATCCGCTCGATATGGTAAGGGGCGAGATGCTTCTGCATCGGGTCGAGATAGTCGGCCAGCGGCTCGACATCGGGGTTGAGCGAATACCAGACGAAGCCACCCCATTCCCCACAGGGATAGGACGGGAGACGAGCACCCGGGGGCGCCCCTTGCGGAAAGGTATCGCGATCGGGGATGCGGCAGATCGCGCCGCCGAGATCATAGGTCCAGTGGTGATACATGCACTGGAACTTCTCCGCATTCCCGAGCCCCTCGGGCCGCAGCTTGTTGCCGCGATGTAGGCAGACGTTCGGGAAGGCACGGACCGAGCCGTCTTCCTGACGGACGATCAGCACCGATTCCTTGCCGATCTCGGTGCAGATATAGTCGCCCGGCTCGCGCATGTCGTCCGATCGGCCGCCGAGCAGCCAGACCTTGGTCCACAGCCGGTCCCACTCCAGTTTGGCGAAGGCCTCGGACGTGTATCGCTCGGCGGGAATGATGTCATAGCCGAGATCGGGATCCTCCTCTTTCCATGCAGGCGTGCCATCAGGCCAGTCCTGTGGGTTGACGCGGGTGATCTCGACCTTGCGCTTTACGTCCATGGTGTGGCTTCCAGGCCCCGGTGGGCAGCGGTTAGAAATGGGTGCGGTTGGTGAAGCCGCCGTCAACGACGAGGTGCGATCCGTTGCACCAGCTCGCGGCGGGGCTTGCCAGGAAGGCGACGCAACGAGCGATCTCGTCGGGCGTACCGAGCCGTCCGGTCGGCTGCTGGCGCAGCTGGGACTGATAGAATTTCTCCATCGTGCCCTTGATCATGTCCCAATTGCCCCCCTCGAACTCAACCGGTCCGGGCGAGACGACATTGACCCGGATATTGTCCTTGCCGTGGAACAGCGCAAGCTGCTTGCCCCAGGTGATCAGCGAGGCCTTCATGGCGTTATAGGCCTGCGGGCCACCCATCGCCTCGCCGACCGAGGTGGTGCCGATCAGTACAATCGATCCGGACTTTCGCTCCGTCATGCCCGGGATCACCGCCTCGACCGCGCGCACCGGGCCCATCACGTCCGTCTCGAACGCGTTGGTCCAGTATTTCTCGCTGCCCATGCCCCCACCGGAAGAGGAGAGCGGCACGAGGATATCGACGCCACCGATCGCCTCGTCAGCCCAGGTCAGCCATGCCTTATAGTCGTCGGCCTTGCGGACGTTGACCGGGCGGCCGATCACATTGGTGCCGTAGCGCTTGAGCGCGGCGACCGCATCCTTGACGGAATCCTCCGACCGCGCGGCGATGACGAGATCGCAGCCCTCGCGCGCCAGGGTTTCGGCGATCGCCATGCCGATGCCACGCGCGGCGCCAACCAGCATCGCCTTCTTGCCCTGCAGTCCGAGATCCATCGCGCCCTCTCCCATGTCGCGTTCCGGCGGGTATGTGGCGACCGCGCCGCGCACACCCTTTCCCCGGGGTAAAGCATGTGGTTGGGCGACCTGCAAGGAAAACATTCATGTCTGACTTTTTTGCACGGCGTCCACGCTTGACGCGATCGATCATATCGACGCCCCGCAGGACACGGGCTTGACAGTCCTTCAAAAAAACAATCATGCTTGTTTATGCAAGGAGGCAGTCGCGTGGCCCGTCTGAATACAAAGATCGAGCCCGCCCAGCGCCCCGCGCGGCCGGCGGGCGCCACCCCTACGCTGCAATCGCTGAAAAGCGCGCAGACGCGAGCAAAGCTGATCGATGCGACCATACGGTGTATCGTACGGCTAGGCTATGCGAATACGACCACGCCACAGGTAGCCGCCGAGGCGGGCCTCTCACGCGGAGCGATGCTGCATCATTTCGAGAACGGCGCGGCCCTCATCAAGGCGGCGATCGTGGAATTGCATGAGAAGCGATTACGCGCTTTCCGTCGCGCCGCCGATACCGACGAGCATGATACCGGCAATCTGGTGCGGACCTACTGGCGGCAGTTGCAGAAGCCCGCGTTCGTCGCTTTTCATGAACTGGCGCTCGCCTCGCGTTCGAATCCCGATCTGGCGCGGATACTGCAGCCGTTGCAGGTCGAATTCCGCGAACGGTTCAATCAGCAGGCGGTACAACTTTTTCCGGAATGGCACGCCGATCGCGCCCGCTTCGATATCGCCATGGCGCTGTCGCAGACGATGCTCGAAGGCATGGCGATTCAGCGGCTCACGGGCGGGCTGGACGAAGCGGTCGTCGATCCGCTGCTGGCGCTTGTCGAGGACCAGATCCGCGCGATGAATCCTGCGTTGGCCAAGCCGGGCGCTCAGCCGAGCGCCGGCAAGCCCCAGCGTATCCCGCGTCGCAAAAGCTCGTAGAATACCGGATAGTTCCAGCCGCACCGCTGTGGATGCGGCCAGAAGGGCGCTACCGGCTGAAGATCATAATGGCCCCGGCAATGACCGAGAGTCAGGTAGAGGACACGGCCTTGGCCCACGCGATGCTCGTACAGCACGGGAACCTCGGGATCATCCCGTTCCTCGGCGCCGAACTCGGGGCATGTGCCCTGGAACCGGGTGTGGAGCAGCACGTCCAGCGGCGCGGTCCGCTCCACCAGATACAGCTCGTCCTCGATGCGGAAGTCTCGCAGGCCGGCCGTCATTGCATGGTCGTCGCGCGTCACCTGCACCTTGAACGGTTCGATCGGGGGGTGGCCGACGAAGCGGCTGCCGGCGAGCGCCATGAAGGCGGGATTGTCGTCGGGACAGAGGACCGTGCCGTCGTCGGCGAAACGCAGCAACGCATTGGTGCCGTGGAGCGCCAGCCAGCGCCCTCCCGCCTCAAGCCAGGCCGCGAGCGCCGCCGTCTGCTCGGCGTCGGGCAGCAGATCGCAGGTATAGGTAATCAGCAGGTCGGCCGCGCGAAGGCTCGCGAGATCGGCGTAATCGGAAGCGACGGAGGTACGGACCGGGGCATGTTCAGCCAGCAGTTTGAGCAGTTCGAGGCGCGCGAAATCGATGTCGTGATATTTGCCCGCCGCGATGAGATGCACGCGCATGATCACCCCTCCCTTACGTGTGTACGCGCGAGGGTAAGCGGTCGCTCCGTCTCCGCAAGCCCGGATCGCGGCGCATGAGCGGGCGGGGGAAGGGGCCGCTCGCCGGTGTTCGCGTGCTCGATCTCACCAGCGTGCTGATGGGGCCGTACGCCACGCAGATCTTCGCCGATCTCGGCGCGGACGTCATCAAGGTGGAGGGGCCGACCGGGGATACCACGCGCGCGCTTCCCCCGGGGCGGGAGGAGGGGCAGGGCGGCATGTTCCTCAACGTCAATCGCGGCAAGCGCAGCATCGTCCTCGATCTCAAGCAGCCGGCCGCGCGCGATACCCTCCTTACGCTGGCCAAGGATGCGGATGTCTTCATCCACTCGATGCGGGCGAAGGCGATCGAGCGGCTCGGGCTCGATTATGCGGCGGTGGAGGCGGCCAATCCGCGGATCATTTACGCCAATCTTTATGGCTTCGCGCGCTCCGGCCCCTATCGCGACAATCCGGCGTATGACGATATCGTGCAGGCGGCATCCGGCCTCGTCGATCTTCAGGCGCGGTTGACCGGGGGCGAGCCGACCTATGTCGCGACCGTTGTCGCGGACAAGGTGGCGGGGCTGACCGGCGCCTATGCGGTGATGGCGGCGCTTTATGCGCGCGAGAAAACCGGCATCGGGCAGGAAATCGAAGTGCCGATGTACGAGACGCTCGTCTCCTTCGCGATGATCGAGCATCTCTGCGGCTCCCTGTTCGAGCCGCCGCTTGGGCCACCCGAATATCCGCGCGTCACCGCGCCCACCCGCCGGCCCTATGCCACGAAGGACGGGCACATCGGCGTGATGATCTACAACGACAAGCAGTGGCGCGCCTTCTTCGCGGCGATCGGCGATCCCGACTGGTCAAAGGATGCGATGTTCGCCACGATGACCAGCCGGACGCACAATATCGCGACGGTGCTGGGTCATGTCGCCCGCGAACTGGCGGCGCGTACGACGACGGAATGGCTCGCGCTATTCGAGGCGGCGCATATTCCCGCCGCCGCGATCGCAAGCATGGAGGATTTGCTCCACGATCCGCATCTTGTCGAAACCGGTTTCTGGGAGGAGCGTGACGGGGCGGAGGGGCGCATGCGCTTCCCTGGCATCCCCACCGCCTTCGGCCGTACGCCGGGCGCGATCGGCGATCCCGGCCCCGCGCTCGGCGCGGATACGCGTGCGGTGCTTGAGGAAGCCGGGATTGCCGCCGAGGCGATCGACGCCCTTCTCGCATCCGGCGCGGCGCGGCAGCGTGGCGCGGCATGAGCGACTCCCCGGACACCATCTGCCGCGCAGCCCTTGCCGACGGAAAATTGTTGATCCAGCGCGCGGAGGCGAGCGGCGAATGCTTCTTTCCACCACGCCTGATGGAGCCGCTGACCGGCGATACGGGGTGGACCTGGATCGAGGCGAGCGGCCTCGGTACGGTCTATTCGGTGACGGTCGTCGGCCAGCGCCCCCCGGCAGAGCCGTATAACGTCACGCTGGTCGATCTCGACGAAGGCGTACGGCTGATGAGCCGGATCGAGGCAATAGCACCCGATGCGATCCGCATCGGGCAGCGCGTGCGGTTGCGGATAGCGCGGGAGGGGGAGGATTTTGTCCCCCTCTTCGATCCGGCCTGAGGAGGCGGCATGGGTGGTCATTTTCCACGCGGAAAGACGGCGATCGCCGGGCTCGCGACATATGGCTTCGACGGGGCGAACGGCCTTTCCCCGATTGAGATGGCGGCAAAGGCGGGGCTTCTCGCGATCGCCGACGCGGGGCTCGCGCTGCGCGATGTCGATGCGCTGTTCATCTGTTTGCCCGATGACTTTTTCGCCGGGCTGACGCTGGCGCAATATTACGGGATCAGCCCGCGCTATACCGATTGCAACCGCACCGGCGGCTCCGCCTTCATGAGCCATGTCGCGGTTGCGGCGATGATGCTGGACGCGGGCTATATTGATTGCGCGCTAATCGCCTACGGATCGAACCAGCGATCGGGCACCGGCAAGCTCGTCAGCGCCTTTCGCCCGAATCCTTGGGAAAGCCCCTATCGGCCGTTGATCCCCTTATCCCCCTATGCGCTGGCGGCGGCACGCCATTTCCATGAATATGGCACCACGCGTGAGCATCTGGCGGAGGTGGCGGTGGCGGCGCGGGGTTGGGCGAACACCAATCCGCAAGCTTTCGCCAAGGGACCGCTGACCATCGAGGATTGCCTGAACGCACGGATGATAAGTTCCCCTCTCGGCGTGCGCGACTGCTGTCTCGTCACCGATGGCGCGGCGGCGATCGTGATGACGCGGGCGGACCGCGCGCGTGATCTGGCGAAGCCACCGGTCGCGGTACTCGGCGCCGCGGCGGCGACCTGGTACAGCACGGTGGCGCAATCGCGCGATCTGACGACTACGGCGGCGGCGGAAAGCGGCCCGCGGGCCTATGCGATGGCGGGCGTCGGCCCGGCGGACATCGACGTGGTGCAGCTTTACGACGCCTTCACGATCAACACGATTCTGTTTCTGGAAGATCTCGGCTTCTGTGAAAAGGGCGAGGGCGGCGCTTTCGTCTCGGGCGGACGGATCGGTCCGGGGGGCGCGCGGCCGGTCAATACCGATGGCGGCGGGCTTTCGTGCGCGCATCCCGGCATGTACGGCCTCCTCGCCATCGCGGAGGCCGCACGGCAGGTGCGCGGCGAGGCGGCCAATCAGTTGCCGAAGGCCGATGTCGCACTGGCGCACGGCAACGGCGGCACGCTTTCAAGCCAGGCGACGGTGATATTGGGGAGCGACGCGACCGTCTGAGCCGCGCCATCGCCGTGTCGGCCCCTAGCGGGTTCGGCCCTCCGCATAATCGCCGATCGCCGCGCGGGACGCGGCATCGCCCAGCGTCGCCTCGCCCCAGGCGCGGCCGAAGCGGAGGCTGTCGTCAATCGCGGCATCGGCGGCGAGATCGTGCAGCAGCTTGGCGTTGAGGACGGCCTCACGGGGGAAAGTCGCTATCGTCTCGGCGATGGCGATGGCGCGGGCGATCTCCTCACCACTTGGCACAACCTCGCTTACCAATCCCAGCGCGTGCAGCCGCGCGGCGCTCAGCGGCTCCCCGGTCAGGATCAGCGAGAGCGCCGTCTGGCGCGGCACGCTGCGCGCGAGGCGCTGGATGCCGCCGGCGAATGCGAACAGGCCACGCTTCACCTCCGCCAGCGCGAAGACGGCGTGATCGGCGGCGATCACGATATCGCAGGCAAGCGCGATTTCGAATCCGCCCGCCACCGCCGCGCCGTTGATCGCGGCGATCAGCGGCTTGCGCCGCCGCCGTTCGGTGATGCCGCCGAAACCGCGCCCGGGGATCAGCCCGCTGCCCGCGCCGATGTCTGCCGCTTCCTTCATGTCCATACCCGAGCAGAAGGCGCGATCACCCTCGCCGGTCAGCACGATAACCGCGATCCTGGGATCTTCCTCCCCCGCGCTGATTGCGGTATCGAGAGCCGCCGATGTCGCGCTGTCGAGCGCGTTGCGACGCGCATCCCGCATGATCGTCAACACCATCGTCGCGTCGAGACGCTCCACCTTCAGGCCGGCCGCCATGGATTTTCCCTCCGTCATTGCGCGGTGAAGCCGCCATCGACGAGCAGGTTCGTGCCGGTGATGAACGCGGCCTCCTCGCTCGCGAGGAAGCAGATCGCCTTCGCCACGTCCAGCGGCGTGCCGAGCCTGCCGATCGGGTGGAGATCGATGAAGGCCTGCGCCCCCGCCTCGCCCACGGCCACGTCGAAGGCAGGCGTGCGGATTACGCCGGGGCTTACCGCATTGATCCGTATCCCCCGCCCGGCGAACTCCAGTGCCATCGCGCGCGTCATGTTGATGACGCCGCCCTTCGCCGCGCCATAGGCGACATGCTGCGCGAGCCCGACCTGCCCGTGCACGGAGGCGACGTTAACGATCACGCCGGCGGCCTGCGCCAGCATCGGGCGCAACGCCGCGCGCGACATGAAGAAGGCGGTATCGAGATTTCCCGCCTGCATGCCTCTCCAATCCTCGTCGGTAAGGTCCTCGGTCGGCAGGAGCCGGCCGCCGCCGGCATTGTTGACCAATATGTCGAGCCTGCCCCATTGATCGATCGCTTCCGCGACGGCCAGTTCGCATGTGGCGGGATCGCTGATATCGCCAATGAAGTAACGGACATTCCCCGATCGGGATATACTTTCGGATATGGCAGCGGCGGCTGCCTCATCGCGATCGACGATCAGTACGCGTCCGCCGCGTTCGGCCGCCAGACGCGCGGTGGCGGCACCGATGCCGGATCCCCCGCCCGTCACCACTATCGACTTCTCAGATAACGATTTCACCCGCTTCTCCCGTCTCGACAGGTCGAGGATGCCGCTTTTTACTATCGCCATAGTGCTACAAAGACGGAAGAAAGCACGATAAAAAACGTACAAGTTTGTTTTTTTATATTCCCAATCCTGGCTGGGTATGTAATTTCAGTGGGGCGGCGGGGTCCGCGCAAGGATCGGGGCCGGAAAGGCCACCGGCGACAGGGGAGGATGAAATGGCGGATTTTTTCCGCGCGTCGGCGCGCGTCTTCGGTTCCGGGGCTCGTAAGCTACTGACCACCGTAAGCGTCGGCGCGCTGGCGACGACGGCACAGGCGCAGACGCAACCGGAGGGCAGCCCCGTCACCACCGCGCCCCAGGCGCCGATCAGCGAGGCGACGTCGGCCCCGGTGCCGAACGTCGGCGAGACGACCGGTAACGAGCGCGCGACAGGCCTCGAGGATATCGTCGTCACCGCGCGCCGTCGGGCGGAATCGCTGCAGGAGGTTCCGGTCGCCGTCACCGCGTTCAGCGCACAGGCGATCGATCGGAAATTCGCGACCGATATCCGCGCGCTGGCGGGGGACGTGCCCAACGTCGTCATCACCAACGTGCCGGGCTTCAATGCCGCCTCGATCGGTATCCGCGGCCAGTCCACCGGCGACATCATCCTGACGTTCGAGCCTGCGATCGGCGTGATCGTCGATGATTTCGTCCTCGCCCACGTACAGACGCAGCTCTTCGATCTGTTCGATACGGATCGCATCGAGGTCCTGCGCGGCCCGCAGGGTACGTTGTTCGGCAAGAATACGGTCGGCGGCGTCGTCAACGTCATCACCAAGCGCCCGACCAACAAGTTCGAGGGCGAGGTTCGCCTCGGCTATTCGAGCTTTCATACCAAGGACGTGAAGGCGGCGATCAACGTCCCGCTCACCAACAAGCTATTCTTTCGTGTCGCCGGCTCGTTTCAGGAAAGCGACGGCTATTATAAGCTGACCAAGAACAATCCGGTCGACGGCATTTCCGGTATTCCGGCGGATGGGCGCGGCCTTGGCGGCACCCGTTATTTCAGCGGCCGGGCCAAGATGCTGTGGGAGCCGGACAGCGATACCAACCTGATGCTCACGTACGAAATGCTGCGCGATCGCGGCGACTCGCCGCCCAGCGTCAACGAAAGCCCGCGCGGCTTCCTGTTCGATACGGTCGGCTTTCCCGGTATTCAGACCACCGGGCAAAGCCCGTTCCGCACCGGCACCACACTCTGCCGTGGCGACATAAACGATCAGGGCAACGCTACGCGGCCGACCTGCCCGGGCACGCTGCTGGGCCACCGCATCGACGTTGACGGCGTCTATGCGCGCGGTGAGAAGACCTGGGACGGCATCGGCGCGTTGACGATGGTAGGTGGCTTCCGCCGGGTAAAATCAATACTGCCATCCGACTATACCGGCGAGAACGCCTATCTTTTCGTCTCCACCCGGAATGACGTGCGCAAGCAGTACAGCTTCGAAACGCGTTTCTCCTCAAGTTTCTCGGACAGTTTCAAGTTCACCGCGGGCGCGATGTATTGGGGTCAGAAGCTCGATGCGGCCGCGACATCGCTGCTCGGCTTCCTGCGCTTCCTCGGCGACCCGACCGCGCTTATCGATCCGAACCAGTCCACCGCCAACTATAAGGTGGATAGCTATGCCGCCTTCGGCGAAGCTGAATATAAGATCGCCGATCCCTTCTCGGTCTTCCTCGGCGCGCGCTATACGAAGGAAGACAAGAGCTTTTCGGTGCGGCCGCAGGTCCGCCGCTCGGTGATCCGCACCGGCTTCTGGCCGGAATATTCGGATAGCGCCAAATTCTCCAAGCCGACGATCCGCGCGGGTTATCGGTGGGAGATCGCGAACGGCATCAACAATTATTTCACCTACAGCCAGGGCTATAAGTCGGGCGGCTATAACGAACAGGCCATGTCCGCCACATCGGCGCTGCCGTTCCGGGAAGAGACGGCGGACAGCTATGAACTGGGCTTCAAGACGGAGACCGCCGATCGCCGCCTGCGCTTCAACGCCGCGGCTTTCTACGTGAAATATGACGATCTGCAGCGCGATGCGGTGGTGCCGTTCATCGATCCGATCACCGGCCTGCCGGGGCAGGAGACGCGAACGACCAATGCCGGCAAGGCCGAGGTGTACGGCCTCGAACTTGAAGGCAGCGCGGTGCCGGTCGACGGGATGACGCTTTCCGCCTCGCTTGGGTGGCAGAAGGCGAAATATATCTCTTTCTTCACCGACATCGACGGCAACGGCACCAATGAGGACGCTTCCTTCCTGAAACTGCGCAACGTGCCCGAGTGGACCGTCAGCGCATCGGCCAACTATGAATTCCCGCCGTTCAGCTGGGGCAAAATCGCGCTCAACACCGATGTCAACTATCAGTCCCAATATGAATCGGTGACGTTGAACGCCCCCTTCACGCAAGGCCAGGCGCGGACGCTGATCGGCGCGAGCATCCACCTGAGCGATCTCGACGATAAATATCGCATATCGCTATTCGGGCGTAACCTGCTCGACAAAACGTATCGTGTGTCCGCCAACTCAGTCGCGGGCCTGTTCAACTTCACCAACTATGCGCCGCCGCGGTCCTTCGGCGTTGAACTGGGCGCGAAGTTCTGATCCGCCGATGCCCTGTGGTTTACCCTTCGCCATCCGCTCGCTCTCCCCGGTGCGATGGCGCGCGATGACCGGGCCGGTTCGCCCGGCCCGGTCACTTGCGCAGGCGGTGGGGGCGGCCGGTGCCCTCGGGCACCAGGTCGAAAGCGAAGCTGATGCGATCCGCCTTGCCCGAGAAGGGCAGGGTTGCATGCCACAGCCACGAGGGAAACAGGATCATCCGGCCGGGGCGTGGCGCGAACGTCCGCGCCATGCCGCCGCCGCCAAGCGATTGGGGATAGAGGCCGATCGCGAAACCGCCCTCCGCCGATTGGGCGACGGCATCGGGAAGGTCCGGGTAATATACTCCGGAAAGCCAGTTGGGGGCGTGGATATGCGGATCGACGCCGCCGCCGGGCGACAGGATCGTTCCCCACATCGTCAGCGCCCATCGCGTCGGGCGGGCACGCAGCCACGGGTGATCGTCTCTACCGAGGGCATCGTGCCGCGCGGCGAGTGCGGCTTTCGCCTTTCGGGCAAGGCTGGCGATGGCAGGTGTGTCCGCTTCGGCCAGATCGTCGCTCTGGCGCCCGGATCGCGTGACGAGGCCTTCCGGTTCGAAGGTGAGCGAGGGATGGGCTCGCAATTCCGCTTCCAAAGCGGCGTGAAAGCCCGTCCCGATCGGGCCATCGATCACAGTCACGAACCGGTCGATATCGATCAGTCGCTCAAGCATGTCATGCGCGCCCATCCGGTCGAGCGCGATCGTCTGGAGCGCCAGCGGCGTGGTGATCGCGGGCGTCGTTTGCAGCAGGCGGTCGCTCAGCGCGCGGGCCGGCCCGCTTTGGCCCGTCTTGAGGTAGGCCATCGCCAGATTGATGCCGATCGCGGCATTGGCCTCGCGGGCGAGGGCGGCCTCGTAGAGGGCGATGGCGGTGTCAATTTCTCCCCGCTGTTCGGCCCGTGTTGCCAGCAGATTGGTGGCGCGGGGATGGCCGGGGTGGGCGCGCATTATTCCGGCGGCAATGCTCTCCGCCTCGGCGGCGCCCCCCAAGGCATCGGCGAGGTTGAGCGCCGCCTCGGTATAGGCCGGCCGCAGCGCGAGCGTGCGGCGGTAGGCGGTGACCGCCTCTTGCCGTCGCCCGGTACGGGCGAGCGCCACGCCGAGGTTGTTCCACGCCTCGACATGATCGGGCCGGGCGGCGATCGC
>CAJYJW010000126.1 GCA_913775025.1 uncultured Sphingomonas sp. | reverse complement strand
TCCACCGCGAGCGGCGCGGTAAAGCTGTCGAAAGTATCGATATCGGCGGACCAGGCGAGGCCAAGCCGGCCGACCGTCGCATCACTGATCTGCGCGAGCGGGCTATAGTGATCCTCGGTCCCGTCGCCACCGTAGAACGCCCAGTTCGCATCCGTCGCGCCGGGCGGGCGTTGCGAAACGGCGGCGCCAGTGAAACCCGCGACGGTCGCCAGCAACGCCGCGACTGATGCCGCCTTTCTCCAAGCCATGTGCGATCCTCACCTTATATTTCTATACTGTTGTGCAGATTTTGATACTTGTCAAACATTCTCGTGCCTGACGGCCCGAGGTAGCGATATATAGATGAATCTGCCCCATCGTGCAGAAACTGGATAGGCATCCTTCCCGCCCCATGGCATGAACGGACCGGGCCGGAAAAGCCGGTGGATGAGAGGAAGCCTGATGAGAACGCACCCTGCTCCGCTCCCGGCGCGCGTGATCCGGCGATGAGCGGCCCCGCCGATGGGGATAGGCTGTACCCCCGCCCCGTGCTGGCGTGGCTTAGTGTCGCGATCCTGTTCATCCTCTATATCCGGTCGCTCGCGGATCGCTATCTGATCGCGCTCGTCGTCGATCCGATCAAGCAGGACGTCGGCCTTTCCGACTTTCAGATCAGCATGTTGCAGGGCCCGGCCTTCGCCGTCCTCTATTGCCTGTTCGCGGTGCCGGTCGGCCTCGCACTCGATCGCTACAGCCGGCGCTGGGTGCTGTTCCTATCCGTCGTCGTCTGGAGCGTCGGGGCCGCCGGATGCGGCTTCGCCGGCAGCTTCGCTGCGCTCGCGATCGCCCGCGCGCTGGTGGGTGGCGGTGAATCCGGCTTCTCGACGGGTGCCTATTCGATTATCGGCGACAGCTTCCCCCCGTCCCGCCTCTCGCTCGCCATGTCCGTGTTCGTGATGGGCGGGGTCATGGGGGCCGGCATCGTCTTCCTGCTGGGCGGCCCCTTCATCGAGTTCGTGCTGGCGGGCGGGGTCGCTGACTGGCCTTTGATGGGCGCGTTCCGGCCATGGCAACAGGTGTTCGTGCTGACGGGGCTGCCCGGCATCGCCATGGCCTTCCTCGTCTTGCTGGTGACGGAGCCCAAGCGTCGCGCCGCGCCGCCGGGCGGGTCGACCGGATACGGCGAGGCATTGCGTTTCCTCGGCACGCGTAAACGGCTGTTCTGGGCGATCTTCCTCGGCTTCGGCATGGCCTATACCAGCACCATCTCGCTGCAACTCTGGCTGCCCGCCTATTTCGTCCGCGTGCATGGCTGGACCTACGGGCGGATCGGCGTGGTGCTGGGCATCGTCCAGATGCTCGCCGCGCTCAGCCTGCCACTCCACGGCTGGATCGTCAGCCGCTTCTACCGCGCCGGGCGGCGTGATGCCCCGCTGTTTTGGTGCATCATCGCGATACTGATCGCGGCGCCTTGCGCGGTCGTGGCGTTGCTGGCGGATAACCCGTGGGTAACGGTGGTGATGTTCGGCATTTACATGACGTTCATCCTGGCGACCGCCTCAATGGGCCCGGCCGCCACGCAGGTCGTGACGCCACAGGCGCTGCGCGGGCGAGTCTCCGCCATCTACGTGCTCACGACGGGGCTGATCGGCATGTCCGTTGGTCCCGCGCTTGTCGGCTTTCTGACCGATCATGTCTTTGGATCGCCGCAGGCCGTCGGCCTGTCGCTGATCGCGGTGGTTGCGGGCATGCTGATACCGGCGGCCCTGCTGTTCGTCGCCGGGCGGGACCAGATGCGACAGCTGATTGGCGAGCAGCCCTAAACAATTTTGCATTGATGCGCAATTTTGTGGTGCTCCCCCAATTGACAGGAGAAGCGGGAAGCCGATAAATCTGCAATATAGGTCAGAAATGAGCTGGATCGCCAGCCAGGGAGGGGTATCATGGATCGTCTGCAAAGGGTTTTGCTCGGCACCGTCGGGGTCGTCGGGCTGATGGCGCCCGCTATCGCAAATGCGCAGGCCGCCCCGGCTTCCCCGCCGCCGCCCGTCGCCGATCCCGCCGCCTCATCCATCCCGGATACCTCGGTAGCGGACGAGCGCCTGCCGGCCGCGCCCTCCGAGACGAGCACAGCCGATGGCGCCGCCACCCCGCGCGCCGCCGGTGGCGATATCGTGGTGACGGGATCGCGCATCGTGCGCGACGGTTATACCGCGCCGACCCCGGTTACTGTCGCGACGACGGAAGATCTGCTCAAATCGACGCCGTCGAACATTCCGGACGCGCTTAATAAGCTGCCGCAGTTCGCCAACTCGCTGAGCCCGTCCAAATCGGCCAACAACTTCTCGAACAATCCGATCCACGGCAACGTGCTCAACCTGCGCGCGCTGGGCGTGCCGAGCAACAATCCGAAAGGTCCGCTCCGTACGCTCATCCTGTTCGACGGGCTGCGCGTTTCGCCGACCGCCTTTACCGGCACGATCGATACCAACGTGCTGCCGCAGCTGTTGATGCAGCGCGTGGACGTGGTGACGGGCGGCGCATCCGCCGCCTGGGGCTCCGATGCGGTCGCCGGTGTCGTCAATTTCGTGCTCGACAAGAAGTTCACCGGGCTGAAAGGCGTGGCGCAGGCCGGCATCTCCGAGCGTGGCGATGCGGCCAATCAGCGCCTCGGCCTCGCCTACGGCACCAGCTTCGCCGACGATCGCGGCCATTTCCTGCTGAGCGGCGAATATAACAATACAGAGGGGCTGCTGCGCAGCGACCGTAAAAGCGGCCGATCGGGCGCGACCTATGTCGGTAGCGTCGTCGGCTGCACGCCGCCCGCCGGCCAGCCGAGCACGGTCTGCAATCCGGGTTTCTCCTCCAATCCCTATACGATTGCCAACAACGTGTTGATCTCGGCCGTGTCGCCGGATGGCCGCATCACCGGCTCCAGCGTCGCGGGCAACCCGTTCATCGGCCGCGCGATCAACCCCGGCGGCACCACCCGTCCGTTCAACACCGGCACGGCGGTCGGCACTGCCGGCTTCCAGCAGGGCGGCGACGGCTATGGCATTCCGGCGGACACCAATGCCATCGCACCGTTCAAGACCTATCAATCGTTCGCCCGCGCCAGCTTTGATGTAACGCCGGACGTCACCGTCTATGCGCAGGGCCTCTTCTCGCGCAGCGATCTGCAATACATCACCCAGCAGAACGCACTGGTGCCGCCGTCGCAGGCGATCACCATCTATCGGGACAATCCGTTCCTGCCCGCCGCGATCCGCGCCACGCTGCCGACGGCGAACGACTTCATCACCGTCGGCCAGGCAAGTTCGGGCCAGCTTCCCGTCGCCAAGGAGCGGACCGACTATTGGCTCGCCACGGCGGGTGTGAACGGCAAGCTTGCCGGCTTCAGCTGGAATGTCAGCTATTCGCATGGCGATTCGTTACAGAAGCTCGCCAATTCGGGTCTGTACGACAATAAGCGGCTGTATGCCGCGGTCGATGTCGTCAATAATCCGGCAAACGGCCAGCCCACCTGTCGTGTCCTGCTCGATCCGGCGGTCGCCTCGCAATATGCCGGTTGCGTGCCTTTCAACGTGTTGAACGGGCAGACCGCGTTCGGTAACTCTGCCGAGGCGTATAATTACGTGACCGGCACCTCGCGCTATCGGGCACGGGTGAAGCAGGATTCCGTCGTGGCCGCGATCAACGGCAGCCTGTTCGATCTGCCCGCCGGGCCGGTGGATGTCGCCTTCGGCGTCGAATATCGCCACCAGTCGCTGAACCTCGACAGCAACGCCAACCCGGCGACCCTGGCCGGCTCCACCCCGGCGCAGACGGCGGCGTTGCGCGCCAATTACTTCGCGGGCCTGCGCAACGTGCCAAGCGGCGCGCTCTACTACTGGCTGACCAACGTCGGCGAGGCGAACGGCAGCCTGAACGTCAAGGAGGCCTTCGGCGAGATCGCCGTGCCGCTGCTGAAGGACACGCCCTTCTTCCGCGAACTGAGCGTCAACGGCGCGATCCGTGTCACCGATTATTCGACCTCCGGCACCGTCACCACCTGGAAGGCGGGCGGCACCTGGAAGCCGATCGACGGCCTCCTGCTGCGCGGTACCTATTCCCGCGACATCCGTGCGCCCAACCTGTTCGAGCTGTTCGCCGGCGGGCAGAGCGGCATCGGTATCGTGAATGACGTGCGGAACGCGACCGGCACCTACGGCAGCGGCCAGAACATCAACGTCAACAGCCTCACCTCCGGCAACTCCAGCCTGAAGCCGGAAACCGCCAAGACCTACACGTTCGGGGCAGTCGTCAATCCGGCGTTCCTGCCGGGCTTCTCGCTGGCGGTCGATTACTATCACATCAAGGTGAACGGCCTGATCGAGCAGCTGACCGCGCAGCAGATCGTCACCAACTGCCTCAATGCCGGCGGTTCGGGCGTGCCGGAATGCAGCTTCATCGATCGCACCACGCCGACCAGCTTTCCCAACCTCGTGCGGATCCAGCCGGCCAACATCGCCTTCCTGACGACGGCCGGTATCGATATCGACGCCAGCTATCGCACGGAACTTGGCAACGGCGCGCTCGGCGTTCGTCTCTACGCCAATTATCTCGACAAGTTCATCGCCCAGCAGAGCACATTCGCACCGGTCGCCGATTATACCGGCGTCAGCGTCGTCATCAGCAACCCGGCGGCCTATCCCCGCTGGCGCGGCAATCTGACCGTCGATTACACCAACGGGCCGTTCGGCGTGACGGTGAGCGAGCAGTATATCCACAAGATGCGGCTCGATATTCCGGGCGCGGTCGCGCCAGTGCGCTTCGTCGACGACAAGGTGAAGGCGGTGTTCTACACCGATCTCTCTTTTCGCTTCACCATCCCCAAGGGACGTGGGAACATGGAGTTCTTTACGACCGTCAACAATTTGTTCGACAAGCAGCCGCCGCTCATTCCCGGCACCATCCCGGGCGTGAACATCCCGACCAACATCGCGGTCTACGATTTCATCGGCCGGGCCTATACGGCAGGCGTGCGCTTCAAATTCTGATCCGGGGGGAACGGTCGCCCGCGCGTCGGGCGGCCGTCCTGCGATAGCTCCCATAAGAAAAAGGCCCCGCATCGCGATGCGGGGCCTTTTTCTTATGGCGGAGTGAAGATGACGTCAGGTTTGTCCGCGCCCCTCGCCCACGGCGAT
>CAJYJW010000125.1 GCA_913775025.1 uncultured Sphingomonas sp. | reverse complement strand
TCATGCTGCACCGCGCGAGCCGCTGGCGCCTGCGCCGGCGCCTCGAGACGGCGGAGCGTGCGGTGGCGCTCCAGAATATCGTGCCGCCCCCCCTCGCGATCGAGCCCGCCACCTCCGTGGCAGGCGTACCGCCGGGCGGCACCTTACCCCCCGCCGGGCCGGCGGTGCCGGCATGAGCCGCCCGATCTTCGTCGCCATCGACACGCCCGATCTGGCGCGTGCGAAGGCGATCGCCCAGCGCGTGCGAAACCATGTCGGCGGGTTGAAGCTGGGGCTGGAATTCTTTTGCGCCAACGGCCACGCCGGCGTGCGGGAGATGGCCGCGATCGGCCTCCCGATCTTTCTCGACCTCAAGCTGCACGACATTCCGAATACCGTCGCCAAGGCAGTGCAGTCGCTCGGCCCCCTCAAGCCCGCCATCCTCACGATCCATGCCAGCGGCGGGCGCGCGATGATGGAGGATGCGAAGGCCGCCGCCCCGATCGGTACGAAGGTCGTCGCCGTCACCGTGCTCACCAGCCTCGACGGCAGCGATCTCACCTCGGTCGGCCTGCCCGACGATCCGCATGCCCAGGTAGTGCGATTGACGGCGCTGGCGCGGGAGGCCGGCATCGACGGCATCGTCTGTTCCGGTAACGAGGTGGCGGCCGCCCGCAAGGCATGGCCTGGCGGCTATTTCGTGGTGCCCGGCGTGCGCCCTGCGGGTGGTGACGTGGGCGATCAGAAGCGGGTGATGACCCCGCGTGCCGCGCTGGACGCTGGCGCGTCGATCCTCGTCATCGGTCGCCCGATCACCGCCGCCGCCGATCCCGACGCCGCCGCCCGCGCGATCGAGGCGACGCTCTAGCAACCTCGCCGCTTCGCCGAGAAAGTCCGCTCATGCCCGTTCGCGCCAAGATCTGCGGCCTTTCGACCGCGGAGACGATCGCCGCCGCCGTCCGCCATGGGGCGAGCCATGTCGGCTTCGTGTTCTTCCCCAAAAGCCCACGCAACGTGTCGCCGGATCAGGCGGCTGCCCTCGCCGCCGGCGTTCCGGGCGATGTCGCGCGCGTGGGTGTCTTCGTCGATCCCGACGATGCGCTGCTGTCACACGCGATCGCCGCCGCGCGGCTGGATGCGGTGCAACTGCATGGCGGCGAATCGCCTGAGCGGGTCGCCGCCGTTCGCGCCCGCCATGGGGTGGAGGTATGGAAGGCCGTGCCGGTGAAAGTCTCCGCCGATCTCGCTTACGCAAGGCGCTATGCCGGCGCCGCCGATCGCATCCTCTATGACGCCAAGACGCCCGCCGCCGCCGACCTGCCCGGCGGCATGGGGCTCCGTTTCGACTGGCGATTACTGGAAGGCTTCGACCACCCCCTGCCCTGGGCGCTGTCCGGCGGGCTGGACGAGCGGAACGCGCGCGATGCGGTCGCGATCAGCGGGGCTCGACTGCTCGACACATCGTCCGGCGTGGAAAGCGCGCCCGGCGTCAAGGATGTGGACAAGATCGCCCGATTCCTTCAATCGCTGGCCGCATTATGACCATCGCAAACACTCTCCGCGCCCAGCCCGATGCACGCGGGCATTTCGGCCAGTTCGGCGGCCGCTACGTCGCCGAAACGCTGATGCCGCTGATCCTGGAACTGGAGAAGGAGTATCGCCGCGCCAAGGCCGATCCCGCCTTCGAGGCCGAGCTTGACTGGCTGATGAAGCATTATGTCGGACGCCCCAGCCCGCTCTATTATGCCGAGCGGCTGACCGAGACGATCCGCCAGAGCGCACCGGCGGGCCATGGCGCGAAAATCTATCTCAAGCGCGACGAGCTCAACCATACGGGCGCGCACAAGATCAACAACTGCGTCGGCCAGATCCTGCTCGCCGTGCGGATGGGCAAGACGCGGATCATCGCGGAGACGGGCGCCGGCCAGCACGGCGTCGCCACCGCTACCGTCGCGGCACGGTTCGGCCTGCCCTGCGTCGTCTATATGGGTGCGCGCGACGTGGAGCGGCAGAGCCCCAACGTGTTCCGCATGAAGCTGCTCGGCGCGGAGGTCCGTGCGGTCGAAAGCGGATCACGCACGCTGAAGGACGCGATGAACGAGGCGCTGCGCGATTGGGTCGCGAACGTTCACGACACCTTCTACATCATCGGCACCGCCGCCGGCCCGCACCCCTATCCGGAGCTGGTGCGCGATTTTCAATCGGTGATCGGCCACGAGGCCAAGGCGCAGATCATGGAGATGGAAGGCCGCCTGCCCGACCTGCTGGTCGCCGCGATCGGCGGGGGGTCCAACGCCATCGGCCTGTTCCACCCCTTTCTCGACGATCCCGACGTGGCGATGCTGGGAATCGAGGCGGCGGGTCACGGCCTCGACACGGGCGCGCACGCCGCCAGCCTGACCGGCGGGGAACCCGGCGTGCTGCACGGCAACCGCACCTTCCTGCTGCAGGACGAGGACGGGCAGATCACCGAGGGCCATTCCATCTCGGCCGGGCTGGACTATCCAGGCATCGGGCCGGAGCATAGCTGGTTGCACGACATCGGCCGCGTGACATACGAGAGCGTGACCGATCGCGAGGCGCTCGATGCGTTCCAGCTGCTTTGCCGCACCGAGGGCATCATCCCGGCGCTCGAACCTTCCCATGCCCTGTCCGCCGTCGCGCGCAAGGCACGGGAAATGAAGGCGGATCAGATCATCATCGCCAACCTTTGCGGGCGAGGCGACAAGGACATCTTCACCGTCGCCTCGGCGCTTGGGGTTGCGATATGAGCCGGCTGGCCGATACGTTCGCGGCCTGCGCAAAGGAAGGGCGCGCAGCGCTCGTCACCTTCGTGACGGGAGGCGATCCCTCCCCCGCCGCGACCCCCGCGATCCTCGACGCGCTCGTTGCGGGCGGGGCGGACGTGATCGAGCTCGGCATGCCCTTCACCGATCCGATGGCGGACGGCCCCGCGATCCAGCAGGCCGATATTCGATCGTTGCAGGCGGGCACGACGACGCGCCATCTCCTCGACATCGCGAAGGGTTTTCGCGCGCGGCACCCGACCGTCCCGCTCGTGCTGATGGGCTATGCCAATCCGATGGTGCGCCGTGGCGCGCAGTGGTTCGCCGAAACCTGCGCCGAGGTCGGTGTGGACGGCGTGATCTGCGTCGACATTCCGCCGGAAGAGGATGACATGCTGGGCGCCGCGCTGCGGGCGGCGAAGGTCGATCTCGTGCGGCTCGCCACGCCGACCACCGATGCGGCGCGATTGCCCGCAGTCCTCGATGGCTGCTCAGGGTTCCTTTATTATGTGTCCGTCGCCGGCATCACAGGCATGCAGCAGGCCGCGCAGACAAGCATCGAGCAGGCGGTCGCCAAGTTGAAGGCGGGCACTGATCTGCCGGTCGCGGTAGGTTTCGGGGTGCGGACGCCGGATCAGGCCGCAGCGATCGCGCGGGTGGCCGATGGCGTCGTCGTCGGCTCCGCCATCGTCGAGGCTATCGCCGAGGCGCATGAGGCCGGGCAGGATCCGGCAGTCGCCGTGCGATCGATCGTGTCAGGCCTCAGCGCCGCCGTACAGACGGCGCGCACGCGGGAGCAGGCGGCATGAGCTGGCTCGACCGCGTTCGCAACACCATCCCCTTCATCGCCAAGCGCGAGACGCCCGACAACCTCTGGCATAAGTGCAAGAGCTGCGGGCAGATGCTGTTCGTGAAGGAATATGAGGAAAATCAGTCCGTCTGCCCCAAGTGCGATCATCATGGCCGCATCGGGCCCGACGCACGGTTCGACGCGCTGTTCGACGGGGGCATCTACACCCTCCTCCCCACGCCGCAGGTGCGCGAGGATCCGCTGAAGTTCCGCGATCAGAAGCGGTATGCGGACAGGATCAAGGCGGCCCGCACCGAAACCGGGGCGCAGGATGCGCTGGCGAACGCGCGCGGCATGATCGAGGGCAAGCGCGCGGTCGTGGGCGTGCAGGACTTCGCCTTCATGGGCGGATCCATGGGTCTCGGTGTTGGCGCAGCCTTTCTCGCTGGTGTCGAGGCGGCGATCGCGGATCGCTGCCCGTACATCATCTTCACCGCCGCCGGCGGCGCGCGACTGCAGGAGGGCATCCTCTCGCTGATGCAGATGCCGAAGACGACCGTCGCCATCACGATGCTGCGGGAGGCGGGCCTGCCCTATATCGTGGTGATGACCGATCCCACCACCGGCGGCGTTACCGCCAGCTACGCCATGCTGGGCGACGTGCAACTGGCCGAGCCGGGCGCGCTGATCGGGTTTGCCGGCCAGCGCGTGATCGAGCAGACCATTCGCGAGAAGCTGCCGGAAGGGTTCCAGCGGGCGGAATATCTCCTCGAGCACGGCATGCTCGACATGGTCGTCCACCGCCATCGCCTGCGGGAAACGCTCGCCTCGCTGACCGATTATCTCTGCCCGGAACGCGCGGCGGCCTGATCCCGTGGCGGACCACGCCCGTTCCAGCGATCCGGCGGTGCAGGGACAGCTCGACCGGCTGGCCCGGCTATCGCCTGGGCGCGACGAACTGGGGCTGGAGCGGATCGGCGCGCTGCTCGATCGCCTCGGCCGCCCGGATCGTGCGCTACCGCCGGTGTTTCACGTCGCTGGAACGAACGGCAAGGGATCCACCTGCGCCTTCCTGCGGGCCGCGATCGAGGCGGCGGGCTATTCCACCCACGTCTTCACCAGCCCGCACCTCGTTCGCTTCAACGAACGGATACGGCTGGCCGGCCGCCTGATCGAAGATGCGCATCTTGCCAGCCTGCTGGCCGAGGTGCTGGACGTCGCCGACGGAATCGGGCCAAGCTTTTTCGAGGTGACGACGGCCGCCGCCTTTCTCGGCTTTTCACGCACGCCAGCGGATGCCTGCATAGTGGAGGTCGGGCTTGGCGGGCGGCTGGATGCGACCAACGTGATCGAACGGCCGCTGATTTGCGGCATCGTGCAACTGGGCCTCGATCATCAGGCATTCCTTGGCGACACACTGGAAAAGATCGCCGGCGAAAAGGCCGGTATCGCCAAGCGCGACGCGCCCCTCGTCAGCCTGCATTATCCGCGCTCCGTCGCCGATACGGTCGGGCAGGCGGCGGCGGCGGCCGACGCTGCCTGGATGCCCAAAGGGGGCGTATGGGACGCCGCCGTCTATCAAAAACGCCTGCGTTATCGGGATCGCGCGGGTAAGATCGACTTGCCTCTGCCCAGCCTTCCGGGGGCGCATCAGGCGATGAACGCCGCTCTCGCCGTGGCCATGCTGCGGCATCAGGAGCGACTTGCCGTTCCGCCCGCGGCGTTGCGGGCGGCCATGGGGTGGGCGCATTGGCCGGCGCGGCTGCAACGCCTCGACGGAGGCCCCTTGGCGGCGCTGCTGCCTGCCGATAGCGAACTGTGGATAGACGGCGGGCATAATCCGAACGCGGCCAGAGCGATCGCGGACTATTTCCGCAGTCGGCTGCCGCTGGGAACGTCGCTTCATATCATATTGGGAATGCTAGAGAATAAGGATGCATCCGGTTTTCTAGCGCCGTTCAGAGAAAGCGGGGCGACGGTGCATGCCGTTCCCGTTCCGGGCCATGCGCATCATCTGCCGGAGGCCCTTACGGTGATCGCGCGCACACAGGGGCTGCACGCCGCCACCGCCGCCAATTCGGTTGCCGCGCTGCAAGCGATCAACGCGACCGCGACATCGCCGGCGGTCGTCCTGATCGGAGGCTCCCTCTATCTCGCCGGTGATGCGCTGGCCGCGAACGGAACGATCCCAGACTGATTGTTGCGATTGACTTGCAATAGCGCACATGCTGTCTTGGCGTTCCAGACGGAGAGCCGCCATGCAAAGACCCGAATCCACCATCGCTGAAATCCTGCCGCAGGCTGCCCCCGCCTGCCGCAATCGCCGTCTGCTGCTGTTCGCGATCCGGCGGATCGCTTCATCCGGATTGAACGATGCGCATGCGGCCCATGCCTTCTTTGTCGCGTTCGGCCGCAGCTTCCGCCGCCCCCTCGTCTTGCTACGGGCGCTGATGGCGGAGCTATCGCGCGTATCGCAGGCAAAGCTGTTGATAGCACCGTGCTGCTGCCCGAGACTGACCGAGGCGGAGGCCACGCTCCTCGCCGTCATCGCCGCTTCGAACGATCGCCCACGCGATGCCCATGATCGGCTTGCCCGGCTGCTGGAGGTGCGAAACTGTCTCGGCGCGCTGGGCAGCGCCCAGGCCGTCGCCTCGGCGTTTCAGGATTGCGGCAGGCCGCTTTGACCGACGAGGCGATACCCTCCGGTCAGGAGGTTCGCGCCTTCGATACGTCCTCCCCACCGACCGTTCCGGCATCGCCGATGGATCGATCGATCAAACCGGCGCGCATCATCAGCCAGAACAGGATGATGCCCGGCAGCGCGGCCAGGGTGGTGAGAAGATAGAAAGGCACATAGCCGATCGCCTCGATCAGCGCGCCGGCCGTCGTACCCGTCATCAGGCGGCCGGCAATGCTGGCGGCGGCCGAGATGAGGGCATATTGCGCGGCGGTGAAGCGCAGGTCGGTCAGAGCGGAAAAATAAGCGACGATGGTGACGCCGCCGATTCCGCTGGCGAAATTCTCGAACCCGATCGCACCTGCCATGGCAGCATTCGAATGGCCCGCCGCCGCAAGCCCGGCGAAGGCGAGGTTCGATACGCCCATCAAAACCAAGCTAAGCAACACCGAGCGTTTCAGCCCCATCCGCGCATAAAGCACGCCGCCGACGAAGACCCCCGCCAAAAGCGCCCAGAAGCCGACCCCAACATCGTACAGCGCGATTTCGGTCTTGGAGTAGCCGAGGTCGTTAAACAGCAAGCGGAAGGTGAGGTTGGCGAGCGTATCGCCGATCTTGTGGACGAGGATGAACAGCAGCACCAGCCACGCGCCCTGCCGCCGGAAGAACTCGACGAACGGCCCGACGATCGCCTGACTCACCTCGCCGAGGCCCCGCCGTCTCGCGATCTCACGATGGCGGGCGGGCTCGCCGAACAGCAGGGCGGCCACCATCGCCGGCAGCGCGAAGCCGGCGCAGGCAACGTAGGCGATGCTCCAGCCGTATCGCTGCGCGAGTATGAGCGCCAGGCCGCCGGCCGCGCTGGCGCCGATCCGCCAGCCATATTGCGACATGCCTGCCCCGACACCCAATTGCCGAGGCTCCAATATCTCGATCCGATAGGCATCGATGATGATGTCGTAGGTAGCCCCCGCCAGCCCCAGCAGCAGCGCCGCCCTGACGGTCGCCCCAAGATCCGCCGCGGGATCGACGAGGCCCAGGTTCACGACGGCGGCGATCACGAGAACCCCCGCGAGCATCATCCACGATACCCGCTGCCCCAAGCGATGCAGCAGCGGCAGGCGAACGCCCTCCACCGCCCAGGCCCAGAGGAACTTCACATTATACACGAGGAAGATGAGTGCGAACGCCGTGACACTTTTCTTGTCGATCCCGTCTTCGGCCAAACGGCTGGCGAGCGTCGCACCCACCATCGCGAACGGAAAGCCGGAGGAGATCCCAAGGAACAACGCGGCCAGCGGCGCGGGCTCCAGATAGGGGCGGACACCCTCGGCGAGACGGCCCGCCGGTCGGGGCGCCGGCCCCCCAGTTGCGCTATTCATGCCGGCAACCATAGCGCCGCCATGGAAGGAAAAAAGCCCCGCCCGCGAATGGCGTCAGCCGAACAGGCTCAGCCCACCCGGATGACGTCGTACCGTTCCGCCGGAAAGGCGGGCGTCCACCGCCTCGATCGCGGTCAGCAGATCGCGCGGGGCATAGGGCTTGGAAAGGCACCCCACGGCCAGAGCCTGCGCGTCCGGCGGGCAAGCCGCGCTCACAAACAGCAAAGGCACCCCCCTTTCCCGAGCGGCGCGCGCGACATCGAGGCCGGTGCCACTGCCGGACAGCCGAATGTCGGAGAGCACCAGATCGAGGCGGTCGGCCCCGATGACCCTGACCGCATCCGCAACCCGATCGACCGTCGCCACGACCGTATAACCGGCATCGCGCAACAGATGCTCATTGTCGAAGGCGACGAGGGGCTCGTCCTCCACTACAAGGATCCGCTTCAACCGTAATGGCTTCTTGCCGAACAGCATGGAGCGGAACGCCTTGATACGAGTTCGTTGGCGATAGAAGCCGCCAAAGCCGTTCCAGTTCCTTGTAGCTGGCCCCCGCCGCTTGACCGCGACGGGCTTTGCGAAGACCAAGGCCTCTTTCCTTCAATGCCGGAAGGCTATTCGCTTGGCCAAACGCCTTACGCTCTTGATTCTCGTGGCGATGATCGCCGGCATCGCGACCGGCCTGATCCTGAACCGGACCCTGCCGGATGCGGCGACGGTCGAGACGGTCACGGGCTATTTCGCCATCGTCACCGATCTGTTTCTACGCCTTATCAAGATGATCATCGCGCCGCTGGTGTTCTCCACGCTGGTGGTGGGCATCGCGCACATGGGGGATACATCGGCGCTGGGGCGGATCGGATTTCGGACTATCGCCTGGTTTCTCAGCGCCAGCCTGGTCTCGCTCACGCTGGGGCTGCTGCTGGTAAACCTGTTTCAGCCCGGATCGGGGCTTTCGCTGCCGCTGCCGCCCATCACCGCGGATGCCGGCGTCGCAAAGGCTGCCTTCACCTTGCACGGCTTCGTCACGCACCTCGTCCCCAAATCGATCTTCGAGGCGATGGCGACGAACGAGATCCTGCAGATCGTCGTCTTCTCGATCTTCGTCGGTGTCGCGATCACCGCGATCGGCGAAAAGGCCGCGCCGATCGTGCGCGGGGTCGAGGCGCTGGTGGCGGTCATGCTTCAGATCACCGACTATGTGATGCGCTTCGCCCCGCTTGCGGTCTATGCCGCCGTGACCTCGGCGATCGCCAAGGAGGGGGCGGGCATCCTCGTCACCTTCGGCTACTTCATGGGCGGCTTCTATATCGGCTTGCTGTGTCTGTGGTCGCTGATGATGCTGGCGGCGTTCGCAATCGTTGGCGGGCGGGCCAGACTGCTTGCCCGCTATATTCGCGAGCCGCTGCTGCTCGCTTTTTCTACCGCCTCGTCTGAAGCGGCCTTCCCGCGTACGCTGGAGGCGCTGGACCGTTTCGGCGTGCCCCGGCGGATCGCCAGTTTCGTGCTGCCGCTCGGCTATTCGTTCAATCTCGACGGCACGATGATGTATTGCACCTTCGCCACGATGTTCATCGCGCAGGCGTACGGCATCCCGCTGTCGATCGGCGAGCAGGTGACGATGCTGCTGCTGTTGATGGTCACGTCAAAGGGTGTCGCGGGTGTGCCGCGTGCCAGCCTCGTCGTGATCGCCTCCACCCTCTCCTTCTTCAAGATACCCGAGGCGGGGCTGCTGCTGATCCTCGCCGTCGATCATTTTCTCGACATGGGCCGATCCGCCACCAACGTCGTCGGCAATGCGGTGGCGAGCGTGGTCGTGGCGCGGTGGGAAGGCGCGCTTGAGGTCATGGAGCCGGCCGAGATCGAGCCGCCCCATGCGCCAAGCGACACGATGCATGGCGGACGCGACGGCCTCGACCTCGATCCACGCCAAAGACCATGACGCGGGGCAAGCGCCGTGCACGCGGCGGGTAGCGGCAAGGCGGGATAGCGCTTATCGGTGAGCGATGGCCCGCCCTCCCCGCGATACCGACCGTCCCAAGCCGACGCGCCGCCCTTCCACGCCTGCAAAGGCCAAGAGCCTTTCGGCCACTGCCCGCGATGCCCGCCGCGCGGCGCGCCATGGCGGCAACCCGGATACCGCCGAGCGGCCATCCCGCACGGACATCTCGATCCCGAAGCGCGAGGCGCAGGCCGGGAGGAAACGCGCGACG
>CAJYJW010000124.1 GCA_913775025.1 uncultured Sphingomonas sp. | reverse complement strand
AGGTACGGGGCAAGGGGCTTGCTCTAGCGGCGGCGCTTATCGCCGTGCTGTGCCTACTGGTCGCGCTGGGTGCCGTGCGCACGAACGGATCCCCGGCGGGTGGCCTGATCGCCGCTGCCGTGTTTGGTGGGATCGCATGGCTGCTGTCACGACGGCCGGACATCTACGAACATGAGCTGTTCCTGATGACCTCCTCGTCGGAAATGTCGGGCTACAAGACGCGAGACCAAGGCGAGATCGACGCGCTGCGGGCGCAGATCGAGGGCGCGATGCTGGCCGAGGCGCGCGCAGGGCGCTAATGGGTATTCTGGCTCGATGCCCGACGCATGGCGTCTTCGATCTTGGTATGATCGCGGACGGCATAACTTTCATGCAAGGGTCATCGACATTTTGCCCTGTGTGCAATGCGAAAATACCAATACTCGACGGGACTTACGATCGAACCGGAGCTACCGTCTGGGACCGGCTGCAAGGTCCAGACGGACCGGTCGTCATTCAGGAAATTCGCTGGATCTTTGACGCGGTTAAGGCGGGCTCCCTCACACCAGACGCAGCGTCTGAAAAACTTCGTGCCGTCGCTCCCGAGCTAGAACCAACTTGGCTGGCGCTACTCAAAAACCTCGATCCGATTTCGGCGATAATCGCTATTCTCGGCTTGATAGTTGCGATCTACGGGGAGATCGGTCCCACTCCAGAGCTCGACAAGCAAGTCGCGCTTGCAGAGCGGCAACTCGCAGTCTCGACACGGCAGCTTGATGTCGAAGCAGAGATGCTCGAAGAACTTCGAAGGCAGCGGCATCGTGCTGACGCTGCTGCTGTCGAAACACGAAACCGGCAGATGAGGATACAAGTAGGCCCAGCGCAAACGCTAGCCATAATGCCCTCAGGGAACCGCCTGAAGCGGCGGGCTGACGCAGCGACAAAAAGGAAGAAGACACCTAGACACCCCCGCTGAACGCCACAAGCAATCGATGTATATTGAGTCGTGCTACGGTAGGAAACGGCAGGGTATCAGCAGGGTATCGGGTTCGTGGTATCAGTAGAAAAAGGCGGTTTCGCGCCGTTTTGCAGAGCGGTGGCGGAGACATCCTCCGCCATTATGACTGTCGTAAGACGTTCAATTTGCGGCGTCACAAGCCTGCTTTAAGTAGGAACCGCTTCCATTCACATTGGAGATGAATTTGGTTGATGTGCTTGGGTCCCGTTGGGGTGTGCAGCTGGAAGGAGATGCCCATGACCTCGATAATCTCATCACCAAGATCAACGGATCGATTCTCTCAAAGGACAGCCCCTTCGTGGCCTTCTTCAATCAGGTTCCAGTCCTACGCTGGATCCGTTGGGATACGGCGCCAGATTTTGACACACTCAAATCTGTAGCGGCGCAAGATCTCGCTTTAATGGTCGCGTGCATGTCTACGCTTGATGCATCACTGGATATCACGATCGGTACGTTGTTCGAATTCGATGCTGAGGACAATTTCCTTAACAGGATGCGAGAAACGCCAATCTCGATTATAGCGCGGAAGCCAGTCGAGGAGCACGCGACGCCGGCAGACTTTAGGGCTCTATTAGCCGCCGCCACTCATGCGGATGCCGTAGCTTTGGCGCTTAGAGAGCTGACCCCGCTGCCCCAGTGGTTTGAGATTTACAAAGCGATGGAAGCGCTGATCCGTCATTACGGGAGTGAGAGTGCTTTTTTTCAGAGGTTCGTCCACTTTCGCGGTCAGGTAGAAATTATGAAACGGACCGCGAATTCGTTTCGTCACGTTGAGGGTAAATTCGCACCCATAGGAAACCCGATGCCTATACATGAAGCGCAAGAGCTCATTCGCACCCTTATTATTTCTGCGGCCTCCGACGTTCCCGTGCCGCCCTGCAACGGCGCGATGCCGCTTGGAATACGAAATCACGTTTTCGAACCAGACGCTTTAATTGCTCTCGAGGCGCTTACACTCGATATGATTGGGCAAGAGGACGGGGCATAACGCTTCCTCGCTCCGAAAATCTGCGTCGTTCGACTGCGTTTGATGTGTTCGTAGCGCGGCACAGGGGCCAGAACGTGACGAATGCGCAGCTAGGCGACCAATAGCAGCTGCGCTATATTTCTCGTATGCCCGCTGTTCCTGAGGCGCCGGCCCGTCGGGATCAGGCGCTCGCCTACATTATCGAATGCATCGTGCGTTCGGGCACCAGCCCGACGAACGAAGAGATCGGCCGCAAGCTGGGCGTGAGCAAGGGGCGCGCGCAGCAGCTGGTCAACGATCTGATCCAGCGCGGCACGGTCAGTCGCACGCCGGGGGCGCAGCGTAATTTGAAGGTGCGCGACGTGCAGCAGTGCCGTGTCGTGATAGACCAGCGGCTGCGGGAACTTGGCTGGATCGCGGCCGATCCGCTGGGCGATCTGCGGCCCTATTCGCAGGAACAGCTGCCGATCCTGCCACCATTCGAGCATCTGCCCGACATCAACTAGTCGGGGTCTCATGATCAACACCGTTCAATCGCGCGCCGCGATCGAGGCGATGCAGAGCGATTTCGTCATCGTGCCGAAGGCGCAGCTGGCCGAGATGTTCGACGAGCTCGACCTCGGCAACCAGGCGCGGCGCGTGGTGAGCAGCATCAAGGCGACGTTCGCGCTCGCGCCGGCCAGCATCGGCGCGGCGGCATGACTGGGCCGACGCACCCGGCCGCAATCGAGGTCAACGGCGTGGCGTATCTGCGCGACGCGAAGGGCGGACTGGTACCGCTCGCCGCCGTGAAGGCGGCGGATCTGCTGATGGACGAAACCGTCCGCGACATCGTGGCCGAGGCGACCGCGATGTCGGCGGCGATCGGCGCGTTCAAGGCGGCCGCGTTCGGCAAGGTCGCCAGCTTTCAGGCTCTGCTCGCGCAGCAGTATGGCGCGACGATCGGGGGCAAGAAGGGCAACGTCCAGCTGCTGTCGATCGACGGGTGCATGCGGGTGCAGGTGGCGGTCTCCGACCTGACCGAATTCGGCCCCGAGTTGCAATCGGCCAAGGCGCTCATCGATGAGTGCCTCACCGACTGGGCGAGCGGCAGCAAGGCCGAGCTGCAGGCGCTGGTGGCGCAGGCGTTCCAAGTCGACAAGCAGGGCCAGATCAATCGCAGCGGGCTGTTCATGCTGCTCCGCGTCGAGAGCGACGACGATCGCTGGAAGCGGGCGATGGAAGCGATCCGCGACAGCATCCGGATCATCGGATCGCGCGAGTACGTCCGCTTCTACCATCGGCCGACGCCCGACGCGGCATGGCGCGCGATCCCCGTCGATATCGCCTCGGCGTGATGCGCTGGATCATCCTGCGGACGGGCGGCGGCCAGACGCTGCCGCTGATGACGTCGCTGCGCGCCGCCGGCTTTACCGTGTGGACGCCGGCGCGGACGATCCGCAAGGTGTTGCGGCCGGGCAAGCCCAGCGAAAAGCGGATCGAGGTGGACGTGCCGATCCTCTCGAGCTTTCTGTTCGGCGGCGAGGCGGACATGGGCGCGCTATTCGCCGAGGCGCGGCGCGAGGGCAGCCCGCACGCCACCTTCTCGATTTTTCACGTCGGCGATCGGGTGCCGCTGATCGGCGACGGCCAGGTGCAGGGCCTGCGCGACGAGGAGGCCCGCCACGCCGCCACCATGCAGGCCATGCGCGAGGCCGAGAGCCGCGACGAGGCCGAGCGGATCCGCATCGACGCGATGAAGTCCCGCAACGCGCAGCGCCGGGCGCGGTGGGCGTTGGACAAGGCCCGCATTGCCGAACTGCGCGCGCGCCCCTGTGACCTAGCGCGGGGCACCGAGGTGCGGGTGACGGACATGCCGGCGCTGGTGGGCGTGACCGGCGTGGTGGAGGCGAGTGAGGGGCCGGTGGCGCAGGTGCGGTTCGGCGCGCTGGCCTGGAAGATCGAGGCTTGGCGTCTGGCCCCGGCTCAGCTATAGGCCGACCCAGCCCTAGCAGGCACCGCCGCCACCCAAGCGGCTTTCGGGAAAGACGGTCTGGGGCCTTGATGCCCTTGCGCGCCCGCCTTGATCTCCACGCGATGCGTCGCGGCGGAGGTCGTAAGCATTTCTGACATTGGAGGCCGCATGGCCCATACGCTTCCCGAGCGCTGCCTCAGCGAGGCCGACCGCGTGCATATCCTTATCGAGCGGCTGTATGACCTGCTGCCGATCGCCGGCGACGAGCGTCGTCGGTCGGAAGACAGCCATCGGCTGCTCGACGGCTACACCGATCTCGGCCGGACGTTGACGCGCATGGGGCGCGGCTGATGGACGAGGGCCTACGCCTGTTCGTCCGGTGTGTGCTCGTCCTGGTCATGCTCCTGCTGGCCAAGAACGAGCCATTCGTCCGCTTGCCGATCGAGCGCGCCGTTCAGTGGGTCGCGGAGCGGGCAGGGCGCTGACCCCACCCCCCCCCTTCGGGTCCTTCCCGGGACGGATCGGATACGGGGTGACGGAGCGCGATGCGTTCCCAGCTATGACTTTCTGAAGGGGTTGCCACTCGTGAGTGATCCCGTCTCCGTCCGGCAGTTCGCGAAGCTCGACGGATGCAGCCACACGCTGGTTCAGAAGGCCATTCGCGAGGGAAAACTGCCGGTTAATGCCGATGGGCGGCTCGATCCGGGCCTCGCCGGATCTGGTTGGCGGAAGCAGAACCGGACTGGCAACGCGCGTGGCAACACCGCGAAGGTTGCCACGGACGTTGCCACCTCGGAGCCGGCAGGCAAGGCCAAGCCGCGCAAGACGGTGGTTGCCGGCCAGATGCCGGTCGTGGGCTTCTCCGACGAGGTGGCGGACGGCGACGTCGTCATCGATGACACGATCGACTTTATCGCGGAGGTGCTGGCCGGTCGCTTCGTGCTGACCGGCGCTGCCGAGCAGGTGAACGGCAACGCCCTCGCCGCGAAGAACCTGCTCGCTGCCCGCAAGGCCGCCGGTGACCTCGTCGACATCGAGCTCGCCGAGGCCATCCTGTTCGAGCAGGCGCGCCAGTTTCGCGACGCGTGGATGAACTGGCCGGCGCGCGTGGGGCCGCTGATCGCCGCCGAACTGGGCGTGCCGCCCGATCCGGTGGTGGGAGCGCTGACCAAGTATGTCCAGCAGCAGCTCCAAGACCTCGGTGAGCCAGAAGCCGAGTTCGCGGACCCTGGCGAAGGATGAACGGCTAGAGCGCGCTTGGCGGCGCGGCCTAACCCCGCCGCCCTATCTGAGCCTGCCCGACTGGGCCGACCGATACCGACGCCTCGCAAAGGAGGCGGGCTCGACGTCGGGCAAGTGGCGAACCTCGACGGTCGAGGTCGCGCGCGGCGCAATGCTCGCGGTGACCGAGCCGGGCGTTCACGTTCTCACGGCGATGGTCTGCACGCAGCTGCTGAAGACGGCGCTGCTGGAAACGATCGTCGGCTACCACGCCCACGTCAAACCGGTGCCCATGTTGCTGGTCCAGCCGAAGGAGGCGGCGGCCGAGCAATTCTCCAAGGAGCGGATCGCCCCGATGATTCGGGCGACGCCGGTGCTGCGCGACCTGATGGGATCGCGAAAGACCCGGAACGCCGAGGAGACGATGCTCTACAAGGGCTTCCCCGGCGGTTTTCTCGCGCTCGCCGGCGCCGGCTCGCCAGATAACCTCGCCCGTCGGCCCGTGTGCATCACGATGTACGACGAGGTCGATAAATACGTGCTCACGCGCGAGGGCGACGCGATCGGGCTTGGCGACGAGCGGCAAGCGACCTTCTCCGAATATCTGTCGGTGCGCGTCTGCTCGCCGACGATCGAGGGCGAAAGCCGGATCGAGGCCAGCTGGCTCGCAGGCGATCAGCGGCAGGCATCGGTCGCCTGCCCGGACTGCGGGCATCGCCAGTTCCTCGAGTTCTTTCGTCACGTCGACTGGGACAAGACGCTCGACGAGGCGGGCAACGTCATCGCGCACCATCCGCGCACGGCGAAGATCTATTGCGAAGCCTGCGGCGTCGGATGGGACGAGGGCGTGCGGCTCGCCGCGATCTCCGGCCCGACCTCCACGATCCGCTGGCACCAGACCAAGGCGTTCACCTGCTGCGGGCAGCACCACGATCCGCTCGCGGCCTATGAAACGGCATGGCGGGCTGAGACGCCGGCGGCCGATGCCGTCGCTCTCGTATGGGATTGGTGGGCTGGACCCCGGCATGCGGTGTACCGCGCCAAATGTCCCGACTGCGGGACGTGGGCGGTCGATAACGAGCATGCCAGCTTCACCGCCGGCAAGCTGTTCTCGCCCTGGCCGAAGGACGCGCCGCCGAAGCAGGCGACCAAGTGGCTCGACATGAAGGACGACCCCGATCAGCGGGTCGTGTTCGATAACACGCAGCGCGGGCGGCCGCACCGGCGATCAACAGGCAAGGATCTGAGCGCCGAGAAGCTGGCGGCGCGGGCGGAGACGTGGGCGGGCGATGTGCCGGACGGTGCCGGCCTCATCACAGTCGGCGGCGATACGCAGGACGATCGCGTAGAGCTCGAGTTCGTCGCATGGGGCGCGAACGAGGAAAGCTGGTCGATCGCCTATGTCGTGATCGAGGGCGACACCGCCAGCCTCGAGCTATGGGATCGCGTTGACGAGCAGCTGCTGCGGACGTTCCGCCGGGCGGATGGGCGCGAGTTCGTCGTCGAGGCGGCCTGCATCGATTCCGGCGGCCACCGCACCAACGAGGTCTATGCGTTCGCCAAGGCGCGGCTGGCGCGCAAGATCTGGGCGGTAAAGGGCGCGTCGGAGAAGAACGGGCAGCGCCAGCCGGTGTGGCCGACGGTGAAGCCCTCCAACCGAAAGCGGTCGCAATACAAGCCGACGATCATCGGCGTGAACGCCGCGAAGGATACTGTCCGCGCCCGGCTGGAACAGGTCGCCGAACCCGGCCCGGGCTATATGCACTTCGATGCGCGCCGCGAGCTCGCCTGGTACGAGCAGCTGATCGTCGAGCGCCGTGTGCTGAAGGTGGTTTCCGGCACGCGCTTCACGGTGTGGGAATGTCCCAAGGGCAAGGCGAACGAGGCGCTCGACTGTCGGGTGTATGCCTATGCCGCCTTGCAGGGCCTAATCCACTTCGGACTGCGTCTGAACGAACGTGTCGAGCAGGCCGCGAACCGCTGGGTCGCTCTGCCGGCTGTCGAACCTGATGAGCCCAATGCGCCGGACGCTTGGGTGCAATCCAATGCCGCCGGCGGCGAAAGCTGGCTATGATGGAGACGCGCATGGCGTTCACGAACGATGATGCCGCCACGTTGCGCGCGGCGATCGCCACGGGTGCGACCAAGGTCCGCTACGCCGACGGCAGCGAGGTTTCCTATCGGACGCTCGCTGAGATGCGAGAGACCCTCCGTATGATTCAGGCGGATCTTCAGGGCGACGCGATCCCCACCTGTCGCACCTCGGTCGCGGCATTCTGAGGTGACTTGGCTCGATCAGGCTATCGGCTGGCTGTCGCCTGGCGCCGGCGTTCGTCGCATCGCGGCCCGCCGCCAGATCGACATGCACGGCCGCGCCTATGAGGCGGCCCGGCGCGATCATCGAACGGCAAGCTGGCAGGCCGGCGGTACCGACGCGAACGCCGAGGTTGGCGCGAACGAGGAAGTCGTGCGCAACCGCTGCCGCAGCCTGCTGCGCGATAACGGCTGGGCGCTTCAGATCGTCGATACCTTCGCCGATCATGTCGTCGGCACCGGCATCGTCGGCGCGCCGACCGGGCTGAAGGGGCGCAACGCGAAGAAGGTGGCGGCCGACTGGCGCGGCTGGACGGAGGCGTGCGATCACGATGGCGATCATGACCTGAACGGCCTGCTCTGGCTGGCGACACGGGGCATGGCGGAATCGGGTGCTGCGATCATTCGCTTCCGCCGGCAGCAGTTCGATGCGCGCACGACGATCGCGCCGTTGCAGCTGCAGGTGCTCGAGCCCGACTTCCTCGATCCGCTGAAGAACGGCACGGTGAACACCGGCGGCTTCATCGATCGCGGCATCGAGTAT
>CAJYJW010000123.1 GCA_913775025.1 uncultured Sphingomonas sp. | reverse complement strand
GCTTGATGCGCCATCCCGCCTCCGCCGCCGCGATCAGCAGCGCGAAATCGACCAGGCCGAGCAGCAGCACGGCATAAGGAATATAATGTTTGAACAGCCGTATCACGCCGTCTGCCGATCCCCCATTCTGGCCCTGCCGCACCGTAATGCATTTCGCTGCGGGCGACTGTCGGATAAATTGACAAAGATTTGCTGAAAGTGGCGCGATCCTTCCCGCCGTCCGCTTGACGGGGTAAGCCACGCGCCCGCATGTAGCGCCGCATGAGCGACCATCCTGCGAAGATCAGCCCCGTCATCCTTTCTGGCGGGTCTGGAACGCGATTGTGGCCGCTTTCCCGCACCGGCCGCCCCAAGCAACTGCTCGCGCTCACCCATGCCGAGACGATGTTACAACTGACCGCGCGGCGGGCGGACGACGCGCAGCGCTTCACGTCGCCGATCGTCGTCGCCAATGCCGCCCACGTCTCTCAGATCGAAACGCAGCTCGCCAAGGTGGGGGTCGAGCCGGCGTCGCTGATCCTGGAGCCTGTAGCCCGCAATACCGCGCCCGCCATCGCGCTGGCCGCGCTGATCGCGGAGCCCGGATCATTGCTGCTTGTGATGCCGAGCGATCATGTGATCGCGGACGTCGATGCCTTCCGGTCGGCCATCGAGGCGGCGGTGCCGCTGGCCGGGGAGGGGTGGCTCGTCACCTTCGGCATCGCCCCGCAAGCCCCCGATACCGGATACGGCTATATCCGCGCCGGCGCCTCGCTCGGCGATCGCGTGCAGCGCGTAGACCGCTTCGTGGAGAAGCCGGACCGGCCGACGGCGGAAGGCTATCTGGCGGAAGGCTGCTACTTCTGGAACGGCGGCATATTCCTGTTTCGGGCGGATGCCTATCTGCAAGCGCTCGACATGCATGCCCCCGGCATCGCGGCTGCGGCGCGCGCATCCCTGGAGCAGGCGCGGTGCGAGGGGCGGCGGGTGTTCCCGGATGCGGATGCCTTCGCGGCCTCCCCTTCCGACTCCATCGATTATGCGGTCATGGAGAAGGCCGATCGTGTCGCGGTGGCGCCGGTCGATATGGGTTGGTCGGATGTCGGCAGCTGGGATGCGTTGCACGAGATCGCCATGAAGGATGCGGCGGACAATGCGCATCATGGCGAGATCGTGGCGATCGATACCAGCGGATGTCTGATCCGGTCGGATGGGCCGCTGGTCGCGGCGGTCGGCGTAAAGGACCTGATCGTGATCGCGACGGGCGATGCCGTGCTCATCATGCCGCGCGGCAGCAGCCAAGAGGTAAAGCGCGCTGTCGAGGAATTGAAGAAGACCGGCCATGTGACGCTCGACCGGCCATCGCCGTGACACGCTATTGAACCCTTTGCCGCGCCGCGCGTCTGCCAAGAGACGGTGTTGGCGGCGGGGTAGTGCGATGATCGAAGGCTGGTCCTGATGTCTGCGCGGTGGCCATCGGTGCTGTGGCTTGTCCGGCACGGGCAAAGCGCTGGTAATGTCGCGCGCGATGCCGCCCATGCCGAAGGACTGGAGCGCATCGCCATTGGCGGGCGCGACGTGGACGTGCCGTTGTCACCGCTGGGCGAACGGCAGGCGGATGCGCTTGGCCAATGGTTTGCCGATGGTACGCCAGACGAACGGCCCACCGTGATACTCTCCTCGCCTTATGTCCGGGCGATGCAGACGGCGAGGCGATTTCGCGATGCGGGCGGGGCCGCGGCAGGCGAAACGATCTGTACGGACGAGCGGCTGCGCGAGAAGGAATTCGGCATCCTTGATGGGCTGACGACGCCCGGTATCCTTGCGCTTTACCCGGAGCAGGCGGAGTTTCGCCGGATTCTCGGAAAATTCTATCATCGGCCGCCGGGGGGCGAGAGTTGGTGCGACGTGATCTTCCGCCTGCGGTCGCTGCTGGATACGGTGTCTCTCCATTATGCCGGCAAGCAGGTGATGATCGTAGCGCATCAGGTCGTCGTGCTTTGCCTGCGCTATATTCTGGAGAATCTGGACGAGGACAGCATTCTTGCGATCGATCGGGAAGGGGATGTCGCCAATTGCTCCGTAACCGAATATCGCTTCGATCCCACCGCCGGGCGGGACGGGAACCTGGTTCTGCACCGATATAACGCCACTGCGCCCGTACGGCAGGCCGAAACGGTGACGAGCGCGCCGGACAAGATTGTCGCGGTGCGGGGATGATCGCGCGATGACCGACATGTTGGACGCGCGCTGGCTCGCCAACCATCCGCTCCCAGCGCTTGAGGGCGAGACGGACAAGAACAGTCGGGGTCGGGTGCTGGTCGCGGGCGGGGCCACCCACGTGCCCGGCGCTATCCGGCTGACGGGGGAGGCGGCGCTGCGCTCGGGTGCGGGCAAGCTCCAGATGGCGACCGTCGAGGCCGCCGCTATCCCGCTGGGGCTTGCGGTGCCTGAGGCGGCGGTGATCGCGCTGCCAGTCGATCGGCGCGGGGAATTATGCAAACGTGCCGTGCCGCTGCTTCGGGCGGCGCTGGATCGCTGCGACGCCTTCGTGCTCGGCCCCGGCATGGGGGACAGCGATGCGGCCGCCGTGATCGTCGAGACACTGCTCGACAGTCCGCGTGAAGGGTTATCGATCGTGCTGGACGCCGCCGCCATCGCCTGCGCCGATCGGTTGCGCGACATGCTGTCCTGCCATGCGGGTCGATTGGTTCTGACGCCGCATCGCGGTGAGATGGCCGCTTTGACTGGGATCGATGCGGACGAGATCGCACGAGATCTCGAAGGAACCGCCTCACGGGCCGCCGCACGGTGTGGCAGTGTCGTCGCGCTCAAGGGTAGCGAGACGATCATTGCCGATCCCGATGGCACGTTGCTCCACTACCCC
>CAJYJW010000122.1 GCA_913775025.1 uncultured Sphingomonas sp. | reverse complement strand
AGCCGACGCGCCAGGATCTGATCAAATCGGCGCGGCCCCGGCTGCGCTTCGGCATAGTTGGCGACCAGTCCGCATACCGCGATCCGCCCATAATAGGCCATGTTGGGGAGCACCGCGTCGAGCAGCGGGCCGCCGACATTCTCGAAATAGACATTTACGCCTGCCGGCGCGGCGGCGGCTATCGCCTGTTCGACATCCGGCGCGCGATGATCGATCGCGGCATCAAGGCCGAGATCGTCGATCAGGAAGGCGCATTTTCGGGCGCCCCCGGCGATCCCGACGACACGCGCGCCGAGCAGCCTGGCGATCTGCGCGGCCAGCATCCCGGTGGAGCCGGCGGCGGCGGAGACGAGCACCATATCACCCGCCCGTACCCGGCCAACCTCCTCCATACCGACAAGCGCGGTCCAGCCGTTCATGCCAAGCGGCCCGAGGTGCAGCAACGGATCGGCGACGCTTTCGTCCAGACGCACGAGCCCGCTCGTCGCGGCATCGACGCAGGATACATCGGCCCACTGACCGAAGGCGCGGACGAGATCGCCCGGCACGAAACCCTCCGCCTGCGAAGCGAGCACCCGCCCCATCACCTGCCCCGGCACGATGCTGCCCAAGGGTATCGGCGGCTGGTAGCTGTCGGTCCGCGGCGTCATCCACATGCGCGTTCCCGCATCCAGCGAGAGATAATCCGCCGCGATCGTCACCTGCCCTGCCCCCGGCTCGGGCATCGCGACCTCGTCGAGCGAGAGAGCTGCCGCGAAATCCAGACCGTCGGGATAGGCGTTGAGCCGCCAGGCGCGGTTGCCGGTCATGCATCACCCTCTCTCGCTGATATGTTGGGAGGGGATCGGGCAAGGGACAGGCGCGGGCAACCTGCCAGCTTCGCTAGGTGACCCGAATAGTCCGCCGTCGCAAGACAAGACGGAGCCGGGGGAAGTCCCCGTCCAAACGCATGCTGAAACGGCAGCGGCTCTGTTCAGGTTCAAGGGGTGAGGATTAATCATGACGATCGAACGCCGCGCACGGCACATCTCGCATTGGCTGGGTGGGGTCGCGATCGCGACGATCGCGACCGCCGCTTCTGCTCAAAGCGTTGACCCGGTGACACCGCCGGCGGCACAGGCCGCCCCCCCTGCGCCCGAGACGGCGGCGGTGGCCTCTGAACGGGACGGCGGCGGCCTTCAGGATATCATCGTGACGGCCCGCAAGCGCGCCGAGAGCGTGCAGGACGTGCCCGTCGCCGTCACCGCGCTATCCGCCGAAACCGTGCGCCAGCAGGATCTGACCAGCCTTGAGAAGGTGGCCGCGCGCACCCCGAACTTCACGGTCGGCCGCGCCTCGAATGGGTCCGGCGCACAGCTTACCATGCGCGGCATAGGCTCCTCCTCCACCTCGATCGGCATCGAGCAGTCGGTCGCCACCGTGGTGGACGGCGTCTATTACGGTCAGGGCCGCATCATTCAGGAAGGCTTCTTCGATCTTGGCCGGATCGAAATTCTGAAGGGGCCGCAGGCGCTGTTCTTCGGCAAGAACGCGACCGCCGGTGTCGTCTCGATCACCAGCGCCGATCCGGGCAGCGAAACCGAGATTCTCGCCGCCGCCCGCTACGAGATCAAGTCCGAGCAGGTGCAGGGCGAGATCGTCGGATCGACGCCGATCACCGACACACTGGGCATCCGCGTGGCGCTGCGCGGATCGAAGATGTACGGCGGCTGGTATCGCAACGAATCCCCCGCCTATAATTTCGTCACCACCGATATCGCGACCGGACGGCGGACCTCGCACCTTTCCGAGCCTGCTCCGCGCGAAGAGCCGGGTGAAAAGGAATTGCTCGGCCGCGTGACGCTGAAGTGGGAGCCGACCAGCGGCATCGTCGATACGCTCAAGGTCTCGGGCGCGTATAACGACGTCAACAACAACAGCTGGAACTATGTCGCGTTCAACTGCCCCACGGGTGCCAGCCAGCTGAACGGCCTTGCCTGCGGCGATCGTTTCGTGACCCGCCAGAACAAGATTCCGGCCGATATCGCCGCCAATGTGCCCTTCGCGAAATCAGACGGTTCGCTGTACAACCGTTACAAGTCCTATGCGGTCACGAACAACTTCGTCTGGACTTTTGACGATATTACGTTGACCAACATCACCAACTGGAACCGTAACAACAACCGTTGGGCCTGCAACTGCGATTTCCAGGGGTCCGCGAACAGCACCTTCGCGACCGAGAACAGCACCTGGCGCGCCTTTTCAAACGAATTCCGTATTCAGACGAGCTTCGATTCGCCGATCAACCTGCTGGCCGGTGCACTCTATCAGAATACCCGGCGCACCTTCGATCAGTTCGTGCTGCTTGCGGGCCTTGAAGACAGCAGCCAATCGGCGACCAATCGTTATCTCGGTTCGACCAAGACTTCGTTCACCGATGGCGAGACCATTGCAGGCTTCGGCCAGGTCGTCTGGAAGGTCGTTCCCACGCTCGAGGCGGCGGCAGGCGTCCGTTATACCCATGAGACGAAGGACAGCTTCTTCACCCAGCCCTATGGCAATGCGGCATTGAGCGCCATCTTCCGCCCGCAGAATTCACCCGATGGTCTTGGCGTCGTGACCGCCAACCAGACCTTCAACGACTGGTCGCCGGAAGCGACGCTGACCTGGAAACCCAATCGCGACGTTCTGGTCTACGGCGCCTATAAGACCGCCTACAAGTCCGGCGGCTTCTCCAACGGCGGTATCAATTCGGGCCTGTCCTCCAATCCGACGGGTGACCTTACCTTCGGGCCTGAAAAGGCGCGCGGCTTCGAAATGGGCCTGAAGACGACGCTGGCGGACAATCAGCTGCGCTTCAACGTCGGCCTCTACACCTATAAGTACAGCAACCTTCAGGTCGACTTCTTCAATTCGCCCATCTTCGCGTTTCAGACTTTGACCGCCGATGCGCGCACCAAGGGCGTCGAGGTCGAATTCGAATATGCGCCGCGCGCCGTAGACGGGCTCAATCTTCACGGCTCGATCAATTACAACCGCGCGCGGTACACGAACTTCCCGCTCGCACCCTGCTATGCGGGGCAGACGCCGGCGCAAGGGTGCAACCTCGCCCTCGCCGCGACCGGCAACTTCACGCGCCAGAACCTGAGCGGGACGGAGCTTTCCGTCGCGCCGGAATGGACGGGCACGCTGGGCGCGAGCTATGACCGGCCCGTGGGCAATGGCTATAAGGTCGGCGTATCTGCGGATGCCCGCTACAGCGGCAGCTATCTCGCCTCAGGCTTCGGCAACCCCTACTCGCGTCAGGGCAAATATGTGAATCTCGATGCCTCGATCCGCTTCGGCGCGGAAGACGATCGCTGGCAGCTTGCGGTGATCGGCAAGAACCTGACCAATCGCTTCTACGTGACGGGCGTGGTCGACGGCCCATCGACCGGCGGCGGCACCGGCACGGCGGCGGGCATTCCGGCCGATCAGCTGGGCTTCGGCACCCTGCCGCGCACCGTGCTGCTGCAGGTGTCCACCCGCTTCTGATCCGATCGCGCCGTCTGGCCGACAAGAGGAGACCATTCCATGAAACGGCTGGACGGCAAGACGGCGCTGGTGGTGGGTGCCGGCAATCGCGACAATATGGCGCAGGTCATCGCGCGGCGCTTTGCAGAGGAAGGCGCGCGCGTCGCGGTATCGGCCCGGCGGATGGAGGAGACGACGCGCTTCGCCGCGGAGATCGGCGGGATAGCCCTGCCCTGCGATCTGACGGATCGGGGTCAGGTGTTCGCCCTCGCCGATGCGGCGGCCGACGCGCTCGGCGGGATCGACATCGCGCTGAACGGCAGCGGTTGGGGGTTGCTCCGTCCCTTTCTCGAGACGGATGAGGAAGCGCTCGACGCGATAATGGCGCTCCAGTTCAAGGGGCCGTTCCAGTTCTTTCAGGCGATGATCGGCCGCATGGCGACGGATCGCGGCGGGCGGGGCGGATCGATCATCCAGATCAGCAGCGCTACCGCCACGATCATGCTCAACGATCACGCCGCCTATATGGGCACCAAGGCAGGGACCGATCACGTCGTCCGTTGCGTGGCGCATGAGTTCGGCGCGGTCGGCATCCGCGCGAACTCAATCTCGCCCGGCCTGACCGACACGCCGATGAACGCGGAGGCGAAGGGCGTGCCCGGCCTGTTCGAGGCGTTCCGCCCCAGCTACCCGCTTGGCCGTTGGGGCACCTCGGAGGATATCGCGGCGGCGGCCGTATTTCTCGCGTCCGACGAATGTTTCATGACAGGCGAAAATCTGCAGGTGAACGGCGGCCTCACGCTGCGGGGCAATCCGGGGCGCGATGCGATTTCCGCGTCCGTCGCGGCGGCTGCGACGCAGTGAGCGAGAGCTGGGATGATAGCGCAATGAGCGAAAACTGGGATTATATCGTCATCGGCGCAGGCTCGTCCGGCTGCGTCATGGCCGAGCGACTGTCCGCCAGCGGTTCCAAACGGGTTCTGGTGCTGGAGGCTGGCGGCCCCGACACCCACCCGCTGACCCACATGCCCAAGGGTATGGCGAAGCTGGTCACCAGTCCGCGGCACACCTGGTTCTTTCCCGTCGCGCAGCCCCGCGTGGAGGGCGAACCCGCCAGCGAAATATGGGTGCGCGGCCTCGGTCTTGGCGGCTCCTCCTCGCTCAACGGCATGATCTATGTGCGCGGACAGCCCGAGGATTACGCCGACTGGGAAGCGCTGGGCGCGACCGGCTGGGGATGGAGCCGGATGAAGGCCGCCTTTCGCGCGATCGAGGATCAGGAACTCGGCGATGATGGGGTCCGCGGGGTCGGCGGGCCGCTACACATCACCGCCGGCAAACATCGCTACCCGATCAGCGAGGCGCTGATCGAGGCGGGCGTCCAGATGGGACTGCCCCGCCATACCGACGACCTTAACCGCGAGGATCAGGAAGGCGTCGGCTATTATTCGCACAATATCTGGCGCGGCCGCCGGCAATCCGCCTCGGTCGCCTTCCTTCGTCCGGCGGCGAAGCGGCCCAATGTGAAGGTGGTGACGGGCGTCACCGTCGATCGCATCCTGTTCGACCAAACGAAACGCGCCGTTGCGGTGCAGGCGGCCGTCGATGGCAGGCCGGTGCGCTATGACGTTGCGGGCGAGGTCATCCTGTCCGCCGGCGCTTTGATGTCGCCCGCCATCCTCCAGCGATCGGGCATCGGCCCGGCGGCGGTGCTGTCGCGGGCAGGCGTGGAGACGCTGGTCGACAGCCCGGACGTGGGTATGCGGATGCGCGATCACCTCGGCTTCAGTATTTCCTATGCGTTGAAATCGGATCGCGGGATCAATCATCAATTCTACGGCGCAGGCCTGCTGCGCAACGCGCTTCGCTATTACCTCCGGCGCGACGGGCCGCTGGCGACCGGCCCGTTCGAGGTGGGTGCCTTCATCCGCACATCTCCCTCGGTCGAGCGACCGGATGCGCAGCTCTACATGGGCGGCTTCACCTTCGCCCGCAGCGACGACGATAACTTCCCCGTCCCCCTCGCCGATGTGGAGCGGCGGCCGGGCATGACCTGCTACGGCCAGTTGCTGCGGCTGACGAGCGAGGGACAGGTCGCCATCACCTCCGCCGACCCCGCGACGCTACCCCAGATCGCGCCGAACTGGATGACGACGGCCGAGGACCGCGCCTCGGCCATCGCGATGATCCGCACCATGCGACGCTACATGGCCCAACCGGCGATCGCCGGATATGTCGAGCGGGAGAGCTTTCCCGGGCCTGAGCAGGAGAGCGACGAGCAGATATGGGAGGTGTTTCGTCGCCTCTCCACCTGCGGCACCCACGCCGTCGCCACCTGCCGCATGGGCAGCGACAATCGCGCCGTGCTTGATCCCGATCTGCGCGTGAACGGCGTGACCGGCCTGCGCGTGGTGGATTGCGCTGCGATGCCGGCCCCGATTTCGGGCAATACGAACGGCCCCGCCATGGCGCTCGCCTGGGCGGCCGCCAAAAAGATGATTTCCGACGAGAGGATGACGGCATGACGGGACGGGTAGCAGGCAAGGTCGCGCTAATAACGGGCGCGGGCTCGGAGGGCGGGCTTGGCGAAGCGATGGCCCGCCGGCTGGCGGAAGAGGGCGCGACCGTCTGGCTGACGGATATCGACAAGGACGGCGTGGAGGCGCGCGCCGCCGCGATCGGCGGCACCGCGCGGGGCCTGCACCATGACGTGACGAGCGAGGCCGCCTGGGACGAGGTGCTCGGCCAGACCGGGCCGATCGACATCTTGGTGAACAACGCCGGCATCGCGGTGCTGCGCCCGATCGAAAACCTTCCTCCGGCCGACTATGCGCGGCAGATGGAGGTGAACATGACCAGCGGCTATCTGGGTATGCGCGCCGGCGTCGCCAACATGCGCGCACATGGCCGGGGCGGCTCGATCATCAACATTTCGTCCGTCGCGGGCCTCATCGGCATTCCGGGGGTGACCGCTTATGCCGCGAGCAAGGCCGGCCTGCGCCTGTTCGGCAAGGCGCTGGCGATGGAGACAGCCAAGCAGAAGATCCGCGTCAATTCCGTCCACCCCGGCATGATCATGACCGGGATGCAGAAGGTCGCGCTACAGGATAGCCCGGAGCAATATGAGATCCTGACCGCGGGCATCCCGATGGGCTATATGGGTGAACCGATCGAGATCGCGAACATGGTCCTGTTCCTCGCATCGGACGAGGCGCGGTACATCACGGGTGCCGAAATGGTCGTCGACGGCGGATTGACCGCCCAATAAGGCTGGCACATTCGGTAGCTTCTGTCCGGGGGCCGACACCCCTATCTTATGCACAAGGCGTCGGCTTCCGACGGAACCAGGAGCGGATATGGCAGATCGTGACCCCACCATAGAGGCGGCGGGCGCCGCTCGCTGCCCCGGCGCGACATGGACGGACATACTGGCGCTGGACGGCCGCCCGGTGCCCGATTTCATGAAGAACGAGAGCTACCGCTATCTCGGATCGGAGCCGATCGACGCCAGCGTCTACACTGATCCCGCCCGGCAGGCCCTCGAAAATGCGAAGATGTGGCCGAACGTGTGGCAGTTCGCCGCGCGTGAAGAGGATCTGCCCGAGACGGGCGACTATATCGTCTACGAGAATGCCGGACGTTCATTTCTTGTCGTGCGGCAGGACGACGGCAGCGTGCGCGCGATGCACAATGTCTGCCTGCATCGCGGACGCAAGCTGCGGCTTGAGGACGGGAGTACCGATCGCTTCCAGTGTCCCTTCCACGGTTTTACCTGGAATAAGGACGGCAGCCTCGCCGAAATTCCGTGCCGGTGGGATTTCACCCATCTGAGCGACGAGAAGATGCAATTGCCCGAAGCAGAGGTGGCGCGCTGGCAGGGCTATATCTTCCTGCGCGAAAATACCGGCGGCCCGACCATCGAGGAATTTCTGGCGCCGCTCCCCGAATTCTTCGAGCGTTGGCATCACGAGCAATGCACCACCGCCATCTGGGTCGGCAAGGTCGTCCATGCCAACTGGAAAGTCACGATGGAGGCGTTCATGGAGGCGTGGCACACCATCGTCACGCATCCGCAGCTGCTGCCGTTCACCGGAGACGCCAACACCAGCTACAATATCTATGGCGACAATGTGAACGTCGCCTACACCCCCTTCGGCGTGATGAGCCCGCATGTCGATGCCGAGGGCAAGGAACAGCAATGGATCGTCGACGAATTCATCAAATATAACGGCCGCTCGGCGGATAATTATGCCGACAGCCCTTATGCGGTAGCGGTGCCTGACGGCATATCGGCGCGACGTGCGCTGGGCGATGCGATGCGCAAGAATTTCGCCGAGCAATTCGGCCATGCGGACTTGCATGAGCAGGCGACGGACGCGGAACTGCTAGATGGTCTCGTCTACAACGTCTTTCCGCATTTCGCGCCGTGGGGCGGTTACATGCCCAACATCGTCTATCGCTGGCGCCCGGGCCCGAACCCCGATCAGTGCATCATGGAGGTTCGCATCCTGGTCCGCGTGCCGGAAGGCGAGCCGATCCCGCGGGGCGTGCCGATGAAGTTCCTGACGGATGATCAGAAGTGGACAGATGCGCCGGAGCTTGGGGTGCTGGGCCATGTATTTGAACAGGATATGGAAAATCTGCCGTTCGTTCAGCAAGGATTGAAAGTCTCCAAGACCGGCGAGGTCCAGCTTGGCGACTATCAGGAAATCCGCATTCGCCAGTTCCACCAGACGATGGCGAAATATCTAAACGCCTGAGGGGGCCGGGGCGGCGTTGAGCCGCCCCGATTACGTCAACCGAAGCTGCGTACCGGGTCGGAACCGTCCCAATCGCGGTGCGCGGCGCGCATCATGTCGCACAGCGCGTCGAAGCCGGGGGCCGGCTGCAGCACCTCGACCATCGTACCCGGGCCGCCACCGGTATCGAGGTAGATGGCGGCACCGCCATCAAGCTCCAGAGACTGTTCGACCTTGGCGCCCGCCGCATCGGCGGCGGCACGCGCCCGTGCGATATCGTCGACCAGCAGGCAGACGTGGTGGAGCCCCTCCTGCCCGCTATCCCGCCAGCTTTTATAGATCGAGGGGCTGTCGCAATGCTGCTCGATCAGTTCGATCTGCATGTCGCCCCAATAGCCGATATAGAGCGAGAAATCGATGTTGCTTGGCTGCCCGCGATAGTCGGCGGACAGGTAGCCGATGTGCGGCATCGAGTAGAACGGCCCCGCCCCGATCGTCTCCGTCCAGAAACGCAGCGCGGCGGGAATGTCCTGCGGCACATAGGCCATCTGCATGATCGGCCCCAGTTTCGCGATCGTCTCGCGCATCATACTCTCCCTTGGCCACCTGTGACGCCAAAGCCATAGGCCGCCCGGCTCCGCCATACGGCTCACATAATAAGCAGGTGCGCGGCCGGCCGTTTCTCGATTGAAACGAGACAGCCGCAGGGGAAGGCGGCGACATCGGGGAGAGATTGAATGCGCATTTCGTACCGTGCCCTTGGGGCGGCGCTTGCGGCCGTCGTCATCACCGGTACCGCCACCGCGCAGGAAACGACCACGACCGGCACCGCGGGACAGGCGGCGTTACCGCCAACCGCGTCGGGACACGCGCCCTCCAGCGAGACCGCGCCGCCCCCGCAAGCCGACAACGGCGAGATCGGCGAGATCATCGTGAGCGCACGCCGGCGCAACGAGAGCGTGCAGACGACGCCGATCGCGGTCACCGCGATCGCCCCTTCGCAGCTTGAGGCGACGGTGTCCGCCAAGATCGCCGATCTGCAGGGCCAGGCGCCGAACGTGTTGATCACCACGCAATCGACCGGCGCGGCCACCGCCAACATCTCGATCCGCGGCATCGCCTTCGCCGATGTGGACAAGAGCTTCGATCCGGCGGTCGGCGTCAACGTCGACGGCGTATACATCGGCACCTCCACCGGGCAGATGCTCGACTTCTTCGACATCGCCTCGATCGAGATACTACGTGGACCGCAGGGCACGCTGTTCGGCCGCAACACGATCGGCGGCGTCATCAACGTCCGCCGCACGAAGCCCACGGGCGAGTTTGGCGGAAAGTTCGAGGCGAATTACGGCAGCTATAATGCGCTTGGCCTGCGCGGCGTGTTGAACGTGCCCGTGGTGAAAGACGTGCTCGCCGCGAAATTCTTCGCCTTCCACAATCAGGACGACGGCTTCTACCGCGACGCCACCACGCGCGATCGGTTGGGCAAGAGCAACGGCGAGAATTTCGGTGCCGCCTTCCTGCTCACCCCCTCCCCCGCCTTCGATGCCCTGTTGACGCTGGAGCAGCAGAACCAGAAATTCGTCACCTATAACGGCTCGCTCACCCAGCCGGGCGACGTGTTCTGCAACTTCCAGCCCGCCGGCGCGTGCGGCCGCAACAATACGAACGACATCTACGCCGTGTTCAAGGGACCGGATACGCCGGGCAACTATCGCGCGCGCGCCGCCACGCTGGAAATGAACGCCGATGCGGGTGCGGTGAAATTCGCCTCCGTCACCAGCTACCGCCAGAGCCGCGAATTCCAGCAGGCGGATTACGGCACGACCGGCCTCTATTTCAGCACGCGCCGGCAGCGTTATCACCAGTTCAGCCAGGAATTGCGCGCCAGCGGCAATCTGTTCGACGGCTTCGATTACGTCGCCGGCCTTTATTATTTCGAGAGCCGCTACCGGCTGCGGCAGGATACCGACGTGTTCGGCAGCTTCGCCGGCACGCAGATCACGATCGGCCGCTCGCGTTCCGCCGCCGCCTTCTTCGACTTCAACTGGGAATTCGCCCCGCGGCTGCGCCTGTCCGGCGGCGGGCGATACACGCACGACCGCAAGAAGTATGACAACCCGCTCATCACCGGGGCGCCAGGCGTCGTCGGCGTGAGCGCGAAGGAGAGCTGGGGCAAGTTCACCCCCAAGATCTCGCTCGACTATCGCCCTACCGACGAGCTGATGATCTACGGCTCATGGTCGCGCGGCTATCGCTCGGGTGGCTTCAACGGCCGTGGCCAGACCCTGTTCTCGGCAACGACGCCCTATGATCCCGAGACGGTCGACGCCTATGAGGTCGGCTTCAAGAGCGAGCTGTTCGACCGCAAGCTCGCCTTCAACGTGGCCGCCTTTTACACCGACTATAAGGACATCCAGCAAAGCTCGACCGTCACCGTGCCGCCGCCCGGCATCGGCAACGAGACGATCGTGATCAATGCCGGCGGTGCGAAGATCAAGGGCATCGAGGCGGACATCACCGCACGCCCGATCGAAAACCTCACCATTCGCGCCTCGCTCGGCTACACCGACGCCAAGTTCAAGGGCTTCATCGTCGATCAGCTGGCGTTCGGGGCTCGGCGGACGTTCGATCTTTCGGCCGTGAACCTCATCTATGCGCCCAAGCTGACAAGCTCGATCAACGCGGAATATAAGGTGCCGGTGGGTGACAATGAGATCCGTCTCAACGCCGGCTATCGTTTCATCACGCGCTACGATCAGCAGATCGCCGCCGATCCGGCGACCCCGATCCCGGCGACCGGGACGGTCATCGTCAGCCGCAACGATCCGCGCGTCCGGTCGGACCGGCAGAACCTTCTTGACGCGAGCATCTCCTACGTGATGCAGGTCGGCGCCTCCGGCAGCTCGAAGCTCCGGCTGACTGCCTATGCCCGCAACCTGCTGGACGACCGCGGCACCGCGACCGCCTTTACGGTCGCCGCCTTCCCGACATTATGGGGTTTCGCCGCCGCGCGCGAACCCCGGGTGTTCGGCGGCCAGATCGGCTACGAATTCTAGGAAAGGCTTGGCCCCGCATGCTCAATCGCCGCATCGTTCTTGATCATCGGCCGAGTGGCCTCCCGACCCCGGACATCTTTCGGGTGGAGGAGGTCGCCGTACCCGAACTCACCGAAGGTCAGGTGCTGCTGCGCAACCGGATCTTCGCGATCGATCCGGCGGTTCGCGGCATGCTCGACGATGTGAAAAGCTACATGCCCCCCGTCGCGATCGGGGGGCTCATCCCGACGATGGTGTTGGGCGAGGTCGTCCGCTCCCGCCATCCGGACTTTCGGGAGGGCGACTACGGCCGCGCCTTCGCCGGGTGGGAGACCTATTCCGTCCTGTCGCCCTCGCAGGTCGGCTTCGAGAATGTCCACGTCTCCCCCGATCTGCCGATGACCGCTTATATGGGCGCGTGCGGCTGGTCTGGCATCACCGCCTATGTCGGGCTCAAGCGATATGGCGAAATGCGTGACGGGGACGAGGTGCTGGTGAGCGCCGCCGCCGGCGCCGTCGGCAGCGTGGCGGGGCAGATCGCCCGCCTGTCAGGATGTCGCGTGGTCGGAACCGTAGGCGCGGCGGACAAGGCACGTATCGTCACCGAGACGCTCGGCTTCGATGCCGCGATCGATTATCGCGCCGAGCCCGATCTCGGCATGGCGCTGGATCGCGCCTTTCCCGACGGCATCGATCTCTATTTCGATAATGTCGGCGGCGCGACGCTGGACGCCGCCCTCCCCCGGATGAAGGCGTTCGGGCGGATCCCGGTGTGCGGCATGATCGCCAACTATAATCAGCAGACCGAACCCTTCCCGATCCGCAACCTGTGGCAGATGGTCGTCAACCGCATCACCATGCGCGGCTTCCTCGCCTACGAAGCCGCCGATATGGTGCATGAGGCGGAAGCGGCACTGGCCGGCTGGATCCGCTCGGGCGAACTGATCGCCCTGGAGAATGTGGCGACTGGCCTGGAAAGCGCGCCAGACGCCTTCATCCGGTTGATGTCGGGCCAGACGACGGGGAAGACGCTTGTGCGTCTCGATCAGGACGTATCGATATTCCCGAACTGAGCGCTGAAGCCATCACAAACGACAGGAGGATATCTATTTCGCAAGGCCCGCGATGACGCTAGATCGGCTCATCGCAGAAGAGGGCAAGAGGCGCACCATGGGGACAACCGAGCAAACACATGGCGCAGGGCCGGAGCGGACCGCTGAGATCGCGGATCGCGTGGAAGCGTTCGTCCGCGAGACCGTGATCCCCTATGAGCGGGACGCGCGGCGAGACCATCACGGCAGCCCGCTTGACGCCCTGGTCTATGAAATGCGCGAGAAAGCCCGCGCGGCGGGCGTGCTGACGCCGCATATCCTGCCGGACGGAAACCACCTGACCCAACGCGAGACGGCGGTGGTGCTCATCCGCTCGGGGCTTTCCCCGCTCGGGCCGCTTGCCTGCAACACAGGCGCGCCAGACGAGGGCAATATGTATCTGCTCGGCAAGGTGGGCAGCCCCGACGTGAAGGCGCGGTTCCTGACGCCGCTGGTGGAAGGCCGTGCCCGCTCGGCCTTCTTCATGACGGAGCCTGCCGACGCGGGCGGGGCCGGCTCGGACCCGTCGATGATGATCTCGACCTGCCGGCGGGACGGCAACCACTGGGTGATCAACGGGCGCAAGCGCTTCATCACCGGCGCGGACGGCGCGCAGGTGGGGATCGTGATGGCGCGTTCGGAAGATCCGGACTCGGCCGGCGGCGCATGCATGTTCCTGGTCGAACTGCCCGATCCCGCGATCCGTATCGATATCGTGCCGAACACGATCGATAGCTCGATGCCCGGCGGCCACGCCACGCTGACGATCGACAATCTGCGCGTGCCGGCGGACCAGATGCTGGGCAATGCCGGTGAAGGGTTCAAATATGCCCAGATCCGCCTCAGCCCAGCGCGGCTGTCGCATTGCATGCGTTGGCTGGGCGCCTGTATCCGCGCCAACGAGATCGCGACCGACTATGCCAACCGCCGCATGGCCTTCGGCAAGACGCTCATCGATCATGAAGGCGTCGGCTTCATGCTGGCGGAGAATCTGATCGACCTGAAACAGGCCGAGTTGATGGTGGATTGGTGCGCGGGCGTGCTCGACACCGGATCGCTCGGAACCGCCGAAAGTTCGATGGCGAAAGTCGCGGTGTCCGAAGCGCTGATGCGCGTGGCGGATCGCTGCGTTCAGGTGATGGGCGGCACCGGGGTCACCGACGAGACGATCGTCGAGCAGGTGTTCCGCGAGATTCGCGCCTTCCGCATCTATGACGGCCCGACCGAGGTGCACAAATGGAGCCTCGCCAAGAAGATTAAGCGGGACTGGAAGGCGGCGCAGGCGTGAGCGTCGATGCGGCGGCGAACGCCGGCACCACGGCGGTCCGCGAGGCGCACCGCTTCGACGTTGATCGGCTCGTTGCCTGGATGGAGCACAACGTCGAGGGCTATGCCGGACCGCTCACGGTCGAACAGTTCAAGGGGGGGCAATCCAACCCTACCTACAAGCTCGTCACGCCGACCCGCTCCTACGTGCTGCGGCGCAAGCCGCCGGGCCAGTTGCTGAAAGGCGCGCATGCGGTCGAGCGCGAGGCCCGCGTGCTGACGGCGCTCGAACCGCAGGGTGTGCCGGTGGCGCACGTCCATGGCCTTTGCACGGACGACGCGGTCATCGGCAGCTGGTTCTACGTCATGGAGATGGTGGAGGGGCGGATCTTCTGGGATGCGACCTTCCCCGATGTGCCGAGGTCCGAGCGCGCGGCCTATTTCGATGCGATGAACCGGACGATCGCTGGCCTCCACCGAATCGATCCGGCGGAAGCGGGGCTGGCCGACTATGGTCGGCCCGGCAATTATTTCGAACGCCAGATCGCCCGCTGGTCGCGCCAGTATCTCGACGATGCCGATGCCGGTCGCGATGCGGGGATGGATGCGCTCGTCGCATGGCTGCCCGACAACATTCCGCCGGGCGACGAGACGCGCATCGTGCACGGCGACTATCGCTGCGACAATCTGATCTTCCACCCCACCGAACCCCGCGTGCTGGCGGTGCTGGACTGGGAGCTGTCGACGCTTGGCCATCCGCTGGCCGATTTCGCCTATCATGCGATGATGTTTCGCATGCCGCCCGATATCGTCGCCGGGCTGGCCGGGGCGGACCTCGAAGCGCTCGGCATCCCGTCGGAGGCGGAGTATCTCGCCGCTTACTGCCGAAATACCGGTCGCGCGCCGATTTCCGAGCGGGACTATGCCTTCTACATCACTTTCAACTTCTTCCGCCTTGCCGCGATCTTCCACGGCATCAAGGGCCGCGTCGCGCGCGGAACCGCGGCGTCCGCCCACGCGCAGGAGCGCGCGAAGAGCTTCCCGAAACTCGTCGCCCTCGCTCTGCAAAGCATGGAGACCTGTCGGTAAGGCTGCCGATCGCGCGGTGAGCGCGCGCAGTGCTATATCGCCCGCTGCCTCTCGGAAGACGCGATGGGACGTCGCAGCGTCATGCATCGGCCTGATGGCGGCGGCCGGCGGCGCTGCTATAGACCGGTGATGCCCGCACTCTTTTTACGTCTGTTGACATTGCTCGCAGCGATCCTTGCCGCCCCCGCCGTGCTCGCGGCGCCCGCGCCGCACATCGTGCCGCGCCTGATCGCTGAGAGCAGCCGCCCCGCCGCCGGACGCGCGGTCATGATCGCAGTCGCGATGACGCCGGCCAGGGGGTGGCACGGCTACTGGGAGAATCCCGGTGACTCGGGTGTCGAGACGACGATCGCCTGGCGGCTACCGAAGGGGGTAAAGGCCGGCCCCCTTCAATATCCGGTGCCGCACACGCTGCTGATCGCCGGATTGATGAACTATGTCTATGAAGCGGATTACGCGCATCTGGTCCGGCTGGAGGTGCCGCCGGGCCTCGCCCCCGGCACGCCCCTTCCGATCCGGGGAACCATGCGCTGGCTGGCCTGCACCGAAGAGATCTGCGTACCCGAACAGGCCGAGATCGCGCTGAACCTCGCGGTCGGGAATGGCGCCACGGATCATGCGGCGATCTTCGATCGCTTCCGCGCGGCCATGCCACGGCCGCTGGGGAGCAGCGGGCGTTTCACGGTGGCGCGCGGCTCGGTCCGGCTGGCGGTGCCGCTGCCCGCGACGATGCGGGTGACGGCCCCTTATTTTTTTCCGCTGACGGATGGGGTGATCGACTATGCCGCCCCGCAATCGATTACCCGCAACGGCGATACGCTGGTGGTCGAGACGAAAGCCGCGACACCCGCCGCCATCCCTAAAATGATCGAGGGAGTTCTGCGGATCGGCCCGAACAGCGGCCTGCGGCTTTCCGCCCGCCCCGGTGCCGTCCCTGCCGCCGGCACCCCGATTGCCGCCGCGTCCG
>CAJYJW010000121.1 GCA_913775025.1 uncultured Sphingomonas sp. | reverse complement strand
GGCACGCTCGAATGGGCGCAGATGGAGCCGAACACGCTGACGCTGCGCTGGCTCGATCGGCCAGCGGAGGTGGTGCGCGCCGGCGGACCGGGACTGGCGGCATCGACTCAGGCGCTGCTGCGGACGCCATCGGGTCATCCCGAAGGCTATATCGAGGCATTCGCCAATCTGTATCAGGGGTTTGCGGCGGCCATCCGGGGGCAGGACGAACGCTTCGTCCCTGGCCTCACCGACGGTCTGCGGACGATGAGCTTTATCGAGGCGGTGATCGCGAACGCGGCATCCGACCGGAAATGGACCCCAGTGGAAGCGGGAGAGTAAAGATGAAACTGCTGACGGGTATGGCGATCGTAGGAGCGGCGGGTGTGACCGCTTTGCTGGCGACCGCAACGCCGACCACCGCCCAGACCGCGGCACCGCCCGCGTTCAACGCCTGCAAGGCGTGCCACACGGTCAACAAGGGCGGCCGCAACGGCATCGGCCCCAATCTATTCGGGGTCGTCGGACGGCCGGCTGCATCGGTGCCGGGCTTCAACTATTCGCCGGCGATGAAGGCGTCGAAGCTGCGCTGGGATGCGAAGACGCTCGACGAATATCTGGCGGCGCCGGCCAAGAAGGTGCCGGGCACGCGCATGCCGATCGCCACGCCCGATCCGGCCAAGCGCGCGGCGATCATCGCTTATCTGACATCTGCAAAATGAGCGGGGTATCGCGACGCACGGTGATGGCGGGGGCCGCCGCCGCGACGCTGACCGCCGGGGTCGCTGCGTCGCAACGACGCGAGGGCGGCGGCAGCAATGCCGCGCGCTTCTCGCTGAAGTTCGCACCGCATGAGGGCAGCTTCGCCAGCCGTGGCGACCGGATCGAACAGATCGCCTATGCCGCCGATCAGGGCTTCACCGCCTGGGAGGATAACGAGGCGGCCGGTCGCAGCATTGCCGAACAGACGGCGATGGCGAAGGCGTTGCAGCAGCGTGGCATGACGATGGGCGTATTCGTCGCCAGCATGCCGAAATGGTCGCAGTCGCGGCCGTTGCTGGGTGCGAATGACGGGGCAGAGCGCGAGGGGTTCCTGAACGACATCCGCGCCTCGATCGACGTTGCCAAGCGGCTGTCGGCGACGCGGATGACGGTGGTAACCGGCTTCATGGATCCGAAGGTGCCGGTGGATATCCAGACGGCACGGGTGATTGACGTGATGCGCCGGGCGGGCGATATCGTCGCGCCGCACAACATTGCGATGGTCATGGAGCCGCTGAACACGCGGACCAACCACCCCGGCGTCTATATGCAGACGATCGCGCAGGGCTATGCCGTCGCGCGTGGCGCGAACAGTCCGGGGGTCAAGATTCTCGCCGATCTCTATCACGAGCAGATCCAGTCGGGGAATCTGATCCCGACCCTGGACACTTGCTGGGACGAGATCGGCTACATCCAATTCGGCGACAATCCGGGCCGCAACGAGCCGGGAACCGGCGAAATCAACTATGCGACGATCGTCAAATGGCTGCGTAACAAGCGCTATGCCGGGGTGATCGGCATGGAACATGGCAATTCGATAAAGGGTCGTGCCGGGGAGGACGCGCTGGTCGCCGCCTATCGCCGGATCGATCAGGCTTGAAGGGAGGGGATGATGCGGCTGCGTAATATAGCGGCGCTCGGTTCCGTGCTGACAGCGCTGGCGGGTTCCGCCGGTGCGCAGGACCGGCCGGGGTTCAAGGATACGCCCGTGCTGCCCGGCGGCCAGTGGCGGGTGCACGATGCTGACCGGCCGACACCGACGGTGGTGACGCCCGCCGCACAGCCGGGCGGTGCGCCGTCCGATGCGGTCGTGTTGTTCGACGGGCGATCGGTCGACGCTTGGTCTCCCAAGGGCACGCCATGGCTGGTCAAGGACGGCGTGCTGACCGTCCCGTCGCGCGGGCCGGACGGGAAGGGGGGCGGCGATCTGGTGTCGAAGCAGAGCTTCGGCGACGTGCAACTGCACCTCGAATTCCGCAGTCCCAATCCGCCGACCAAGACGTCGCAGGATCGCGGCAACAGCGGCATCTGGTTCATGCAGCGCTACGAGGTGCAGATCCTCGACGGCTATCAGAACCCGACCTATGCCGATGGCACGGTCGGTGCGGTCTATGGCTGGAAACCGCCGCTGGTGAACGCGTCGCGCAAGCCCGGCGAATGGCAGACCTACGACATCATATTCGAACGGCCGCGTTTCGCCGCCGACGGTTCGCTGCTGCGCCCCGCCTATGTCACCGCGATCCTGAACGGGGTGGTGGTGCAGAACCACCAGGCGATGCTGGGCACGACCATCTGGCGGCAGGTCGCGAAGTACGAGGCACATGGCGATGCCGCGCCGATCCAGTTGCAGGATCATGATTCGCCGGTGTCGTTCCGCAACATCTGGGTACGGCCGCTGCCCGAGAGCGCGATTGCGCAGGACCTGAAGGAGAACAGCAAATGATCGATCGCAGGACGGCGCTTGCCGGTGTCGCGGCGATGTTCGGCACCGCGCTCTATGCGCCGCTCGCCCGTGCCGTGGGTGCGGAGGGTCCGGTCGGCGTACCGGCGATCAGCGATGGCCCACCGAGTGCGGCGGTGTTCACCGCGCCGCAACGCGCG
>CAJYJW010000120.1 GCA_913775025.1 uncultured Sphingomonas sp. | reverse complement strand
CGTCGCGCGCCTAAGCGCGCTATCGGGTGGCACGGGCCGTTTCGGCGGCCTCACTTTGAATGCGAGCGCGACCGGCGGCGCCGGTGCCGGCGATGCCGATGGCGGCGATGCGCTGGCGGGGCTGGCGGAGATCGTCGGGGACAACGGCACGATTTCGGTGTCCAATCCCTCGACCGGCGATGCGGCCTTCGCGTTCCTGACCGCCTTTGCGAACGGCGGCACCGGCGGTGGATCGGCGACAGGCGGCATCGCGCGCCTCGACGTCACGGGCGGCGGATACACCGGCGGACTGTCTGTCAACGTTCGGGCGCAGGGCACGGATGGACGCAGCAGCAGCTTCGGGGCCGGCGACGGCGGCGATGCCACTGCCGGCAGCATTTCGATCAATCTTGCGTCCGGTGCGATAGACGGGCTTGAGACGACCGCGACGGCGATTGGCGGCAACGGCGGCACGGGCCTTGCCGAAAGTGGCTATGGCACGGCCGGATCGGCGGCGGGCGGACGCGGCGGGGACGCGGCCGGCGGAGCAATCGGTATCACCGCATCGAACGGTGCGACCATTCGGATGACGTCGCTCGACGCGCAGCGTTCTGGTGGCGCGGGCGGCGGTGGCCGCACAGGCGGCGATGGCGCGGCCGGGCAAGACGGTACGCCCGGCCAGCAGCCCCCCGCGACGGGCGGCGTGAATGGCGGTCCGGGCGGCGCTGGCGGCGCTGGTGAAACCGGTGGCGTGGGCGGCCGTGGCGGTAACGCGACCGGCTCGGCACTGACGCTCACGGCGCAAACGGGCGGCACGCTTGATCTCTCCGCACCCGAAGGCGGCATCGCGATTTCGCTCGGTGCAAATGCGGGCTCGGGTGGCGCTGGCGGCACGGGCGGAAACGCCGGCCTCGGCGGCACGGGCGGTGCACCCGCCCCCGGCGGCACCGCTGGCGCAGACGGCGCGCAAGGAAGAGCCGGCACAGGCGGCGCGGGCGGCACGGGTGGCTCCGGCATCGCGGGAAGCCTCGCGCTCACCGTTTCGGGCGGAACACTCTCCTTCGGCAACCTGTCGGTTTCGGCGAGCGGGAATGGCGGCACCGGCGGTGCGGCGGGCGCATCGGGGATTGGACAGGCCACGACACCGGGCGCCACCGGCGCTGCGGGCGATGGAACGGGCGGCGACATCAGCCTGACCGTCAACGACGCGACGAGCAACGGCGACATTCTGTTCGGCCGCGTCACGGGCGGCGATCTTTCGCTCCTCACTGGCGGCAACGGCGCGTTCTCCGGTGATTTCACAGCCTTTAGCGCGGGTACGTCGGGCCGCATCTCCCTGGTGTCGGATGGCCGTTTCGCCGGGAATCGTGGCGAAGGCGCCGTTACGCTCGGCAGCCTCGATATCACGGCGTTTGGCGATGCCCCGCGCGGCATCTCCCCGGATCGTGATCCGCTGCTCGCCTCCGTCGATCTGCTCGTCCGCAATAGTCGACTCAGCGTTGCGAACGGCCTCAACATTTATGCCGATTATCACGCCAGCCTGCGGTCGGAGGATGACGGACAGTTCGCCATCGGCGGACTGCTGAGCGTCCGCACAAACAATTATGTTACAGCGACCCAGATAGGTGGTCGGACGACCGCGAACGGCATCACCGCAGGCTCGGTCAGGCTCGATGCGGGCTTCGGCGATGTGGTCACGAACGCATCCATCCTCGCCAACGGCACGGGGGAAGATGGACGCATCACCGTTTATGGCGGCACCGTGACCACCGGCCAGCTGACCGCGACGAATGCCATCACGATCAATGCGCTATACTCTCTGCGGGCCGAAAACCTGACCGTCACGGCCCCGGCGGATGCGAACGACGACAGCGTAGGCCGTATCGATATCGTCGCCGGATATGTTCCCGTCCCCGCGCTGGTGCAGGATATCAATCTCGTCGACGCCGATGCGGAGCTTGGCGGGACGATCTCGGCCAGCCGCGCCGTCACGGTCACGGCGGGGGGAGATGTCCGCGTCCGTGGCGATGCGACCCTATCTTCGGACAATCTCTTGCGGCTCGATGCGGGCGACGACGTGATCGCCGATGCGGGCAGCGTGATCCGCGCCGCGCTTAATCCGCTGGCGGATACCGGCGACGGCGCGAATGATTTCGCCGCCGACGCGCAATCCGGCCTTTTCATCACCGCCGGGCTGCAGCCGTTGCAGACGCCGCGCGTCGGCGACCTCGCGACCGTCACCATCGGTGGCACGCTATCCTCCGGCGTGCTGGACGGAGATGGGCTGACGGCGGATCGGACGGGGCGGCGCGGCGTGCTGTTGCAGGGGGCCGCCGTGCAGACGGAGGGCGGCAGCGTCGCCGGGCGCAGCCTGCTTGTCACGATTGACGGCGCACCGCTTCCTTCGGCCGATCGCACCGGCGGGGTGGAGAATCTCGCCAACGGCTGCCTCGCGGGCGACGTCTGTCTCGGCCCCGTGGATGTGACGGATTCACTCACGGTCGGCGCGCTGACCGGTATCACCAACCTGCCAAGCAGCGTGCGCATCGCCGGCGGCAGCCAGGCACGTTCCATCTCTATCCGGGCGCAGGGCGATGTCGCGCTCGGCAGCCAGGATGCCAGCGCCTTCTTCGGCGGCAGCGATCTGCTGCGCGTGCAATCCACGCTGGGCGCGGTGCGGCTCGCCAACGATACGACGCTGCAAGGCGGCGGGGCGGAGAGCATCACGCAAGTGCTGGGCGAGACGGGTATCGTCGCGCCCGGCGGCACCCTGTCCAGCGATGGCGCGATCGGCCTCTATGCCGGCAACGGCGGAATCGAGTTCGCCAATCTCATCAGCGGCGCTACGGTGCAGACGCTGAATGCGGACACCTCGGTGGCCGATGCGAATGGCATCACGGTGGCGGGCGACTTCACCGTCAACTCGCTATTCTCGGTGGCGGGCGGCGATGCGAATGTGGCTGCGAGCGGGAATGTCTCGATCGATCGGGTCACGGTCGGGGACGGGTTCGGCGTCGACGTCAGCGGCGGCACCGTGCTCCTGCGGGACGCCAAAGCGAGCGAACTCGGCACGGCGGGCACGATCACGGTGAATGCCACGTCCGGCACCGCAAGCCTGCTGGCCGGGACCGCGCAGGGTGAGATCGCCATCACCGCGGTCGACCGGGCCGAAGGTGGTCTGCTCGACGCGACGGATATTCGCGTGCGCTCCACCGCAGGTGATGCCTCGATCGACCAGGGCTTCGCCCGGCGCGATATCGATATCGAGGCGTCCGGCATCGCCTCCGCCAATTTCCTCCAGGCCGGGGGCAGCATCGCCGCCTTCGGAAGCCGTATCGAATTGGGGAGCGCACGGACGACAGGCACCTTCCCGGAGACGGGATATGGCGCCGGCAGGGACATTACGCTCAACGCCACGAACGGCATTCAGATCAATAGCGCCGATGCCTTCGGCACCCTGCGCGCCACAAGCACGAACGGCACCGTCCTCGCCACAAGCCTGAGCGCCGGCAACGACGTGATCGTCACCGGGCGGACGATCACCCTCACCTCGGTCGTCAGCCGGGGAACAAGCGTCGAGACGGGATACGGCGCGACACCGGATGGAAGCAACATCCGCCTCAACGCGATCGGCGCGGACGCCGGGGGCGTGCCCGCAATCCTCGTGACATCCGCCAATGCGGCTGACGATCTGGCGCTGCGCGCCGATGCCGGCGCGATCGGGGCGACGCAGCTGTCCGCCGGGCGCGACATCACAGCAGCGGCAGCCGGCCGTATCGATCTGAACTCGGGGCAGGCCGGGCGCGATATGACGCTCACCAGCACGACCGCCGGGATCGCCGCGCAGGATCTTACGGCGGGCGGCAATCTTTCGGTGACCGCGCTGGACAGCATCACGCTGGGCAACGCGGCATCGAATGGAGCGGCCGTGGCCGCGAACGATGGCCGGATCACGAACGGCTTGGTTTCGATATCGGCCGGACGCGACGGCACGACCGGCAATTACGCCGCCGCCGACATCACGATCAGCGGAACGGTCACCGCCAATGGCGCGATCGACGCCACCGCCGGGCGGGATATCGCATTGGGCGCCACCGCACGGCTGCGGTCGGCCAATCGTGTGGCGCTGACGGCGGGGGATGACATTCTCGTCGGTTCGGGGGCGGAGGTGCGCGCTGCGCTCGGTCCGTTACCGGTCAACGTGGTGCAGGGCTCCATCGCTTCGCCGGCTGGCCTGATGCTGGTCGCTGGCACCTTGCCCCTCGCCTACACGCCGCCCGCCGGGAATGTCGCCGCGATCGTCGTCGATGGGACGATCTCCGCGGCGGCACGGCCCATGCTGCTGCGCGCAGGCGCGATCCAGGCGCCGGGCAGCGTGATCGCGGCCGGAACGCTGAGTGTCGCGGTGCCGAACGCCCCGGCGGCCGGTGCGCCGCAATCGAATGACAATGGCGGCCTCACCACCTGCCTGCAGGGCGACGTATGCCTCGGCGCGGTGGCGCTGACCGGGTTCAACGCCGGTACGTTACCGGTGCCCGGCGTGCTGCGGATAGGATCCGGGACCAACCCGCTGCCGACGAACGTCCGGATCACCGGGCCTATCAGCGCCGGCGCGATCGATATCGCCGCGTTGAACGCCATCGCCCTCGGCACGGCGGGCGGAGTGACGCCTGTCGTGCAGACGGCGAGCGGAACCATCACCCTGCGCGCGCTGGCGGGGCCGGTCGATCTGCTCGGCAATCTCGCCCTGTCCGCGGGCGGCGGCGCGCTTGCGATCTCGGCGGGCGGCGCGGTCAACGGCACGGCGGCACAGCTGGCAGCGAGCGGCCCGTTGACGGTTGCGGCGCGGAGCGATGTACGCCTGCAATCCACCACTAGCGGCGGCGGCACGCGTATCCAGGCGGATACGGGCGACATCTCGCTGACATCCGCGACGACGACCGGCGGG
>CAJYJW010000119.1 GCA_913775025.1 uncultured Sphingomonas sp. | reverse complement strand
GCTTGCCATAGGCATCGCGGCGATGGGGCGCAGCATGCGGCTGGGGGCAGGGCTGCTCTATGCCGGCCTGCCGACCTTCGCCTTGCTGCTGCTGCGCGCAGGTCCGCAGGGCCTGGCGATGACGCTGTGGACGCTGGCGATCGTATGGGCGACCGATATCGGCGCATATTTTTCGGGCCGGGCGATCGGTGGACCCAAGCTCGCACCCGCGCTCAGCCCGAACAAGACGTGGGCCGGCCTGGGCGGGGGCGTGGTGGCGGCGCTGATCGTGGGCGCAATCATCACGCTGGTGTTTCATCTGCCGCGCCCGTTGCTGGTGCTGGGTGCGCCGCTGGCGGTGCTGGCGCAGATCGGCGATCTGTTCGAAAGCTGGTTGAAACGCCGTGCGGGCGTGAAGGACAGCGGCCGCCTGCTGCCCGGCCACGGCGGTGCGCTCGATCGGCTGGATGGCGTCGTGCCAGTGGCGGTGGTGATGGGGCTGGCGGCGGCGGCGGGGTGGCTAGCATGAAATCGGTGACGATCCTTGGCGCGACGGGTTCGGTCGGCACCTCGACGCTGGATCTGATCGAGCGATCTCCCGATGCCTTCCGTGTCGAGGCGCTGACGGCGCATCGCGATGTCGCCGGGCTGGCGGCGGCGGCAAGGCGCACGCGCGCCGCCCATGCGGTGATCGGCGAGGAAGCCTTGGGCCTTGACCTTGCCGAGGCATTGGCCGGCACCGGCACGACCACCGCCGCCGGCCCCGCCGCGGTGACAGAGGCCGCCGCGCGCGGCGCGGACTGGACGATGGCGGCGATCGTCGGCTGCGCGGGATTGCCGCCGGTAATGGCGGCGCTGGCAGCGGGCGGCACCGTGGCGCTGGCGAACAAGGAGGCGCTGGTTTCGGCAGGCGCGCTGGCGATGGAGTGCGCGCGCCGCCACGGCGCGACGCTGCTGCCGGTCGATTCGGAACATAACGCGATCTTCCAGTGCTTCGACAGCGCCGCGCCCGAAAGCGTGCGTCGCATCATCCTGACGGCGAGCGGCGGCCCGTTCCGCACGATGAGCCGCGAGGAGATGGCGGCGGTGACGCCGGCACAGGCGGTGAAGCACCCCAATTGGTCGATGGGCGCCAAGATCTCGATCGATTCCGCCACCATGATGAACAAGGGGCTGGAACTGATCGAGGCGCATCATCTGTTTCCGGTCGGGCTCGATCGGATCGAGATCCTCGTCCATCCGCAATCCGTGATCCACTCGATGGTGGAATATGTCGACGGGTCGATCCTGGCGCAGCTGGGCACGCCCGACATGCGGACGCCGATCGCCCACGCATTGGCGTGGCCCGCGCGGATGGCGGCACCGGTCGAGCGGCTCGATTTCGCCAAGTTCGGGCGGTTCGATTTCGAGGCCCCGGATACGGAACGCTTTCCCGCGCTGGCACTGGCGCGTGCGGCGATCGTGGCGGGCGGCGGGCGGCCGGCGGTGCTGAACGCCGCCAACGAGGTGGCGGTGGCGGCATTTCTTGGCCAGGCGATCGATTTCCTCGATATCGCCGCAATCGTGGCGGAAACGCTGTCCCGTTACGATCCGCCCCCGCCGGATTCGCTGGATGCGGTGATCGCCGTCGATAGCGAGGCGCGCAGAGTCGCGGGCGGCATCATGGAGGAACGAGCGGCGTGATCGAAAGTCCGGGTATCCTGCTGACGGTCGCGAGCTTCTTTCTCGTCATCGGGCCGCTGATCTTCCTCCACGAGCTTGGCCATTATTTTGCGGGGCGGGCGTTCGGCGTGAAGGCGGACGTCTTCTCGATCGGGTTCGGACGCGAGCTGGCGGGGTGGACCGACCGGCGCGGCACCCGCTGGAAGATCGCGCTGCTGCCGCTGGGCGGCTATGTGAAGTTCGCCGGTGACATGAGCCCCGCCAGCACGCCTGATCCCGCCTGGGTGGCGTTGCCGCCCGAGGAAAAGGCGCGGACGTTCCAGGCGAAGCCCTTGTGGCAGCGTTTCATCATCGTCGCGGCGGGGCCGGTGACGAACTTTCTTTTCGCCATCCTCGTATTCGCTGCCTTCTTCGCCGCTTATGGTGCGCCGCATACGCCCAACGTCGTCGCCAGCGTGGTTCCGGGGTCGGCGGCGGAAAAGGCCGGGGTGCGGGTGGGCGACCGCATCACGATGATCGCGCGGCAGGGCGTGGGGCGGTTCGAGGATATCGCCCCGATCGTCCGCATCCGCCCCGGTGAGACGGTGCGGATGGACGTCTATCGCAACGAACGCCAGATCCACCTGCTGGTGACGCCGGACCGCGAGGCGCAGGAGGATCGCTTCGGTAATCGTTTCGAGATCGGGCGGCTCGGCGTCGGTTCGCCCGCGCCGGTCATCGCGCCATTGCCCGCGCGCGAGGTGCTGGGGGCGGCGGTGGACCATACCACCGATATCGTGGTCGCCATGGTGAGCACGCTCGGCCAGATCATCACTGGAACGCGATCCGTATCGGAGCTTGGCGGTCCGCTTCAGATCGCGAAATTCTCCGGCCAGACGGTCACGCTGGGCTGGCTGCCGTTCGTCGAGTTCATGGCCATGATCTCGATTAATCTGGGCTTCATAAACCTTCTGCCAATCCCTCTGCTGGATGGCGGACACCTGTTCTTCTATGCGCTGGAAGGGGTCCGCCGCCGGCCGCTCAATCCGGTGGTGCAGGAATGGGCCTTCCGATCGGGGCTGGCGCTGCTGCTCGCCTTCATGCTCTTCGTCACGTTCAACGATCTTGCCTCGCTCGGCCTGTGGTCCGGGTTAGCCGGCTTGATCGGCTGATCCTGATCGGGCAGGGCGGAAACGCGACCGAACATATCGAACTTTTGCCTGATGCGGGGACGTGTACGCGTGACATCCAAGACCGGACAGACGATCGGCGGCCCCGCCGGCGCGAGGCTTACCTCGGCGCTTCTCGTCGGCACCATATTGGCCGGCATCGCAACGCCGGCGGCGGCGCAAACGGCACCATCGCGCAACCGGGCCGCGCGCAAGACGCCGGCGACGCCAACCCCGGCGCCTGAGACGACGCCTGCTGTGCCCCTGCCGGGAAGCGGGACGGTGCGATCGATACAGGTCGTGGGGTCTCAACGACTGGAACCCGATACGGTTCGCTCCTACATAAAATTGCGCGCAGGCGACAGCTACACCCGTGAGCAGCTGGATCAGGCGCTCAAGGATCTCTACGCGACAGAGCTGTTCGCCGACGTACAGATCAAGGACGACAATGGCGCGCTGACCATTCAGGTGCGCGAGAACCCGGTCATCAACCGTATCGTGCTGGAGGGCAACAAGCGGCTGAAATCCGAGAAGATCAATCCGGAAATCCGCCTCCAGCCGCGTCAGATCTTTACCCGTTCGAAGGCGCGCGCCGATGTCGGCCGCATCATCGAGCTTTATCGCCGGCAGGGCCGCTTCGCCGCCTCGGTAGAGCCGAAGATGGTGCTGCTCGACCAGAACCGCGTCGATGTGGTGTTCGAGATTAACGAGGGCGCCAAGTCCAAGATCCGCAAGATCAACATCATCGGCAACGAGAAATTCTCCGATGGCGAGTTGCGCGGGGAGATGGCGACCAAGCAGTCCGGCATCACCAAGATCTTCTCCTCGGGCACCAGCTACGATCCCGATCGGCTGGCCTACGACCAGCAGAAGTTGCGGCAATTCTACCTGACCAACGGCTATGCCGATTTCCGCGTCGTCTCGGCCGTGGCGGAGCTGACGCCCGACAAGCGCGACTTCATCATCACTTATGTGGTGGAGGAGGGCGAGCGCTACAAATTCGGCGACATCACCGTGGAAAGCGAGATCCGCGACATCAAGGCCGATGCGCTGAAACCGCTGATCCCGGTCAAGAAGGGCGACTGGTACAACGCCAAGGTGATCGAAGACACGGTCGACACCATGACCGAGACGACCGGCCTGCTCGGCTTCACCCCCGACATCCGGCCCGACTTCGTGCGCGACAAGGATGCGCTGACGATGTCGGTCACGTTCAAGGTGAACGATGCGCCGCGCGTCTATGTCGAGAACGTCGCGATCAACGGCAACACGCACACGCAGGACAAGGTGGTCCGCCGCGAGATGCGCCTGTCCGAAGGCGATGCGTTCAACAGCTTCCGGGTGAAGCGGTCGCGCGATCGCATCCAGTCGCTCGGCTTCTTCCAGGAAAAGCTGGAGATCGAGCAGAAGCCCGGCTCCGCGCCCGATCGGGTGGTGCTGGAGGCGAACGTCGAGGAGAAATCGACCGGCGAACTGCAGGTGTCGGCCGGTTTCTCCAGCCTCGAACGGTTCATCGTCAACCTGTCGATCACCGAACGCAACTTCATGGGCAAGGGGCAGGAAGTCCGCGCCAGCGTCGATTATTCGACCTATTCGAAATCCGTGAATATCGGTTTCACGGAACCCTATCTCTTCGATCGCAACATCGCGATCGGCGGCGACATCTTCCGCCGGGATTACAATTCCTTCAACTTCGTCGACAGCAACCGCAACACGACCTACCGCCAGTCGACGACGGGCTTCCAGGTTCGCCTCGGCGTGCCGCTGACGGAATATACGTCGCTGGCCCTACGCTATGGCCTCAGCTTCGATAACGTGACGCTCGATCGCAGCACCTTCTTCCTCGACGGGCAGTGCAGCCCGCTGCTGGCCGGCCGCTATCTGTGCGATGCGCTGGGCAAGCGGACGACCTCCTCGGTCGGCTACAGCCTCGTGTTCGACAATCTCAACAACCGCATCCGGCCAAGCAAGGGCCAGCGCGTCGTGCTGAGCCAGGATGTGGCCGGGCTGGGCGGCAGCGTGCGCTATATCCGGACCCGGTTCGAGGGCGACAAATATTTCAACGTCGGCTCCGGCTTCGTCTTCAACACGCATCTGGAAGGCGGGTATATCCGGGGGCTCGGGCAGGACATCCGGCTCGTCGACCGCTTCTTCCTCGGCGAACCGCAGATCCGCGGCTTCGGCATCCGCGGCGTCGGCCCGCGCGTGACGCGGCGGCAGTTCGACACCACCGGCGCCTATGCGCCCGATGTCGGCCCCTTCATTCCGGGGCGCAACGGCCAGACGGACGATGCGCTGGGCGGCAACGCTTATTATCTTGGCCATCTGGAGCTTGAGATACCGCTGGGATCGGGTGCGCGCGAGCTTGGCCTGCGTCCGTCCATCTTCGCGGATGCCGGCGCGGTGTTCAACCTGCGCAATCCGGGTACGCTGACCCAGCTGACATCGCTTTATCGGCGCGCGGATGGCACCACGACGTCGGATGCGTCGACCAATGGGGTGGCGAACACGCAGATCATCACGCCATTCCAGGACTTCTATCAGGGCAATTCGCCCAAGCCGCGCGTATCCGTCGGCGTCGGCGTGAACTGGAATTCACCGTTCGGGCCGTTCCGGATCAATGTCGCCAAGGCATTGGTCAAGGAACCGGGCGACAACACCAAATTGTTCAGCTTCAACGTAGGGACACAATTCTGATGAAGACCATGCTCAAGGCCCTCGCCTCGGCCGCGCTCGTCGCGTCCCCGTTCCTCGCCGCGCCGGCCATGGCGCAGGTCGCCGCCGGCCAGGGCGTCGCCGTCGTCGATTTCGAGAAGGCGATCAACGATACCGCCGCGTTCAAGGCGGCGACCACCCAGGTGCAGACGCAGTATAAGGCGCAGATCGATGCCTTCAACGCGCGCAGCCAGGCGATCAATACCGAACTGGCCCCGGCGCAGACCGAGATCCAGACGCTCCAGCAGAACCCCGCGACCGCCAAAGCAACGTTGGATGCCAAGGTGAACGCCTATCGCACCCGCGCGCAGGCCGCCCAGGCCGAGCTCGCCCGCTTGGCTCAGCCCTTCGGCCGCCCGACCGCCTATGCGCGCGAGCAGGTGGCCGAGAAGGTCGAGGCGGCACTGCGCGCGGCGATGGCCGCCAAGCGTGTCAACCTCGTCATCAATCCGGAAGCGGTGATCCTGGCGACGCCGGGCGGCGACATCACTCCCGACCTCACGGCGCAACTGAACACCACGGTGAAGACCGTCTCGATCACGCCGCCAGCCAACTGGCAGCCCGGCCAGCGCCAGGCCGCCGGCGGCCGTTGAGGCGGACATGAGCGATACGGGGAAGGCGGCAAGCGGTCCGTTCGACATCCGGCGGGTGATGGCGGCGCTGCCGCATCGCTATCCGATGCTGCTGGTCGATCGCGTCGAGGAACTGGTGCCCGATGAGCGCATCGCTGCGATCAAGGCGGTAAGCATCAACGAGCCCTTCTTCGCCGGCCACTTCCCCGGTCGCCCGATCATGCCGGGGGTGCTGATCGTCGAGGCGCTGGCGCAGGCCGCCGGCGTCCTCGCGGTCGAATCGCTCGGGCTCGCCGGCTCGGGCAAGCTCGTCTATTTTATGGCGATCGAGGATGCGAAGTTCCGCAGCCCGGTCGAGCCCGGCGTATTGCTGCGGCTTGAGGTGGAGTTCGTCCAGAAACGCGCCAGCGTATGCAAGTTTGCCGGCCGCGCGCTGGTGGACGGCAAGCTTGCCGCGCAGGCGAACTTCACCGCGATGATCGCAGACCCGCCGAAGGACTGATTGGCGACGCCTCAGGCGTCGCGGCGGGCCAGATAGGCGGCCATCTCGTCGGCGCTGTTGATGTTGCTGGGGGCGACCGGCAGGGAGACGCGGCGCGCGCCGGTCTCGGCGATCCAGCTTCGCATGGCGCGGTCGCCGCCCGTCGCCAGCCATGCCGCCAGCCGATCCGCCTCCGCCGACCGCCAGAGGCCGAGCAACGGCTGGCCCTCCACGACCGACGGACCGGGGGTCAGGCGGGCGTGGAGATCGTCCGACAGGTCCGGCAGGTCGCATCCGCTGGTCAATACCCAGTCATGGCCGCCGTCTTGCGCGTAGGCTAGCGCGCCCGCCAACGCGCCGAGCGGGCCGAGCCCCGCCTCGGGGCGATCGGCCACGGTCGTCAGGCCCGGCCATTCCCGCCCCACCACTATGAGCGCATCGCATTGGGGCATGAGGCGCGCCGCGACATGCTCGATCATCGCGCGCCCATCGATCAGGGCGGCGGCCTTGTCCCCGCCGAACCGCCGCGCCGCGCCACCGGCGAAGATCGCGCCGAGCACGCTGCCGGATGTGCGGGGCGGGGCGATCATGCCGCCACCCTCACGTCAGCCGCCGATCCTGACGCGCAGGCCGCCGAACACGCCGCGCCCCGGCGTCGCATAGCCCACCACGTCCTGATATTGGCTGTCGAAGGCATTCTCGATCCGGCCGAACGCCTCGATGGCGGGGGTGATGGCGTAGGCGATGCGCGCGCCGCCCAGCACATAATCCTTTAATCGCACGGTCAGCGCCGGAAAGGCATCGAAATCGGTGTCGCGCCGCGTGCCGACATAGGCGAGGGATGCACCGAGGGTCAGCCGCCCGCTCATCCAGTCCGCCGCCAGATTGGCGCTGTGGCGCGGCCGGCGCACCTCGCGCAGGCGGACGGCGGCGGCAACCTGCTGATCCTTCGCATCGAGGAAGGTATAGTTGGCGGTGACGTTCAGGCCGGCAAGCGGGCGGACCTCCACGTTCGCCTCGATCCCCCGCCGGCGGCTGCGCCCCGTGGCGTTCGCGGTCGAGGAGTTGAAGGTGGCGGGATCGAACACCGTCACGATCTCGTCGCGCAGCGCGTTGCTGAACGCCGTCACCTCCGCCGATATGCGCGAGGAGGCGTAGCGCACGCCCGCCTCATAGCCGCGCGACCGCTCCGGCGTGAGGTTCGGGTTGCCGATGAAGCTGCCGGGGAAGAAGCCGTAGAGATCGTAGAAGGTCGGCTGCGCGATCCCCTCGCCATAGCTGCCGACGAGCGAGAGACCCCGCGCTACCGTCAGTATCGCGCTCGCCCGCACGGTCGTCGCATTGGCGAAGCGGTTGAAGTCATCGTGTCGCACCGCAAGATCCGTAGCGAGGAGGCCGTTCCAGTCGGCGCGCCATTCCCCCACATAGGTCATCCGGCCACGCGTGCGGCGCTGATCGGTCAGGCCGAAATATTGGGTATCACGGGTGGAGAAGGTTTCGTCCTCGCGCTCCAATTCGCCGACCAGCACATGCCGCGTCGCGCCGATCGCGAAGCGATGGACAAGCTTTCCGCCGACGCGGAAGCGATCCCCGCGGGTGGCGTTCAGCGGATCGCCGGCGTTTCGGTTGCGATTGTCGCTGCGCAGATACTGGCTCTCGATCGTCCCGCTCCATGGAGCGTCGGCGCCCAGGCCAAGAGTCGCCCATGCCCGCACCGCGCCGGTTTCGGTTCGGCTGGAATCGGCGGTGTCGGCGCGCAGGAAGGTGACGGGATCGGTGCCGTCGAACTGGTTGCGATGATCGATGTAGCGGGCGACGAGACCCAGCTCGCCATCTTCGCCGGGGCGGGCGACGGCCTTCAGGCTCGCCGTCTTGGTCGAGAAGCCGTCGCGGTCGCCGGTGCCGCCACCCAGCGAATCAATCCCGTCGCCGCGCACATAGGCGGCGGTGGCGGAAAGGCCGGCGGTATCACCCCCGGTAACCAGAGTCGCCGCGCCGCGCGCGACATTGCGGCTGCCATATTCTCCGCTGGCGGTGGCGCGCATCGCCCCTAGGGGATCGGGTGTTTCGAGCGCGATCACCCCGCCCAGCGCTTCCGAGCCCCACAGCGCCGATTGCGGGCCGCGCACCACCTCGATCCGGCCGAGGCCGTCCGCGCCGAACGTTTCGAATCGCGCCTCGTTGCCGGCGGCGGGATCGTTGAAGGCGATGCCGTCGATGAAGACGAGCGTGTGATTGGCTTCCGCGCCGCGAATCCGGATCTGTGTTTGCGAACCCTGGGATCCGCTCGTCGCGACGGCGACGCCGGGAACGAGGCGCACGAGATCGAGGACGTAGGGGCTGCCCAGCGCCTCGATGCGCGGAGCGTCGATCACGCTGACGGTGGCGGGCGCGGTGGATAGATCCACCGGAACCAGCGCCGCGCTGACGACGATATCGGGCGCGGCGGCAATGGCGGCGGGCGCTGCGGCGGCGGCCAGCAGCAAGGCGATGGTCATGAACGGTCCCCCTGAACGACAACGAACGGTCGCCCCGGAGGACCGGCGGGACATTTCCCTGGCCGTATCCACGCGCCTGCGGCTGATCCCGGCCGGGCGCGGACGACGGCGAAGGCAGGTTCCAGGCTCGCCGCCCGGCATGGGCGGCTTACTGTTGCGGGCACAGCGCCGGAATTCCGCCGGCTTCCCTTTCAACCGCCCCCAGAACTGAACGGTCCGGGCGGCACCTTCGCTTGGGGCCTGCCGCTAGTTTCCGGCGGGCCTGCTTGTCAAGCGGGCCGGGGGGCGGTAGAGGCGCGCCTTCGCACCCCGGCTGGTCGGAAACCAGCCCTTGCCGGAGCTTGCCCCGTGAAGAAGAACATCCACCCCGACTATCATTTCGTCACCATCCAGATGACGAACGGCACCACCTTCCAGACGCGTTCCGTATGGGGCAAGGAAGGCGATACGCTGCAGCTGGATATCGACCCCACGGTGCACCCGGCCTGGACCGGCGGCAAGGGATCGATGCTGGATGCCGGCGGCCAGGTGGCGCGCTTCAACAAGCGTTTCGGTGGCCTCACGCTCGGCAAGAAGTAAGTCCGGCTCGCGCGTTTCGCGCAGCTTTACAGTAGAAGGGGCGGCGATCTGGTCCGGATCGCCGCCCCTTCGCACATTCAGGCGGTGGCCTGACGAAACGCCCGCACCATGCCCGCCGCGATCGACAGGGCGATCTCCGCCGGCCCGAGCGCGCCGATCGCGATGCCGGCCGGCCCGTCGATACGTGCCAGTGCGTCCGCATCGAAACCCATCGCGGTCAGCCGCTCGATCCGCTTGGCATGGCTGCGGGTCGAACCCAGTGCCGCGATATAGCCCGCCGGCGATCGGAGCGCGGCGACGAGGGCGGGATCGTCCAGCTTCATGTCGTGGCTCAGCGTCACCACCGCCGTCGCGGGGTCGGGCCGATGGGCGGTGACGGCCTCGTCGGGCCAGCGATCGTCGAGGGTTAGGCCGGGAAAGCGGTCGGCGGTGCGGAAGCGGTCGCGCGGATCGATGATGACCGGGGCGATATCGAGCCCGCGCGCGAACATCGCGAGCGGCAGCGCGATCTGCACCGCACCGACGATCAGCAGGCGGCGCGGCGGCAGGTAGCGATTGACGAAGCTGTCCTCCTCCGCATCCTCCCCCTCTTGCGATAGGCCGGTGGCGAGATCGGTGGTGACAGCCACCGCCCGGCCCGCGGCCCGCCCCGCCATGATGCTGTCGAGAAGGGCGGGGGGGAAGCCGCCGTCGGCGAACGGCTGCACGATAACCGCGATCTCGCCGCCGCAGGGCAGGCTGGCGGACCAGGCGGTTTCCTCCGCCACGTCGAAATGCAGGCGCCGCATCTGGCCATCGGCGATCGTCTCCGCCGCCGCCGCCAGCACTTCGCCTTCCACGCAGCCGCCGGAGACGGACCCTTCGAACTGCCCGTCATCCGCGACCAGCATGTGGCTGCCGCGCGGGCGCGGCGCCGAGCCCCAGGTGGAGACGACGGTGGCGATCGCCATCGGCCGGCCCCGCCAGCGGGCCGCCGCATGGGCGAGGCGATCGAACTCGCCCTGCATCTCGTCCGCGTTCATGCCGGCTGTCGTCCTTCCCATGCGGTGATCTTCGCGGCGAACGCATAAGACGGCGATACGGCCCATGCCAGACGATGGATCGAATCGGCGGGCGCCATGTTAGCGCCATGGTTCGGTCGCACGGCTGGCCCCCGCTGCTAGGAACAAGACCGACATGACGACCAACCGGACCGAACCGTCAATCGCGGATGCGGCGATCGATGCGTTCAACATGAGCGTTAAGCTCGGCGAGATCGCCATCGCGTCCGCCGTCGTCATCGGCGCGCGGATGATGCTGATCGGGGCCGCGATGCGTAACCCGGCGTCGGGGGATTATCGCGAGCTTTCCCGCATGGTGCCGGAAAAGATGACGGCGCTTGCCCAATCCGGCGTGGCCCTGATGGGGCAGATGAACGCGGTGCAGCGCGATGTGGCGGCGCACATCACCGCGTCGAACACGCTGCTGTCCGGCGGCATCCCCACCCCCGCCACCTGGATGACCCTGGCGACGGAGGCCGGGCATCGCGGCACGCGCGCGATGTTATGGCCGTTCGCAACCGGAGATGCGGCGATCGCCCCGGTCTACCGCACCGTAACCTCGAACGCGCGTCGCCTTGGCCCGGGCAAAGTGACGCGCAAGGGCTAGGCGGGATAGTCCGCGCCGGCGAAGAACAGGCCGTCTGGCGGCGCGTTCAGCCCAAGCGCGGCGCGATCGCACGCGTCGCGCGCGGCGACCAGATCGTCCGTTGTCCAACGCGCCCGACCGACCAGCATTAGGCAGCCGACCATCGACCGCACCTGATGGTGGAGGAAGGAGCGAGCGGCGGCGTGGATCAGGATCGCCTCGCCTTCCCGCGCCACGTCCAGCCGTTCCAGCGTTCGCCACGGGCTTTCCGCCTGGCAATGGGCGGAGCGGAAGGTGGTGAAATCATGCCGCCCGACCAGCGCTTGCGCCGCGATGTGCATCGCCTCCGCATTCAGCGGCGCGGCGACCTGCCACGCCTGCCCCGCCGCCAGGGTGAGCGGCGCGCGGCGGTTGGCGATACGGTAGATGTAGCGCCGCCGGATGCAGGTGAAGCGCGCATGCCACTCGTCCGCCACCGCCTCGCAACCGAGGATCGCGACGGGATCGGGGCGGAGGCGGGCGTTCAGCGCCTCCATCAGGCGAAACGGGGCGATCGGCTTGGCGATGTCGCAATGCGCCGTCATCGCCAGCGCATGGACGCCGGCATCGGTGCGACCGGCGGCATGGAGCGCGACCTGCTCGCCGGTGATGGCAAAGGCCGCCGCCTCGATCGCGCCCTGAACGCTCGGCCCGTGCGCCTGCCGTTGCCATCCCATGAAGGGGCGGCCATCGAACTCGATCGTCAGGCGGAAGCGGGTCACGAAAGGCGGGTGCCGGGGGGGATGGGAAAACCGCGCAGCAATTCGGCCGGCGTCATCGCGCCCCGCCCGGCCCGCTGCACCAGCGTCGGCCAAATCGCGCCGGTTGCGCAGGCGATGGTGAGGGCTTCGTCCAGCACGGCGCCGGGTGGGCCACTGTCCCCCCGTACCTCGGCGGCGAGGATGCGGATGCGTTCGCCGCCATGCTCGAAGAATGCGCCGGGGGCGGGGTTGAACGCACGGATCTGCCGTTCGACGGCCGTGGCATCCCGCGTGAAATCCAGTCGTGCCTCCGCCTTGTCGATCTTTGCGGCGTAGGTGATGCCCTCATCCGGTTGTGGCACGGGCGGGAAGGCGGGCAAGTCCGCCAGCACCCGCGCCATCAGCGCCGCGCCGGCCGCCGCCAGTTCCGCCGTCAGCTCTCCCGCCGTCTTGGTGGCGATAGGGGTCGTAGCGCGGGACAGCTCGGGCCCGGTATCCAGCCCGCGCTCCATCTGCATGATGCAGACGCCCGTTTCCCGATCGCCCGCCAGGATCGCGCGCTGCACCGGCGCCGCCCCGCGCCAGCGCGGCAGCAGCGAGCCATGGACGTTAAGGCAGCCGTGGCGCGGGGCGGCCAGCACCGGCGGCGGCAGGATCAGCCCATAGGCCGCCACCACCGCCACGTCCGCCGCAAGCGCCGCGAACGCCGCCTGCGCCTCCGCGTCACGCAGGGTGAGCGGGTGGCGCACCGTCAGTCCGCGCGCCTCCGCGCGCCGCTGCACGGGGGAGGGGCTGAGGGCCTTGCCGCGCCCGGCGCGCCGGGGCGGCTGGCAATAGACGGCGGCGATATCGTGCCCCGCCTCCGCCAGCGCGTTCAGCGTGGGGACGGCGAAATCGGGCGTGCCCATGAAGATGATCCGCATCGCCCCCTGAAACCCGTGGCGCGCGCGTACGCAAGCCCCTATCTCTCTCAAGACCATGGCCTCTCCCGAAATCGATGCGCTGACGCAGGCGCTGGCGCGGCTGCCGGGCCTTGGCCCCCGTTCGGCCAGGCGTGCGGTGCTGCACCTGCTGAAAAAGCGGGAGGCGGCGCTTGGCCCGTTGCTGCGCGCGCTCGATGTGGTGAACCAGCGGCTGGTGACCTGCGGCACATGCGGCAACGTCGATACCGTCGACCCCTGCGCGATCTGCACCGATCCGCGCCGCGATGCGCGCCTCCTTTGCGTGGTGGAGGAGGTGGCGGACCTGTGGGCGCTCGATCGCTCGCGCCTTTTCCCCGGCCGTTTCCATGTGCTGGGCGGGCGGCTTTCGGCCCTGGAGGGCGTGCGGCCGGAGGATCTGACGATCGACGCGCTGGTCCGCCGGCTGGCGGCTGGCGGGATCGACGAGGTGGTGCTGGCGATGAACGCCACGCTGGAGGGGCAGACCACCGCCCACTACATCGCCGAGCGGATCGAGGCCTATCCGGTGCGGGTGACGCAGCTTGCCCACGGCCTGCCGGTGGGTGGCGAACTGGATTATCTCGATGAGGGAACGTTGGCGCAGGCGTTGCGCGCCCGCCGCCCGCTGGGCTGATTCCTTGACGAAAAGCGCGTTGCGCCCTAATTTTCGGCCATGGCTATCCACCGCATTCTCGAAGCGCCGGACCCCCGGCTGAAGGTCGTCTCCACCCCGGTCGAGACGTTCGATGCCGAACTGGACACGCTGATCGCCGACATGTTCGAGACGATGTACGACGCGCCGGGCATCGGGCTGGCGGCGGTGCAGATCGGCGTGCCGAAGCGCGTGCTGGTGATCGACCTGCAGGAAGCAGGCGAGGATGGCGAGCCGGTGCGCAAGCCGCTGGTGTTCGTCAATCCGGAGCTGTTCGATCCGTCGGAGGAGTTGCGGGTCTATAGCGAGGGGTGCCTCTCCGTCCCCGATCAATATGCCGATGTGGAGCGGCCATCGACCATCCACGTCCGCTATCGCGATCAGTCCGGCAACAGCCACGAGGCGGCGCTGGACGGCTTGCTCGCAACCTGCCTCCAGCATGAGATGGATCATCTGGAGGGGATCCTGTTCATCGATCACCTTTCGCGCATGAAGCGGGAGATGGTGTTGAAGAAGCTGGAGAAGGCGCGCCGCCGCGCTGCCTGATCGGGCGGGGGCCGTAGCGCCCGCACCGGGTTGCAAATCGCTGTCACACGCTTCACAGTTCGCGCTTCGTTCCCCCGGAGTGCCGCATGTCCGCAACCGTCGTAATTGCCCTGCTTGCCGTGCTGCTCATCGGGATCGGTTGCGGCTGGCTGGCATGGGGGCGGGGTGCTGCGGACCTACGGCGGGAGCGGAACGCCTATAGTGACAAGTTCGGTCAGGCGATCGCCGACCTGAACCGCGCGCAGGGCGAGGCCGCGCTGCTTCCTGCGCTGCGCGAGGATCTGGCGGAGGCGCGCCGCCTGAATGATATGATCCGCCGCGAGGCCGCCGAGGCCTTGGACGCCAGCCGCGCGCAGCATGATGCCGCGCGGCGCGAGGCGGCGGATGCGGTGGCCGAGGCGCGCGGCCTTTCCGCCGATCGCGCCGCGCGGATCAGCGCCGCCGAGGCGGACGCGGCGCGCCTCGCGGAGGGGCAGGCGATGGCGGCGGAGCTGCGTCGTACGCTGGAGGCGGCGCGTGCCGAGACGGCGGCGGTGCAGGCGGAACTGCGTGGGCTGAAGGCGGACCGCGCCGCACGCGATGAGGCGGCCGAGGCGCAGTTGCGCCAGCTTGTGGAGGCAAGAGAGGCGCTGTCCGCGCAATTCGGCGAGGTGGGCGCGCGGTTGCTCGATACCGCGCAACGCCAGTTCCTCGAACGCGCCGATCAGCGGTTCGCACAGGCCGGCACCGCCAGCGAGGAGAAGATCAAGGCCGCGCTCGCCCCCGTCGAGGCGACGTTGAAACGCTATGAGGAGGGCGTCGCCAAGGTGGAGGAGGATCGCCGGCGCGAGCAGGGCAATCTGACCGGCCTGATCGAGGCGATGCGCTCGGGGCAGGAGGCGGTGCGCGGCGAGGCGGCGCGGCTGGTGAACGCCCTGCGCGCCGCGCCCAAAGCGCGGGGCCGCTGGGGCGAGCAGCAGCTGCGCAACGTGCTGGAGACGTGCGGCCTGACCGAGCACACCGATTTCCGCACCGAGGTAAGCGTCGATACCGAGAACGGCCGGCTGCGGCCCGACGCGATCATCACCGTGCCGGGCGGGCGATCGCTGGTGGTGGACGCGAAGGTCTCGCTCAACGCCTATCAGGATGCGTTCGAGGCGAGCGACGATGGTGAACGCAGACTAGCCCTGGCGGCGCATGCGGCCGCGATGAAGGCGCACGTCAATGGCCTGGGCGCGAAGGATTATGCCGCGCAGTTCGACGATGCGCCCGATTACGTCATCATGTTCGTGCCGGGCGAGCATTTCCTCTCCGCCGCGCTGGAGAACGACCCGACGCTGTGGGATTTCGCCTTCGCCAAGCGCGTGCTGCTGGCGACGCCGACGAACCTGATCGCCATCGCCCGCACCGTCGCGGCGGTGTGGCGGCAGGAAAAGCTGGCGAAGGACGCGCAGGCGATCGGTATTCTCGGAAAGGAGATGCACGATCGGATCGCGGTGGCGGCGAACCATCTGAAGAAGGTGGGCGGCGGGCTGACGACGGCGGTGAACAGCTACAACGCCTTCGTCGGATCATTCGAGCGCAACGTCGCGAGCACCGGCCGCAAGTTCCGCGATCTCAACATCGAAACGGGTGCGCGCGACATCGAGGAAGTGCTGCCGGTCGAGGCGCTGCCGCGCTACTCGGAAGAGGCGCGGCTGCCGCAACCCGCACCGGCGGACTAACACGGGCGGCGTTCGATCGACGACGAGCCGCGCCTCGGGCGGCTATCCCGCAACCGGCCTCGCCGTGTCGCCTGACGCCGCCGTGCGGGTCGCCGCTCCCGGCCGCACCGCCAGCAGCCGAGCAAGCGTCGCGCGAAAGGCGGCGAGGTTCGCACCCGCCAGTTGCGCGGTGGTGGTGAAGCGCACCGACGCCGGGTTCACCGCGACGCCGTTCCGCCAGACCTCATAATGCAGATGCGGGCCGGTGGAGAGGCCGGTCGAGCCGACATAGCCGATCAATTGCCCCTGCGCGACGGGCGCGCCGGCCCGCGCCACGATGCGGCTCATATGGCCATAGGCGGTCGCCATGCCGCCGCCATGCTGGATCATCACATATTGGCCATGCCCGCCGTGCCATCCGGCATAGCGCACGACGCCCGCCGCCGCCGCGACGATCGGCGCGCCATAGGCCGCGCCGAAATCCAGCCCGCGATGGAAGCGCGAGAAACCGAGCAGCGGGTGGCGGCGCATGCCGAAGCCGGAGGTCAGCCGTCCGGATACGGGCTGGGTCATCCCGCCGCGCCGCTCCCCCACGCCCGATGCCTCGAAAAACTGGCTCTGCCCGCCGACCGTCCATTTCAGCAGGCGGGTTTCGCGGCTGCCCTGGGCCAGCCCGGCGTAAAGTAGATCGCCCGTCTCCACCTCGCCGGTCGCCGCGCGGCGCTGGGCGACGATCAGGTCGAAGCGATCGCCGCTGCCGAGCCCGCCGATCGACATGCGGGCGGACAGCGCCCGGATATAGGCGACCACGGCATCGACGGGCGCGCCCGCCGCCCGCGCCGAGGCGTAGAGGCTTGATCCGATACGGCCGGTGATGCGGAGCGGCGTATCGTCCACCGCGATCGGGATGCGCCGCAACGCCAGCACGCCATTCACCCGCCGCGCCTCGACGCGCAGATCGATCCGCGCGCGAAACGCGAGGCTGTCGAGCGGCCGCGCCTGCGCGCGCGACGGGCGACGGCCCAGCGTCAGCGCGATGCGCGTGCCGGCACGAATCTGTGCGAGCGGAACGGCATCCGCGACTTGTGCCGTGACGGCCTGCGCCTCCTGCGCGGATACGCCTGCGCGTTCCAGCACGCGGGCGAAGCCGTCCCCCTGTCCGAAGGTCGCCGTCAAATCTATCGAAGGGCGTTCCGGCGTATCGACCAACGGCTCGACCACCTCGGTCGCGGCCATGCGCCGGCCGGTGTCGCCACCGAGCGCCAGCGGCGTGATGCCGAGCGAACGCGCCTCCTGCCATTGCGCCTCCGGCAGCACGGCCGGGGAGCGGCCCGGTAGCGGAATGATGCCCGGCGCGGTCGCGATGGCGCCGCCGCACAGCAGGGCGCAGGTCGCCATGCCCCGCCACCAGGTCGCCGAACCGATCCGCGCGCCCAGATCGACGACGGGGTCGAACGTGCCGAGACGATCCCGCCAGCCGCCGCGCCCGCTTCGCCTTGAGGGCGCGCGCGCATGAAGCGGTAGCGCCTGGCCGAAGCCGATCGCGGCCGCCCCGCCAGCGCCTGCCGCAAGGCCGCTTTCCTGACGCAGATACAAGACCGTGCTTCCCCCGGATCCCCCGCCGCACGCAAGGCTGCGGCAACGGCTCCCGACTGTGCAACAGCGCGGTTAAAGTCAAATTAAGTCGGGGGCGTAGCGGCCATAACTGCGGCCAGCCGCCATGGCCGCGCGACGGACCACCGGCCCGATCCCGACCCACATCGCTGCCCCTTGTGTTCGCCGGCGGACGGCCCGATGTTGCGGGTATGCCGCGTGATTCCGCCAGCCCGGTCGTCGCCGTCCTCGGCCCGACCAATACGGGCAAGACCCATCTGGCGATCGAGCGGATGTGCGGCCACTCCTCCGGCATGATCGGCTTTCCGCTGCGCCTGCTGGCGCGCGAGGTGTATGACCGGGTGGTGGCGATCAAGGGCGCGGCCTCCGTCGCGCTGATCACCGGCGAGGAAAAGATCCTGCCGCCGCAGGCGCGCTGGTTCCTCTGCACCGCGGAGTCGATGCCGCTCGACCGGGAGTTCGCGTTCGTCGGGCTGGACGAGGCGCAGCTCGGGGCGGACCCCAATCGCGGCCATGTGTTCACCGATCGCATCCTGCGCGCGCGGGGGCGCGAAGAGACGATGCTGCTCGGCTCCGAATCGCTGCGCCCGATGCTGAAGGCGCTGGTGCCGGGGGTGGAGATCATCAATCGCCCGCGTTTCTCGACGCTCAGCTATGCGGGCGCCTCCAAGCTGTCGCGCCTGCCGCCGCGCTCCGCCATCGTCGCCTTCTCCGCAGAGGAGGTCTATGCGGTCGCCGAAATGCTGCGCCGCCTGCGCGGCGGGGCGGCGGTGGTGATGGGCGCGCTTTCCCCACGCACGCGCAACGCGCAGGTGGCGATGTTCCAGGCCGGCGAGGTCGACTATCTCGTCGCCACCGATGCGATCGGCATGGGGCTGAACATGGATGTCGCCCATGTCGCCTTCGCCTCGCTCCGCAAGTTCGACGGCAAGCGCACGCGGCGGCTGACCGTGCCGGAGATGGCGCAGATCGCCGGCCGCGCCGGCCGCCACCAGCGCGACGGCACCTTCGGCACCCTATCGGTGGAGGGGGCGAGCGGCGGTTTCGACGAGGAGGAGATCGCCGCGATCGAGGAGCATCGCTTCGCCCCCCTCGATCATCTGTACTGGCGTGAGGGGGAACCCGACCGGTCGAGCCTGGATGCGCTGACCGCCTCGCTGGAGCGGCGGCCGGATCATGCCGTGCTGCGCGCCGCGCCCGAGGCGATCGATCTCGCCGTGCTCCGCCGTCTGGCCGAGGAGGATTGGGTGCGCGAGCGGACACGGGGGCCGCGTGCGGTCGCGCGACTGTGGTCCGCCTGCGGGCTGCCGGATTTTCGCAAGACGGGGGTGGAGCCGCATGCGCGGCTGGTCGGCCGGGTTTATCGCCATCTGAGCGAGGCGGACGGGCATCTGCCGGTCCAGTGGTTCGCCGCCGAGCTGGCGCGGCTGGATCAGGTGGGTGGCGATGTGGAGACCATTGCCGATCGCATCGCGGGCGTGCGGACCTGGGCCTATATCGCCCACCGGCCCGATTGGCTGGCCGAACCGCTCAAATGGGCCGAGCGGACGCGCGGGATCGAGGAGAGGCTGTCGGATGCGCTGCATCAGCGGCTGACCCAGCGGTTCGTCGATCGGCGGACGGCGGTGCTGATGCGCGACCTGGGCGCGCGTGGCCTCGATGCGCTGCCGGTCACCGTGGCGGAGGATGGCGCGGTGGCGGTGGATGGCGAGCCGATCGGCCATCTCGACGGGTTTCGCTTCCGCATCGATCACAGCGCCAAGGTGGGGGACGCCAAGCGGCTGCTGGCGGCGGCGGAACGGCGGCTGGGCGGGGAACTCGCGCGGCGTGCCAGATCGCTGTCGGCGGATACGGATGCCGCCTTCACCCTTGCTACCGATGTCGGGCGACCGGTGGCGATCTTCTGGCGCGGCCATATCGTCGCGCGACTGGGGCGGGGGCGCGCGGTCCCGTCGCCGCGCGTGCTGCCGTACAAGGCGCTCGACAGTCTTTCGCCCGCCGATCGCAAGGCGGTGACCGAGCGGATCGAGCGGTGGCTCGCGGATGAAATCCAGCGCCAGTTGCCGGCGCTGCTTGCGCTGGCGGCGGCAGCGCGCGACCCCGCGCTGCCGCCCGCGCTGCGCGCGCTGTGCGCGCCGCTGGCGGAGGCGGGGGGGATGCTGCTGCGCGCCCCGGTAGAGGCGGTGGTCGCCGGGGTCGATCGCCCGCTGCGCCCGGCTGCGGCGAAGCTGGGCATCCGCATCGGCACGCTCGACGTGTTCGTGCCGGCGCTCCTGCGGCCGGAGGCGGTGCGCTGGCGGCTGGCGCTGGCCGCGGCGCACGGCGATGGCGTGATGCGTGCCCCGCCGCCGCCCGGCGCCGTGGTGGTGGATACGCCGGAGGAAAGCGGCCCCTACCACGCTTACCTCCACGCCGGTTTCCGGCCGCTGGGCGCGCAGATGCTGCGCGTGGACATGGTGGAGCGACTGGCCCGCGCGGCGCATGATGCGCGCGGGCGGCAAAGCGGGGGTGGGCGCGCGCCGTTCGCGCCCGATCCCGCGCTCGCCATCTCGATCGGGCTGCGGCCGGCAAGCTTTGCGCAATTGATGCTGGCGCTCGGCTTCCGCCCGGGCGAGGCCGATGCGGGGCAACCGCGTTGGATCTGGCGGGGCGCGCCGCGCCCGAAGCCCTTGGTGCGTCCCGGACGGCCGATCCGCGAGAATGCTTTCGCCGTCCTCGCCAAGGTCGCGCGCAATGGCTGAGGCGGGGCTCAGGATCGACAAGTTCCTGTGGTATTGCCGCCTCGCGAAAACCCGCAGCCTGGCGCAATCCGTAATTGAGGCGGGGCATTGCCGCATGGATGGTCGCCTGATCGCGCGGGCGGCTGCGGCGGTGCGGCCAGGCAATGTGCTGACCTTCCCGCTGCACGACCGCATCCGCGTGATCCGCGTGGAAAGCCTGCCGCTGCGGCGCGGGCCGGCGCCCGAGGCGAGATTGTGCTACACCGATCTTGCACCCGAACCGCCCGCTGGCCCGTTGGGCGGGCGAGTGTTTCATGCCGCGCGCGATATTGACGCGCCGGACCGCGCGACCTAGCAGGCGGCGCATGTTCAGGAGCCGTACCCAATGACCTACGTCGTTACCGATGCCTGCATCCGCTGCAAGTATATGGATTGCGTCGAGGTATGTCCGGTGGACTGCTTCTACGAGGGCGAGAACATGCTCGTCATCAATCCCAGCGAATGCATCGATTGCGGCGTCTGCGAACCGGAATGCCCGGCCGAGGCGATCCTGCCCGATACGGAAAGCGGGCTGGAGAAGTGGCTGGAACTGAACACCACCTTTTCTGCGCAATGGCCGAACCTGACGCGCAAGAAGGAACAGCCCGCCGACGCCGACGAGCATAAGGGCGAGGACGGCAAGTTCGAGAAGTATTTCTCCGCCGAGCCGGGCGAGGGCGACTAAGCGCCCGCTTGCCCGCACGGCGCGCCATCTTGCGCCGCATCGCTGGCTTTTTCCCTACAGACCTGATATAGAATGCGCCAACGAAGCGGATGCCTTCGCATTCGCAGCAAGAATGTTTCGCTGGTCGCGTTCCATCGCCGTCAGCCGCTGCGCTTCGCGCGCGGCCTGCGGGGATGGCCGGGGCATTTCACTCGGAAAGGTTGTTACATGGCTGCAAAGGCGCTGAGCTTCGTCGTCGGCGATTATGTGGTGTATCCGAAGCACGGTGTTGGCCGCGTGGTTGAGCTGCAAAGCCAGGAAATCGCCGGGATCAAGCTGGAACTGTACGTTCTGCGCTTCGAGAAGGAGCGGATGACGTTGCGCGTGCCGACCAACAAGGCAGAAAGCGTCGGGATGCGCAAGCTGTCCTCCAACGTCACGCTGCAGGAGGCGCTGACGACGCTGAAGGGCAAGCCCAAGGTCAAGCGCACGATGTGGTCGCGCCGCGCGCAGGAGTATGAGGCCAAGATCAACTCCGGCGATCTCGTCTCGATCGCCGAGGTGGTCCGCGATCTGTTCCGCGCCGATGACCAGCCCGAGCAGAGCTATTCCGAGCGGCAGATCTTCGAGGCGGCGACCAGCCGCCTGGCGCGCGAACTTGCCGCGATGGAGCAGGTCGACGAACCGACCGCGCAGGAGAAGATCCTCGACATCCTTCGCGCGGCGGCCGCGATCCACAACAAGTAAATCTCTTCACGCAAGACAACAGGGAGCGTCGCCTTTCGGGGCGGCGCTTTTTTGTTGGCGCGCCGCCATTCCGGATGAGAGACAGGCGGTATGATCCGCTTCTCCATATTTTCCTTGGCGCTTTTGGCGACGGCTTGCCCGGCCCATGCGGCGGAGCGCAGCTATACCGTCACCAGCTTCGATCGCATCCGCGTTGAGGGGGCGTTCGCGGTCACCGTCACAAGCAATCGTGGCCCCTCGATCCGCGCCAGCGGCAGCCCGGCGGCGCTGGATGAGGTTATAGCGCGGGTGGAAGGGCGCACGCTGCTGCTGCGGCGGAGCGAAAGTGAATGGGGCGGCTATCCGGGTGAGGCGCGGGGGCCGGTTCGCATCGCCGTGACCGTCGCCCAATTGAGCGCCGCCAGCCTGACCGGATCGGGAAGCCTTGCCATCGATGGTATGCGGGGGCAGCGGATCGACCTCGTGCTGGACGGGTCCGGCCGGCTCGATCTCGCCCGTGTCGAAACCGATCGCCTTGCCGCGACCCTCGTCGGCGCCGGCACGATGGCGGTTGCCGGCGAGGTGGCGGACGCGCGCGTGACCGTGCGGGGTTCGGGCACGGTCGATAGCGCGGGCCTTACCGTGACGGACGCGATCGTGACGGCGGACGGTGCGCCGACGGTGCGGCTGGCCGCCCGGCGGACGGCGGCGGTGCAAGCGAACGGCAGCGGCAGCGTTACGGTATCGGGCAAGCCGGCATGCACCGTTCGCAACACCGGCACGGGGCAGGTCACATGCGGTGGACACTGAGCCGATCCCGCGATCCGCTGGTTGGCAGCGTCCTGCATAGGTCTCATCACGGGGCCATGACGTGAAGTCAGTCGGCAAGAAGGGCGCCACGAATGGTGCGGCCTCGCATCCGGAGACGGTGCGAGCTTGGGCGCTGCTTGTCCTGGCCTGCGCCGTCGCTGTCGTTGCGGCCTTGTATGCGTCGATCCCGCCCGCCGCGCGCACATCCGCCATCGCCCGCCCGGCCGAGAAGACGGCGGCGGGGGCATCGGC
>CAJYJW010000118.1 GCA_913775025.1 uncultured Sphingomonas sp. | reverse complement strand
TATCGACGGCGCGGCGCAGCGATCCTGCCAGGTGCCGATCGGCGCGATCGAGGGCAGCTTCGTCACCACGATCGAGGCGCTCTCCCCCGATCGCGGCCATCCGGTGCAGCAGGCGTGGGTGGCGGAGGCCGTTCCCCAATGCGGCTATTGCCAGTCCGGCATGGTGATGGCGGCGGCGGCGCTGCTGGCGCGCAACCCGAGCCCGACCGATGCCGATATCGACGCGGCGATCACCAACCTGTGCCGCTGCGGCACCTATCCCCGCATCCGCCGCGCGATCCGCCGCGCCGCACGCGTGATGGCGGGGGCGGAGGTGATCGCCGCCGCGCCGCCCCCCGGTATCGCGCCGGCCGATGCCGCCCGCGCGGTGCCCGCCATGCGCGACGTGCGCGGCGAATAGGTGATCCTGTCTGATCGCTGACAGTGCCGGTCAGCCTCCGCTAAGCCTGCGTGAGCCATAGATCCGTCTATGGCTGGCACGGTGCCGCCAGATCTTCAGGAGTTTCGCCATGCGTAAGGCGATCTTGTTCATGCTGCTGGCCGCCACCGCCACCGCGCCGCTGGCCGCGCAGGCATGGGGCGGCCCCGGCCCCGGCCCGGAGCGCGCCGACCGGGGGGACTGGCGCGGACCGCCCGGCCCCGGCCCGCGCGGCGAGGCCCTCGACCGCGTCGACAGGCGGAGGGACTGGCGCGGCCCTGCCGGCGACGTTCGCCCGCCCGATGGCCCCCGCGCCGATGGCCGCCCCGATCGCGGCCCGGACTGGCGCGCATCCCCCGGCGATCCGCGCCGTCCCGATCGCGACTATGCCGATCGACGTGGTGACTGGCGCGGCCCACCGGGTGACTTCCGCGGTGGCGACAGGCCTGGCGGCTGGGATCGCGGCCGGCCGGACTATCGCTGGTCCGAAAACCGGCGGGGCGGCTGGGATGCCCGTTGGCGCGACGATCGCCGGTACGACTGGCAGGGCTATCGCGCCGGCAATCGCGCCATCTATCGCGCGCCGCGCTACTATGGCCCGCGCGGCGACCGCTACGTCCGCTGGTCGCCGGGCTATCGGGTGGAACCGTTCTTCTATGGCCGAAACTACTGGATCTCCGATCCGTGGCGTTATCGCCTGCCGCCGGCGTACGGATCCTACCAGTGGGTGCGCTATTACGACGACGTCGCGCTGATCGACCTACGGTCCGGCCTGATCGAGGATATCCTCTACGGCTTCTTCTGGCGCTGACCCGGAACAGTCGCGACAAGAAGGAAAGGCCCGGGGCAGCGTTGCTCCGGGCCTTTTCACGTCTTCCACCCGGCATATGTGTCAAGGCCGACATGCGCCGCCCCGCCCCCGCCCCAAGCCTGTCTGGAACCTGACGGACGCGTTCCCGCACCATTCAGCGCGGCTATGCGATTCGGGGATCATCGGCGGGTCGGGAACGTTCCGCCGCACCGGATACCATGAAGGAGACAGTGCCATGCGTAATCTCATCCTCTCTGGAATGATCGCTCTGACCGCCGCGGCCGGCATCGCCGTGCCCGCCACCGCCCAGAACCGCGAGTTGCAGCGCGGCCGGCAGGATATCCGCGAGGAGCAGCGCGACCTGCGCGACGCCCAGCGCTACGGCAATCGCCGCGACGTGCGCGAGGCGCGCGCAGACCTGAAGGATGCCCGCCGCGAATATCGCGAGGACTGGCGTGATTACCGCCGCGATCACCGCGATGTGTTCCGTGGCCCCGCCTATGTCGGCCCGCGCGGGTATCGCTATCGCCCGCTCGCGATCGGCAACCGGCTTGAGCCGGTCTATTACGGCAGCCGCTATGTGATCGTCGACACCAACCGCTATCGCCTGCCGCGCGCCACCGGCGTGATGCGCTGGGTACGCTACGGCAACGATGCCGTGCTGGTGAACACACGCACCGGCCGAGTTCAGTCGGCCTACAACGGCTTCTTCCTATAAGCCCGATCAAGGCCCCGGCCGCCACGGCCGGGGCCTTGCCGCTGGCCGACGGGCCGCCTCTCCGGGGGAATGACCCCCATTGCAAAAGCCATCATGCGCCACCTGCCGCTTATCGCGACGGGTGCCGCCTTCATCGTCCCGCAACCCGCCACGGCGCAGGCCGCGCCCGCAAAATCGCAGGCAGCCGTCCAACTCGATCGCCTGTTCGCCGAGAGCGACGCCGCCTATCTCATGCGCAACCCGCGCGAGGCGATCGCACGTGGCGACCTGCGCTATGCCGACCGCTATGGCGACGGTATCAGCGATGCGTGGTGGGCGGCCGAGCGGAAGGCCGCGCAGGATGATCTGCGCCGGCTCTCGGCGATTGACCGGGCCGCCCTGACGCCCGCGCAGGAACTCGACTACGAGACCTTCGCCTGGCTGCAACGCGATACGATCGCTGCGACCGAACCGGCGATGCTCGCCATCACCAAGCGCCTGCCGCTCGATCATATGGGCGGCGCGCAGGCGACCTACCCCAGCTTCGCCTCTGGCCAGGGCACCGCGCCCTTCGCCACGCTTGCGGACTATGAGAATAATCTGAAGCGGCACGCGGGCTACGTCGCCTATCTCGATGCCGCGATCGCGCGGATGCGGGAGGGGATGGCCGCCGGCATCGTGCAGCCCAAGCTGGTCGTCCGCGCGATGATCGAACAACTCGATGCGCTGATCGCGCAAGGGGTGGAGGGATCGACCTTCTACGGCCCCGTGCAGCGTTTTCCCGCCGCCATCGCGGCCGCCGACCGTGCCCGGCTGACCGCCGCTTATGCCGCCGCGATTCGCGACGAACTGACCCCGGCGCACAAGCGGCTGCGTGCGTTCCTGGCCGATACGTATCTGCCTGCGGCGCGCGATACGGTAGGCATCACGGCGCTTCCGGGCGGGCCGGCTTTCTATGCCAACGCCATCGCGCACAACACCACCCGCACGATGACCGCCGAGGAGGTCCACGCGCTTGGCCTGCGCGAAGTGGCGCGTATCCGCAGCGAGATGGATGCGATCCGCACGCGCACCGGCTTCAAGGGCGATCTGCCTGCTTTCTTCGAGTTCATCCGCACCGATCCGCGCTTCAAGCCGAAGAGCCGAGAGGCGCTGGCCGATGCCTATCGCGCGATTGGCCGCCGGGTGGAAGCGCGCGTGGGGGAGCAATTTTCCACCATCCCGCGCACCCCGCTGGAGATCCGCCCGTACGAGCCGTACCGTGAAAAAAGCCAGCCGGGCGGTTCCTACGAGCCGGGCTCGGCGGACGGGAAGCGTCCGGGCATCTTCTACTTCAACGCCTATGATCTGCCCTCGCGCACCTCGCCGGGGATGGAGACCCTGTTCCTGCATGAGGCGGTGCCGGGGCACCATTTCCAGGTCAGCATCGCGCAGGAGAACCCGGATCTGCCGGCCTTCATGCGCTTCCGCTACAATACCGCCTATGTCGAGGGCTGGGCGCTCTATGCCGAATCGCTCTGGAAGGAGCTGGGCATGGAGACCGATCCCTATGCGCGCTTCGGCGGGCTGGACGACGAGATGTTGCGCGCGATGCGGCTGGTGGTGGACAGCGGCCTGCACGCCAAGGGTTGGACTCGCGATCAGGCGATCGCCTATATGCTGGCCAATTCCGGCATGGGCCGCACCGATGCCACCGCCGAGGTGGAACGCTATATCGCATGGCCGGGCCAGGCGCTGGCCTACAAAGTCGGCCAACTTACGATCAGCCGGTTGAAAGCGAAGGCGCAGGCAGCGCTCGGCCCCCGCTTCGATCCCCGCGCGTTCCACGCACAGGTGCTCGAGTCCGGATCATTGCCGATGGGCGTGCTGGAAACCAAGATCGATCGGTGGATCGCCGCCAGCAAGGGGTGATCGATCGGCGGGCACGCCACCGATAAAAGCGTGGAGGGTGTGCGTCGGCGGCCTTAGCCGATCCGGGCGAACGGTAGCAGTTTCACCGCGAGCGCGGAGGCGGCCTTGCCGTCGCCGGCCCGCAACGGCACAAGCACCGCTGCGGCATTACGCTGCATGATCCTGTCTAGCGGCGTGGCGACGGGGGCCTGAACCGCCGCTTCCGCCAGTTGCCGGGCGCGGGCGACATCCGACGAATCGTAACGGATCCGCATCAGGCTTGCGAGAGCGGGATAGGCCGCGTGCATGCTGCCGCCGAGCGCCACGGAGCGATCAAGCGCGGCCATCCCGGTCGCCGCCTTCGCGCCAAGCACCGCGCCGGCCAGCATCCGGCCGATGTCCTGAATCGAATCGAGATGCCATCCGGCGATCGCAAGCTGCGCCTGAGGATCGCGTGGGTCGCTGGCCGCCAGTTGTTCGAACAGGCGACGGGCCTGCATCGCGTCGCTTTTGCTGCGGGCCAGCTTCGCACGATAGCCGATCGCCATCGCCCGCACCGTCGCCGCCTCGCGATCGTTCGGGTTCGCCTTGAGGTCCGCCTCGGCCTGTGCCTGCGCCTGCGCGATTTGGGCGAGCGCGCTCGCCTTGTCGCGGGACTGGAAGGCGGCGGCAGTCAGAGCATCCCGAGCGGAGGCGTAAGCCACGCTCGATCCACCCAACGCGACCAATAGCGCGACGATACCCATCCACCAGCGCGACACGGCATTCACTCCCCGAAAAACCCCAGGGAGGCCGCGTCACGCTCGCCATCGTGACGCGGCCGGCCTGCTTGTCCGGAAGGGTTCGCAAGCCAGTCCGAAAGGGGGTGGACCGATGTGCCGAACGCGCGATTCACCGTCCGGTTGCGATCCGCCCAAACTTAAGCCGGCTCGGTGCCGGCATCCGTCCGCGCCAGCGCCTCGGCGATCAGCCTGCGGCTGTTTTCAACGCCATAGAGCGCGATGAAGCTGCCCATGCGCGGCCCCTGCGAGGAGCCGAGGAGCGTTTCGTACAGCACCCGAAACCAGTCCCGCAGCCCCTCCTTGCCGTAATGCGCCTTGCCGATCTCATAGACCAGATTCTGCGCCGCCTCCGCCACGTCGCCACGACCATCGATGGCGGCCAAACCGGCGTCCAGCTCGCGCAACGCCACCGCCTCGTCCTCCGTTGGCGCGCGGCGGATCAGCGTCGGGGCGATGAAGTCGCGATGGAAGGCGAGCGCGTGGCCCACCAGCCGATCGAGCGCGGGGTAACGCGCCGGGTCCGCCTCGGGCACGTAATTGGCAAGGTAGCCCCACACCTGTTCCGGCCGCGCATCGCCCAGCACGCCGACGAGGTTGAGCAGCAGCCCGAACGTCACCGGCATCGCCTCGTCCGGCACCGCGCCGTCATGGATGTGATGCACCGGATTGCCGAGCTTCTGCGGCAAGGCTTGCCCCGCCCAGTTGGCGCGGAACTGCCAATAGTCGTCGATAGCGCGCGGGATCACGCCCATATGCAGCGATTTCGCCTTCTTCGGCTCGCGGTAGATGTAGAAGGCCAGGCTCTCCTGCGGCCCGTAGGTCAGCCATTGCTCCAGGCTGAGGCCATTCCCCTTGGACTTGCTGATCTTCTCGCCGCGCTCGTCCAGGAACATCTCGTAGTTGAAGCCTTCAGGCGGCCGCGCGCCGAGCACGCGGGCGATCTTGCCGGATTGGATCACCGAATCGATCAAGTCCTTGCCCGCCATCTCGTAATCGACGCCCAGCGCCACCCAGCGCATCGCCCAGTCGACCTTCCATTGCAGCTTGGACTTGCCGCCGAGGATCGACTGCTCGACCGTCTCGCCCTCATCCTCGAAACGGACGATGCCGTTCTCGGCGTCCACGACCTCCACCGGCACCTGCAGCACGATGCCCGACTTCGCGCTGATCGGCAGCACCGGCGAATAGGTCGCCTGCCGCTCCTTGCGCAACGTCGGCAGCATCACCCCCATGATCCCGTCATAGTGGCGCAGCACCGATCGCAGCGCCTCGTCGAACCGGCCCGATCCGTAGCAATCGGTGGCGGAGAGGAATTCGTAATCGAAACCGTAGGCGTCGAGGAAATCGCGCAGCATGGCGTTGTTGTGATGCGCAAAGGATTCGAACTTGCCGAAGGGATCGGGAATCTGCGTCAGCGGGCGGCCGAGATGCTCGGTCAGCATCGCCTTGTTCGGCACATTGTCCGGCACCTTGCGCAGGCCGTCCATATCGTCGGAGAAAGCGATCAGGCGTGTCGGGATATCGCTCATCGCGTGAAACGCCTGGCGCACCATCGTCGTGCGCAGCACCTCGTTGAAGGTGCCGATGTGCGGCAGGCCCGAAGGGCCGTAGCCGGTTTCGAACAGCACATGGCCTTTTTCCGGCGGGGCCTTTTCGTACCGCTTTAGCAGCTTGCGCGCTTCCTCATAGGGCCACGCCTTGCTTTCGAGGGCGGCCGCCTTGAGATCATCCGCGCGCAGTTCGTTTGCCATCTGTTCCGTCGTCCATTAATCCGTGCGCGTGGCCTTACCCGCAAAAGCCGAGCGACCAGAAGCCCTCTTCGCCGAATCGGCGGGGGAAGAGGTGCTGTTCGTGGCGCGGCCCGGGCTGGGCGCGCTGCCGGAAGGCGCGGGGCTGGGCGTAGCGCTGGCGGTACCGCAGGCGCTGATGTGCTGCGCGTTTCTGTGGATCATCTGGTTTCCCTGGCCGACGACGGAGGCGGCGCTGGGCTTCGACATCGGCATGACGGTGCTGCTGTGTTCGC
>CAJYJW010000117.1 GCA_913775025.1 uncultured Sphingomonas sp. | reverse complement strand
GTCGAAAGCGCTCGCGAGCAGGTGTTTTTTGCTCTATGCAGGAGCACCGGTGCGCTATGGTTTTGCATCGGGAGGAGAGCGGCCATCGCCTAGTCGGCTCCCCTGAATGCGACGTTGTCGAAGCTGAAAGACTGACACGGATGAGTTTCGATCGAGGACGGCGCGGGCAGCGCGGCGATAAGGGCAGGGGCTTCGGCGGCGACGACAGCTTCGGCGGCGGCGGTTACGGCGGCGGCGGCGATCGCTTCGGTGGCGGTGGCTACGGCGGTGGCGGTGACCGCTTCGGTGGCGGTGGCTACGGCGGTGGCGGCGATCGCTTCGGTGGCGGTGGCTACGGCGGTGGCGGCGATCGCTTTGGCGGCGGCGGCGGCGGCTTTCGTGGCGGCGGCGGCGGTTTCGGTGGTGGTTCGCGTGGCGGCGGCATGCCCGCGCAGGTCATCGGCGAGGGCAAGGGCGTCGTAAAGTTCTTCAACGCGCAGAAGGGCTTCGGCTTCGTAGTTCGTGATGACGGCGGCGAAGATGTGTTCGTACACATCTCCGCGGTTGAGCAGGCGGGCCTTACCGGCCTGGCCGAAGGTCAGCCCCTCGAATTTACCCTCGTCGATCGCGGCGGCCGCATCTCCGCTACCGATCTGAAGATCGAGGGCGAGCCGCTCCCCGTCTCCGACGGCGGTGGCGCTTCGCGCGATGCCGGCCCCGGCGGCGCCCGTGGCGGACCGCAGCGTCAGCTTACCGGCGAGAAGGCCTCCGGTACGGTCAAGTTCTTCAACGCCATGAAGGGCTTCGGCTTCATCCAGCGCGACGATGGCCAGCCCGATGCGTTCGTGCACATCTCCGCCGTTGAGCGCGCGGGCATGACGAACCTGAACGAGGGCGATCGGCTTGAATTCGAGCTCGAGGTCGATCGGCGCGGCAAATATGCGGCGGTGAATCTCACCTCGCTTGCCTGACGTCTGATCCGTCAAACAAGGAAAGGCCCGTCGCAGCGATGCGGCGGGCCTTTCCTTTTGACCGCGAACAGAATCGCCGCGGAGAACCGCCCGCATGCATGATCCCGCATCCGGGGGGTTGAACCGTATCGGCGAGGATCGCCCCCGCGATAGGACAGGAAAACCGCCTCCGCTCGACTGCGGACATAGTTCGGCTTTGCGGCGCGCGGTGGTGATCCCATCACCTCGATGATGCTCGCTGCCGCCCGCCCCGCTCCCCCGACCGGCTTCTGCAATGGATGACATGCCGCAGCCCCTCGGACGGCAGGAGCCAGCGGCCGCCGTCGCCAGACGGCTGCGTCATCGTATCGCGCATGGTGGTAATGGCCCGGCGGAATGGCGCGCCTACGCGATCGCTCTCGCCCGGCTAGGCTTCCGGGACCGGGCGGCGCTGGCGAGCGAACGCGCGGGCGACATAGCGGTCCGCTCCCCGCCCCCGCCCCCCCGCGCCGGGGATCGGCAACCGGTGCGTATCTTCGTCTCTGGCTATACGCCGCCGCCGGACGAGAGCGAACCTGCGGCGCTCACCGGCACGATCGGCGCTGCGCATTATTCCTACGGCTTCGCCATGCGCAATTTTCTCGAGGCGCTGGGGATGGTCGGCGTGCCCTTCACCCATATCCGCCATCCCGAATTCGTCGCCGACATAGACGATCGATCGGATGCGGCGATCAATATCCACCTCGGCTTCTACCCGCCGGAGCAGCTGCGGCTGTTGAAGGGCGCCTATAATATCCTCTGCTCCGCGTGGGAATTCGATCGGTTGCGTTCGTCGGCCGAGGTTCTTGATCCCCACGCCTTCGCCGATCAGGCAACCATGCTGAATCGGCTGGATGCGTTATGGATGCCCTCCCGCCACGGCGCGGCGGCAGTGGCGCGTGACGTGGCCGTGCCGGTGCAAGTTGTCCCTGCGCCTCTGGTTCGGGGCGTTGCGACGGCCCCGCGTCACCGCCGCCCCACGATCGGCCGGCTGGCCCAAATCGGCCAGCTGCTTGCCGGGATAGGCTGGCAGCCGCTTGCCATCCTGCCGCGCCTGCAAGGGGCGATGGATCGTACGGCTGCGCTGGAGCGACGTGGGCTGCCGCGAATCCTGGAGGTGCTTTCGGCCTTTCCCTGCCCGACGCTGTTCGTAACCATCCTCAACGTACACGATTATCGCAAGCAGCTTCGCCCCATGCTGCAGGCGTTCGCCACTTTCGCGCATACGCACCCCGGCGCGATATTGCTGGTCAAATGCTCCACGCCCGCCGCCGGCCGCCATGCGATCAACGATCTGTTGCGCAACGAACAGATCTCGGCGCCGGGCGAGCCCGTGCAGACGATCGTGTCGGACCGGATCTGGATCACCGAGGACCTTTTGACGCGGGCGGAGATGACGGCGCTCTATGACGCGGCCGCCTTCTACGTCTGCACCGCTTACGCCGAAGGGCAGAATCTGCCGCTGCTGGAGGCGATGGGACGCGGCGCGGTGCCCGTCTCGGTCGATCACACCGCAATGGCCGACTATATCCGGCCCGACAATGCCGTGCCGATCCGTTCGACGCGCAGGGCCTTCGATATCCGGCTGACGCGCCGCTACGGCCTGTTCGGCCTCGAGACGAACCATGTCGCGGTTGCCGACGTCCACGCCGCGCTGGTCGAGGCCATGGCGATTGGCGACACCGCTTACGCCGCCCGCTCCGCCGCGGCGCTCGCGACCGTACGCGATCATTTTGGGGCCAGCCGCCTGACGGCGGCGGTTCGCGACGCAGTGGAGGCCGCCCGTTCGAAAGCCACGCATGGTTGAGGCGGTGATGGAGATCGGCGCGCTGATAGGCGAGGCGTGGACCGGCATACCCAATGTCGTCGCCATTCTGGCGGAGGCGGCCTTGCACGATCCCGCGATCGACTGGGCGTTCATGATCGATACGATCATGGTGCCGCCGCCGCTGCTGGAACGGATGCTGGCGGACCGTTCGGGCGCGGCCGCGGTTGCCGCGCTGCCCGCCCAGGCGTGGGCAGGGGGCGGGGTGGTAGCCAGGGCCGCGTCTGTCGTCTTCACCCATGGCAAGCCGCAGCGGGGGCGCTTCGCGCGCGAGGCGATCGTTCTCTACGATCTCAGCCCCCTCCTGACCCCACAATTCCATGAAGCAGCCGGCATTCGCCATTTCGCCGACCATATCCGCGGCGATATCGAGACGTCCGACCATATCTTCTGCATCTCCCGCGCCACGGCGGGCGATGTCGCCGCCTATTTCGGCGTGCCGCCCGATCGCCTGTCGCTTATCCTCCCGGGCGTGCGCTTCGACCCGGCCGATCTGTCCGCGGCGCGGTTGCTACCCCCGGTCGAGCCCTATGTCGCGATCATCGGCACGCTGGAGCCGCGCAAGAACGGGCGGCTGATGCTCGATCATCTCGTTCGCGATCCGGATTTCGCCGCGCGCTATCGCCTCGTCTTCGCCGGTCGGGACGGCTGGCTCAACGAGAAGGCGCGGCTGCTGGATGCGGCGGCCGCCGCCGGCGTCGCGACCGACCGGATCCTGTTCACCGGCTTCCTCACCGAGCGGGAGAAGACGGCGCTGCTGATGCACGCCGCCTTCTGTGTCTATCCATCCTTCTTCGAGGGCTATGGTCTGCCGGTGTTGGAGGCGGCGGTGCTGGGGCGGCTCACGGTCTGTTCAAACAGTAGTTCGCTGCCCGAGGTGGCGCCGGCGACGAGCCTGCTGTTCGATCCCCTGGACCCGGACGATTTCGCCCGCGCGCTGGCGGAGGCGGAGTGGCGGACAGCGGAAGCCCCGCTCGCCCCCGCTTTGTGCCACTTGCTTGAGCAGGCGGCGACGGCCGATGCCGCGCGTGCCTATCCCCCGATCGCGCGATGGGCGGCGGCACAGTGAGCCGGTTCGGCACCGCCCCCGTCGTCGTCCACGATCTGGCCGTCTTGGACAACCGTATCGTCGGCCACGCCGCCCCGGCGGGCGGGCCCCTTCCCTGCGGCTTGCGGCTGGAGGCGGATGGGGCAATCATCGCCATCACCCGCGCGACCGGCTTCTCCCCGGATGCGGCGGCGCGAGGCCTGCGGCGGGGCTGGTGCGGCGTAACGCTGGAGGGGCTGGATGTCGCCGCCGCACTGGCAGATTCGATGCAGGTTTATTGCGTGACAAGCGATCGGCTTCTTCTGGAAACAGCCGTGCCCGCCCCCTCATTCGTCAGCGATGCCCCCCTGACGGTGGAAGGGCTGCTCGATGCGATGCGACGGGAGGGATGTGGCATCACGCCGGCATCGCTGCTGCCGTTCGCGCAAGCGACGCTGCGGCGGCAGGGGCTGCACGCCATGCTCGATGCCACCTACCGTACGTTGCTGGGCCGGGCGGCGGATGCGGATGTCGTGGCGGCCTGGCAGGCGGACCCACCCCCTGAGGCAGCGCAAGCGGCGATCGCGATGATCGCTGGCTCCATCGAGTTCCGCGATCGGCCAGGCCATATGGTCCCCGGCCCGTTTCACCCGCAATTCGCCTACGATCGTGGCCTGATCGACGACTGACCCTATGTGCGGATGCGGACGGGCACGGATTTCGCCGCCGGCACATGGCTTTCCTCGGCGTGATGATCCAGCGCGATCAGCGGATTGCATTCGGGATAATAAGCCGCAATGCACCCGTCCGGCACGCTGTAGGTGGTGACGCGCAGCCCCTCCACGACACGCGTGGTGCCATCGCCGGCATCGCTTTCCAACGCCACCATCTGCCCGTCGGTAAGCCCGGCGCGGGCGATCTCCGCGCCGTTCATCAGGATCACCTGCCGCGTACCCTTGATGCCGCGAAAGCGATCGTCATAGCCGTAGATCGTCGTGTTGAACTGGTCGTTCGACCGGATGGTCATCAGGCGGTAGCGTCCTTCGGCATCCGCGAAGCCGGCAGCGTCCAGGCCGGTCGGAACGAGGAATTCGGCCTTCCCGGACGGCGTCTGCCAGATGCGCTCGGCCGCCTTGTTGCCCTTCCAAAAACCGCCCGGCGCTTTCAGTCGCGCATTGAAATCGGCGAAGAAATTCGGGATCACGGCGGCGATCTCATCCCGGATCAGGCTGTAGTCGCCCACCCAGCGATCCCACTCCACCTTCGGATTCGGCGGGAGAAGCGCCTTGGCGATGCCCGCGACGATCGCCGTTTCGGACAGCAGATTGGGGCTTGCCGGCGCGACCCGCCCGCGCGACGCGTGGATGACACTCGCCGAATCCTCGACGCTGACGATCTGCGCGCCGCTGGCCTGCTGGTCGAGTTCAATGCGGCCGAGACACGGCAGCAGATAGGTCGCGCCCCGCGCCGGAATCAGGTGGTTGCGATTCAGCTTGGTCGCGATCTGGACCGACAGGTCGAGATCACGCCACGCCGCTTCCATGGCGCGGGTTTCCGGCACGGCGCGGATGAAATTGCCGCCCAACGCCACGAACGCACGTACGCTGCCGTCGATCACCCCGCGACACGCCTCAACCGTATCGAGGCCCTTCTCGGTGGGGGAATCGAAACCGTAGCGCTCCTTCATCTTTGCAACAGGTGCAAGCTCGGTCTTCTCAGTGATGCCGACAGTGCGCTGGCCCTGCACGTTGCTGTGCCCGCGCACCGGGCACGGCCCCGCGCCCGGCTTGCCAATATTGCCGCGCAGCAAAAGCAGGTTCACCAGCATGCGGACGTTCTCGACGCCCTTCACATGCTGCGTCAGCCCCATGCCGTAGATCGCCATAACCGCCTTGGATTTGGCATACACGCGCGCCGCATTCTCGATCGCCTGACGGGTGAGGCCGGCGGCGGCGGCGATCTCGTCCCAGTCGGCTGCGCGCATCTTGGCGGCATAGGCCTCGAAGCCGTCGGTATGCTCTGCGATGAAGGCATGGTCCAGCACGGCCTCGCCGCCACTCGCCCGGGCCGCGTCATCCGCCTCGATCAGATATTTGGCGATGCCGGTCATCACCGCAATGTCGCCGCCGGCCCTCACCTGATGATATTGGGTGGAGATCACCGTCTCGCCGCCGGTCGCCATCTCGATCGGATTCTGCGGATCGGTGAACCGCTCCAGCCCACGCTCTCGCAAAGGGTTGAACGTGATGACCTCCACCCCACGCTTGCGCGCCGAACGCAGCTGGTGAAGCATGCGAGGGGCATTTGTGCCGACGTTCTGGCCGAAGAAGAAGATCGCGTCGCAATGCTCGAAATCGTCTAGCGTGGTGGTTCCGACAGGTACGCCGATCGCCGCCTTCAGCCCGACCGAGGTCGATTCGTGGCACATGTTGGAACTGTCCGGCAGATTCTGGTTGCCGTACATCCGCGCCATCAGCTGGTAGAGATACGACGTCTCAAGGCTGGCCCGGCCGGATGCATAGAAAATCGTCGCCTTCGGGTCGATCGCCCGCAGCCGCGCGGCGATGTCGGCGAATGCGGTCTCCCATGGCACGATAACGTAACGATCGGTTTCCGGATCATATCTCAGTGGATCGGTAAGGCGGCCATGCTCCTCGAGGGCATAGTCGCTCCACTCTCGCAGCGCGGTCAGGCTATGCTCGCGGAAGAAATCGGGCGTGGTGCGGCGGGTGGTGATCTCCCACGCGGTCGCCTTTGCGCCCTCCTCGCAGAATTCGGCGGTGTGGGGCGGATGCGGCTTCGGCCAGGCGCAGCTGACGCAGGCGAACCCGTCCGGCTTGTTCTGCCGTAGCAATTCGACGACCGCGATCGGCGGCACCTTCTCGCGCGGCAAAATCTCCGCGACCGAGCGCATCGATCCCCAGCCGCCCGCCGGACCAGGGAACGGCTTGATGTCGGGCTTGTCGCCGCGCTGTTCGGTCATCATCGGTCCTCAAGATATGTCGTGCGATCAACGCCCGGGAAGGGTGATGGTTCGCGTCCCGTGCGCCACTGTACGTCGCCGCACGGTTCACGCCAGACCCTTCCCGTTGAAAGCGAATGACGGGTTTTGCGTAAGCGCGCCGGGCGGGCCTGCGAAGTTACAGCAGCGATGCCGCCTCGGTCGGCGCGGCGGGCGCGTTCGGTTCCTCAGCCGCCGTCGTCCAGCCGAGGCGGGGGATGCCGACCGCGCGCCGGCCCCGCAGGTCGGTGCGCGGTACGATCAACCCGCGCGCCTCGATATAGCCGAGCAGGCGGCGGGTGCGCCCGGTGGAGTGGGTACCATACACCCGCGCCACCGCCTCGTCGCTGGGGCAGGGCGCGCCGGCCCGCGCCGCCCGCGCGATCAGCAAGAACACGCCGAGCAGATCCTCCGGCAACTCGTCCGCCATCGCAAGCGCCGCCGCCCATTCCGCATCGTCGCTACGATCCTCGAACACGCCGGCGCGCGCCATCGACAGGCGGCGCTTGAACGCGGCGAGATCGAGCGGCGGCTCGTGCAGGCCGCGCATCCGGCAGCGCACGCCGAAATCCTGATACAGCACGGCGGGCGCGCGATAGGCGGCATCGTCGTCGGCCACGATGTCGCGCAGCACCGCCACCGTCTTGCCCTCCCGCTCGTCCGCTTCGATCAGCGGGAAGACGGGTTCGGGTGAGGGTTCGGCGAAGACCGGGCGGTTGATCCGCAGGATCAGCTCGTCGGCTGGCACCGGCGGGGGTGGCGCCTCGCGCGGGGGGGCGGGCGCGGCGATATCCTCGAACAGCAGCGCCTCGGCCTCCGGCCCGGCGGCGGCGGGCATCGGCATCAGCTTCGGGCTGGTGCTGCGCGCGCCCGTCTCGACCGCGCCGATGCGATAGGCAACCGGGCGGCGCGACAGCGCAGGGCCGAGCGCCAGGAAATGCCCGCGCTCAAGATCGCGGATCTGCTCGGCCTGCCGCCGGTCCATGCCGAGCAGATCGGCGGCGCGCGCCATATCGATATCGAGGAAGGTGCGTCCCATCAGGAAGTTCGACGCTTCTGCTGCGACATTCTTGGCGAGCTTGGCCAGCCGTTGCGTGGCGATCACCCCGGCCAGCCCCCGCTTGCGGCCCCGGCACATCAGATTGGTCATCGCCGAGAGCGAGGCTTTGCGCGCATCCTCCGATACCTCGCCCGCCACGGCGGGGGCGAACAGCTGCGCCTCGTCCACCACGACCAGCGCTGGATACCATTGATCGCGCGGCGCATCGAACAGGGCGTTGAGGAAGGTAGCGGCGCATTTCATCTGCGCGTCGATATCCAGCCCCTCAAGGTTCAGCACCACCGAGACGCGGTGCGCCCGGATGCGCTGCGCCACGCGCACGATTTCCGCCTCGCTATAGTTCGCCGCCTCCACCGCGACATGGCCGAAGCGATCGGCCAGCGTCACGAAATCGCCTTCGGGATCGATCACGATCTGCTGCACCCAGGGCGCGCTGCCTTCCAGCAACCGCCGCAGCAGGTGCGACTTGCCCGAGCCGCTGTTGCCCTGCACCAGCAGTCGGGTGGCGAGCAGCTCCTCAAGATCGACCAGCGCGGGCTTGCCGGCGGGGCCTGCGCCCATATCGACCGCGACCGTCATTTCACGCGCCTCGCGGCGATGATCTTCACGGGCTGGCGGATGCTTTGCCCCATGGTGGTGCGGCTATAGCCGCCCGGCCAAGTCGGCAGCGCCAGGATGCGGCGGATGATCGGCATGCCGGACACAACCTTGCCGAAGGCGGCATAGCCGGGGCTGCCGGGCCGCGCATCCAGATAGGGCGAGGGGCCGACCGTGATGAAGAAATCGCCCATCGCGGTGCCGGGGTCGTTCCGCGC
>CAJYJW010000116.1 GCA_913775025.1 uncultured Sphingomonas sp. | reverse complement strand
AACCCATCTGGTTCAAACGCTTTCCTACAAGCGTGGAGCTGTGACAATCCCGTCGAGGCGAACGGGAGATTCAGTATGCGTGAACTTGTGGAACGTCTGCTGGCGGCGGGGCGGATCGAGGATGCGCCGGGCGGGCGGCGGGTGACGGTAAATCTGCGCGAATCGCCGCTCGACTGGTTGCGGTCGCGGGCGATGGTCGACGCGCGGCAATATGATGCGGGCGAGCGGTTGCGCGGCGATTATGAGCGCGCGGCGCTGGGGCCGCAGGTGACGATGCGTTGGGACTGCGCGCCACGGGGCGCCAAGGGGGCACCGGTCGATCCGTCAGGCGGGCAGATCGCGGCCAAGGCGCGGTTCGATGCGGCGATAGCGGCGGTCGGGCCGGGGCTGTCGGATATCCTGTGGCGGACGGTGTGCGCAAATGAGGGGCTGCCGGCGGCGGAGAAGGCGCTGGGCTGGCCGGCGCGGGCCGGGCGGCTGGTGCTTACGCTGGCGCTCGATCGGCTGGCGGCGCATTATCGGTTGGGGTGAATTTGCGGTAGGCCCAGCCGATCGCGATCAGCGCTGCACCCAACCCCATGAAGGAGAGGATGCGCAGCACGCCTTCTAACGCGGCGGCATCGATCAGGAAGACTTTGAGGGTGGTGAGGGTCAGCAGCGCGAGACCGAAGCGGCGCAGATCGGCGCTGCCGACCGACAGGCCGCGCCACAGCCACGCGATGGCTAGGCCAAGCATCGCCGCCGAATAGCCCCAGTTTTCGGGCGTCGAGACGGGGCCGGTGAGGAACGTGCCATGGGCCAGCTGGCGGATGGTGGCGAGGGTGGCGGCGAGGGTCAGCAGCGCCGCGATCAAGCTGCGGCGGGGGACGTCGCGCAGCCGCCAGACGAGGGCGGCGGCGAAGGCGAGATGCAGGGTGGCGGCGTTGAGAAGGGGGAGCGGGCCGACGGCCTGTTTGATCCACACCGGGTTGAGGCCGAGCAGGTCGTACCAGACGATCCGGGCGAGGCCGAGGAGGAGGAAGGCGGTGGCGAGGCGGCGCTGGCGGTGCCACAGCAACGCGCCGATCAGCAGCGCGAGATCGGTGAGCAGCGCGCGTTCGATCAAGCCGTTCGCCTGAAAACGGGGCAGGGTGGCGATGGCGAAGGGCTGTTTGAGCAGGACATAGCCACCGAGCAAGGTCAGCGCGATCTGCACCGGCAGGATGAGGCGGCGGTTCGATCCGAACAGGGCGGGCGCCCGCCATGCCGCGACCAGCACCGCGATGCCGGGTAGCAGGAGGAGCGTCGCGGCATCGCTGGCAGGCGGCAGATAGGCATAGGGGAAGACGTCGAAGCCCAGCGATTTTCCGAGTGCGACCCCGATCTGCGCGATCGGTTCGGCGGCGGCGAGGATGAGGAGCAGCCAGGGCAGCGCGGCCAGCCGCCCGATCGCCGGCGCGTCGAGGTGGAGTGCTGCGAGCAGGAAGCCGCCTGCCGCGAGGGGGGCGAGCGCCAGCCATGTTGCGGGCAGCAGCATCGCGAGGAGGATGCCGACCGCCAGCGCGACGGTGGCGACGCCGCCGACCAGACCCACATCGCGCTGCGCGATCCGGTCGCGGTGACGCCATGTCAGTGCTGCGCCGGCGAGCGCGAGCAGCAGCCATAAGGCGGGGCGGGCGATCCATGGCGTGCACAGCTGCAGGGCGAGGAGCGGGCCGATCGTGCCGGTCAGTGCGACCCATGCCCAGCCGGGACTGCGCCGGGAGAGGGCGGCACCGGCTGCGGCGAAGAGCAGCAGGGCGAGCGGCACCATCGCTTCGGTAGCGTTGCCGTCGTCCTGCACCATGCCGGCCGCGGTCAGCAGCGTGACGAGGATCGCGGCGGCGAGCGCCGCGGGGAGCAGGGTCGCGTCGCGCCATGCGAGGAACAGCGCCGCCGCCGACAACGTCAGGTAGAAGCCCCAGGCGAGCGGCGAGAAGTCGAGCATCGGCGCGATCGCCAGCATCTGCACCAGCGCGGCGAGGAGGGGCGCGGCGCGCAGCCAACGCCACTCGATCGCAGCGCGCGGGGCGGCGAGGCTGCCGGCGATGGCGAGGGCGACGAGGAACGCGCCGATCCCGGCCAGCCGGTCGGGCGGGACCAGCGCGATCAGCAGCGCCGCCCAGCCGAAGGCGGCGACGAGCGTGCTGACCGCCAGCCACGCCCAGCCGCGCACGATCGCGAGGGCGAGCAAGGCGGCGACGAACAGGCCGAGATAGGCGAGCAGCGCGCCGATGCCCGCGGCGTCATAACCGGCGACGAGCGGTGCCGCGAACCCGCCGATCAGCGCCATGATCGCGGTCGGTGGTCCGTGGCGCAGCGCGAGGAACAGGCCGAGCGCGGTGATCGCCAGCATGATCGCGAACCCGCCAAGCGGGGCGATCAGATGGTAGAGCGCGGCGGCGAGATAGAGCGTCGCATAGGCCGAGGCGATGCCGGCGCCGGCCAGCACCTGCGCGATGCGCGGATCTTCGCGGGTCGAGGGCAGGCGGCGAGCGGCCTCGCTGCCGATCAGCAGGGCGAGTGCGAAGATCGCGGCGAGCGCGGTGCGGATCGCCGGGGTCAGCCATCCCGCCTCGATCGACAGGCG
>CAJYJW010000115.1 GCA_913775025.1 uncultured Sphingomonas sp. | reverse complement strand
CTCCACCTCCAGCCCGCCGAGGGTCGCGGTCAGCGTGGGGTCGAACGGGATGCTCCGCTGGGCGAGCGGGGGCTTGCCTGCGCGCACCACATCCGATGCCGCGCCGCCCGCGATGTCGAGCACGAGGCGGGTCGCGATATCGAGGCCCTCGTCGAGAAAGGCGGGGTCGACCCCGCGCTCGAAGCGGGTGCGCGCATCGCTCGTCAGCATCAGCGCCTGGCCGGTGCGGGCGATCGCTTCCGGCGTGAAATAGGCGCATTCGATCAGCACGTCGGTGGTGGCCTCGGTCACGCCCGAATGCTCGCCGCCCATGATGCCGCCGATGTCGTGCACAGCCCTGTCATCGGCGATCACCGTCATGCCCTCGGCCAGGGTATAGGTCTTGCCGTTGAGCGCCAGCACCTGCTCGCCCGCCTCCGCCGCCCGCGCGACGAGCGGGCCCGACAGCTTCGCCGCGTCATAGACATGCAGCGGGCGGCCGTGATCGAGCATGACATAGTTGGTGATATCGACCAGCGCCGAGATAGGCCGTTGCCCCACCGCCTTCAGCCGCGCCTGCATCCATTCAGGCGACGCGCCGTTCGAAACGCCGCGCACGACGCGCCCGTAAAAGGCGGGGCAGCCCGTCGGATCATCGGTGCGAATCGCGACGGGGCAGGGGAAGTCGCCCGCGATCTCGCGCACCGGCAGATGCTTCAGCGTGCCGAGCCCCGCCGCCGCAAGATCGCGCGCGATGCCCCGCACGCCCATGCAATCCTGCCGGTTGGGGGTGACGGAGATGTCGATCACCGGATCGTCCAGCCCCGCCCAGGCCGCGTAAGACGCGCCGACCGGCGCGTCGCCCGGCAGTTCGATAATCCCCTCATGCGCGTCGGACAGTTCCAGCTCGCGCATCGAGCACATCATGCCTCGGCTCTCGACCCCACGGATCGCCGCCACCTTCAGCGTCACGTCCAGCCCCGGCACATAGGCGCCCGGCGCGCCGAACACGCCGACCAGCCCGGCGCGCGCATTGGGCGCACCGCAGACGACCTGCAACGGCGCATCGCCGCCTGCATCGACCGAGAGCACCTGCAACTTGTCCGCCTGCGGGTGCCGTTCCGCCGTCAGCACGCGGGCAATGGTGAAGGGGGCGAGAGCGTCGGCGCGATTTTCCACGCCCTCCACCTCCAGACCCACGCCGGTGAGGCCGGCCACGATCTCGTCGAGCGTGGCGGTGGTGTCGAGATGCTCCTTGAGCCAGCCGAGGGTGAACTTCATGCGCCGACTCCTCCGCTCAGCGTGGGAATGTCGAGGCTGTGGAAGCCATAGTGGCGCAGCCAGCGCAGATCGCCGTCGAAGAATGCGCGCAGATCATCCATCCCGTATTTCAGCATCGCCAGCCGATCGATTCCGCAGCCAAAGGCGAAGCCTTGCCATTCGGCAGGGTCGAGCCCGCAGGCGGCGATCACCTTGGGGTGGACCATGCCGCTCCCCAATATCTCCATCCAGCCATCCGGCTCTGCCCCGCCGATGATGCGGCGGCCGGATTTGTCGCGCGTGTAGCCCACGTCGACCTCGGCCGAAGGCTCGGTGAAGGGGAAGTAGCTTGGGCGCAGGCGGAGCACGATATCGTCCCGCTCGAAGAACGCCTTCACGAATGTCTCCAGCGTCCATTTGAGATGCCCCATGTGGATGCCGCGATCGATCACAAGCCCCTCCACCTGATGGAACATCGGCGTGTGGGTGGCGTCGCTATCGGAACGATAGGTGCGGCCCGGCGCGATGATGCGTATCGGCGGCGGCGTTTGCAGCATGGTGCGGATCTGCACGGGGGAGGTGTGCGTGCGGAGCACCTTGCGCGTATCGGCGCGAAACAGCTTGGCCCAGTCGCCTCCGATCTCGGCCGGATCGTTCAGGTAGAACGTATCGTGCATCGCGCGCGCGGGGTGCGTTTCGGGAATGTTGAGCGCGGTGAAATTGTGCCAGTCGTCCTCGATCTCGGGGCCGGTCGCCACCGCGAACCCGAGGTCGGCGAAGATTTCCGCCAGCTCGTCCATCACCTGCGAAACGGGGTGGATCGAACCCTGCGGCCCGGCGGAGACCGGCAGGCTCATGTCCAGCCGCTCGGAGGCGAGCCGCGCGTCCAGCGCCCGCGCCTCAAGCACGGCCTTCCGCGACGCGACGGCATCGGCGATCTCGCCGCGAAGCCCTTGGATCCGGGGGGCTTTCGCCTGCCGTTCCTCCGGACTCATCGCGCCCAGCGTCTTCATCAGGGCGGCGATCGCGCTTTGCTTGCCGAGCGCCTTCACGCGCACCGCCTCGATCGCATCGAGGCTGTCGGCGGCGGCGCAGTCGGCCAGCAGCGCGGATCGGATCGCTTCGAGGTCGCTCATTCTATCCGTCTTCCAAGGGTTCGCCCGGCGCCATAGGCCGAAGTCCGGCCTGAACGCAAAGGGGGCGCGGATGGCCGTGCCGTCCGCGCCCCCTTAAAGGCCGTTCGCGTAGAGGCTTACGCCGCGACGCGGGCGCCTTCCGGCAGCGCGGCTTTCGCCTGCGCGATGATGGCGCTAAACGCGGCGCCTTCGTGCATCGCGATATCGGCCAGCACCTTCCGGTCAAGTTCGACCCCGGCCAGCTTCAGGCCGTGCATGAACACGCCGTAGGTCAGGCCCTCGGCGCGAACCGCGGCGTTGATGCGCTGGATCCAGAGCGCGCGGAACGAACGCTTCTTAACCTTGCGGTCGCGGTAGGCATACTGCCCAGCCTTCTCCACCGCCTGGCGGGCGATGCGGATCGGGTTCTTGCGGCGGCCGTAATAGCCCTTGGCCTGTTCCAGGATCCGCTTGTGCTTCGCGTGCGTGGTTACGCCGCGCTTGACGCGTGCCATCCGTCAGTCTCCCTTAGTTGAGGCCGTAGGGCGCCCAGAGCTTCACCCGCGCCGTATCGGCGTCGGCGAGCACGGTGGTGCCGCGGTTCTGGCGGATGTACTTCGCGTTGTGCGAAATGAGGCGGTGGCGCTTGCCGGCCACGCCATGCTTGATCTTGCCGGTGGCGGTAAGCTTGAACCGCTTCTTCACCCCCGACTTGGTCTTGAGCTTGGGCATTTTCGTCTCCTGAGTAAGCGACGTCGAGCGAATCGCCACGGCAGCCCATACCGGCCGGGCGATCCATCCAATCGCGGAAGCGCGTGCCCTTACGCGGGGCGGGGCCGCTTGGCAACCGTGCGCTACCGATGATCGCGCTGAGGCGCGTCGTCGCCATGGCGAAGTTTGCGGATGACGGGTGCGGTCTTGTCATGCGCCTCGCGTGGGGTATCGACCTCCCCGGGGCGGGCCGCTTTGCCCTCCTCCGCATCGTTCATTGCATTATCCCTCGTCGTTTAAGGAACTTGCCCAGCGATGGGATAAGGATAACGCATGGTACGCTGATCCCTCTTGCTTTCGTCGCAAGTGGATCGCCGCGATAAAACTCTACTGGGCTTGACCTGCCGTAACGGGCGGGTATCGGCGGGGTATCGGGTTCGTGGTAATGGGAGGAAAAGGCGGTATCGCGCCGTTCTAGACGCTGGTGGCGGAGGCATCCTCCGCCACGCTCGTTTGGTCACCGCGCCGAGCATACTGCGTCGGCGGTCTCGCCTCCTACCGAGCCCGGCAGGTCATCGGTGAAGTGCAATTCGGCGTCGGCTGTCGACGACGATGAGAGATATTGCCCGTTCGAGTACACGATCACCTTCTTGCTCGCCGAGGTGCGGGCGGCACAGTTGAAGTAGGTCAGTGCCACTAGCATGTGCTTGCCGCTGTCGGACTTGACCCAGGCGGATCGATAGCGGCCGATCTGACCGAGTCTCGTCATGTCGATCGTCGTGACGGCATCCTTCGACCGGGCCACCTCCTTCCAGTTAGCGGCCTGCGTGGCGGTGCTTATTACCAGCAGCACCCCACAAAGTATTGAACGTCGCATATGCCCCCCCTTTCATTAGGCTCGATAGCGTAACTACGCGTCCATCGGCGTTAAGAATGCTGATTGACTGTCAAAACCCTGATTAGGGACAGGGAGCGCCGGCACACCTTCGGCGAAGACACTATCTCTTTGAAATGTCGTCGCGCACCCAGGCGCCGCCTCGGCGGGATCAGGCGCTTGCCTACATCATCGAATGCATAGTGCGATCGGGCACTAGCCCGACGAACGAGGAGATCGGCCGGCAACTGGCGTGAGCAAGGGGCGCGCCCAGCATCTGGTGAACGACCTGATCCAGCGCGGCGCGGTCAGTCGTACGCCGGGCGCGCAGCCCAACCTGCAGGTGCGGGACGTGCAGCAGTGCCGTGTCGTGATAGACCAGCGGCTGCGGGAACTTGGCTGGATCGCGGCCGATCCGCTGGGTGATCTGCGGCCCTATTCGCAGGAACAGTTGCCGATCCTGCCACCGTTCGAGCATCTACCCGTTATCAACTAGTCGGGGTCTCATCTTCTGTCCAAGCGGTCGTCGCATTGGAGCCGTGTCAACAAGGAACCCTGTTCGATCGCCGGGGGTTGCATGCGACATGGCCGAAGTTACCACCGCCGATAGTTCATCCATACCGGGTCCCCATGCGGCGGTGTTACGGCGCGGGACGGGCAATACCGTAATCGCCGTGGCGGCATCGGTCCTCGCGGTGATCGTCGGTCTGATCGTGCTGGCGTGGCTGGTATTGTTCATCACCAAGGGGCGCTTTCTGAAGCCCACGTTCGAGAGGTTCGCCAGCAGCGCGACTGAGCGTCAGGTGCGCGTGGCGGGGGATTTTCAGTTCTATTTCAACCCGATCGACATCACCTTCGTGGCCGATGGCCTGACCGTATCGAACCCAAGCTGGGCGCCCCGACCCAATTTTTTTGAATCCCGCCATATCGAGACGCGGGTAAAGACGTTTCCGCTGATTTTCGGCAAACGCCGGGCGGATTTCCTGATGCTCGACGGCGGCAAGGTGGATGCCGAATGGGATGCGAGGCGTCGCAACACCTGGACCTTCGGCGACCCGAACAAGAAGGGCGAGCCGTTCCAGTGGCCGGTGATCGATCGTGCGATCGTGACAGGCACGCAGGCGCGTTATGTGGATCCCTCCCTCCAGATCATTACCGACGTGAAGGTCGATACCATCCGCGCCGGCGGCACCACCATCACTGACAATCGGGTGAACTTCACCGGTGACGGTACGCTGCGCGGCAAGCCCTTCGTGATGAACGGCGGCCTTCTCTCCCCCAACAGCACCGTAACGTTCGGGCGGACGAAACTGGTGATGCACGCGCAATCCGGTGCGACGCTGCTCGACGTGAACGGCGTGCTGCCGGCGGCCACTCAGATCGAGGGATCGGACCTGAACCTCACCGTGCGTGGCCCAAACCTTCGCCTGCTGTTCGATTTTCTTGGCGTCGCGGTGCCCGATACGCGCCGCTACCGGTTCGATTCCAAGCTGACGAAAGCAGGGGGCGAATGGCGGTTCACCCGGCTGCACGGCAAGTTCGGTGACTCGGATCTGGCCGGCCGGATGACGATCTCGCTGCCGAAGGATCGGTTGCTGATCGTAGCAAAGCTCGCGTCGAAATCGGTCAGCATGCTCGATGTCGGGCCATTCGTCGGCTACAGCCCGGCCCGACTGGATGCGCAGGGCGCGGCGGGTGCGATCACGCGCGTGAATGGTACGCCCCGGTTGTTGCCCGACGCGCCGCTGCGTGCCGATGCGCTGCAACTGTTCGACGCCAAGGTGGATTATGAGGTCGCCCGCATCCGGGCGGACAATCTGCCGATTTCGAACGTGGCGCTACGGCTGGATCTCGACCGGGGACTACTGAAGCTGTCGCCGCTGACGCTGGACCTCGCAGGCGGCGCGCTCGCATCGGACATCAGCATCGACTCGCGTCAGCGGCCGGTGTTTACGGATTATGACATCCGCCTCGCGACCACGCCGATGGGCAAGCTGCTGAAAGGGTTCGGCGTTGAGGAGTCCGGCACGACCGGCGCTATCCGCGCACGAGTGAAGATGAGCGGACGCGGCGATACGATGCATGATTCGCTCGCCGTATCGAACGGGCGGATCGCAATCGTGCTGCCGCGCGGTACGTTTTGGACGCGCAACATCCAGCTTGCCGAGTTCGATATCGGTACGTTCGTGCAAAAAATGTTTCAGGATAAGCTGAAGGCGCCGGTGGAGATCAATTGCGGCCTGATCGGCTTCACCGTGCGCAACGGCGTGGCGGCGGCGGATCCGATCCTGATCGACACGACCAAGAATGTGATGACGGCAACCGGCGGCTTCAGCTTCAAGGACGAATCGCTCGATATCCGTTTCCGCGCCGACGCCAAGAAATTCAGCCTGTTCTCCGGTCAGTCGCCAGTCGGGATCAACGGGCATTTCGCGGCACCCGGAATCCAGATCATCAGCCCGGAATTGCTGACGCGGGGCGGGGCGGGGGTCGCGCTCGGCGTCGTCGCAAGCCCGCTGGCGGCCGTGCTTGCTTTCGTCGACCCGGGGGATGCCAAAGGGGCCGCCTGCGGCCCGGTGCTGGCCGGCGCACGCGCGGGCGCGCAACGCACGACGGACGGCAAGCCGAGAAAGGATGTGGGTGACGGCCGAAACCCGGGGGCTCAAAAGCAGGAGAAGAAGAAATTCCTCGGCATCTTCTGATCGCGCTTGGCAATCAGGACGAAGAGAGGTGCAAGAGCGCCTCATTAACAAGGGCGGCGTCCCCCGCCGCGATGACTTTCCCGTCACTGTCGGCGGTCAGGGCATTCCCTTTCCAGTCGCGCATGAGGCCCCCGGCGCCCTCCACCACCGGCACCAGCGCCGCCAGATCATAGAGTTGCAGGCCTGCCTCGATCACCAGATCGAGGTGGCCAGCGGCGAGAAGGGCGTAATTGTAGCAATCGCCACCCCACAGGACATCCCTCGCCAAGGTCGCGACGCGATCGAACGCGGCCTTCGCATCCCCGGGGAAGTAGCCCGGACCCGTCGTCGCCAGATGCGCATCGGCGAGTGACCGGCAAGCGCGCGTGCGGACGGGGCCTTCATTGAGCGTCGTCACGCGGCCATGCGCGCCGATCCAACGTTCGCGCGTGATCGGCTGGTCGATCACGCCGAGCATCGGTTGCCCGCCTTCCAGCAGCGCGATCAGCGTGCCGAAGATCGGCCGCCCGGCGATGAAGCTGCGCGTGCCGTCGATCGGATCGAGCACCCACACCCGCTCCGCCCCCTCGCGCACGCTGCCATATTCCTCGCCGATGATGCCGTCGTGCGGGCGTTCGGCCTCGAGTATCGCGCGGATCGCCGCCTCCGCCGCGCGATCGGCCTGCGTGACCGGCGAGGCATCGGCCTTCGTTTCCATGGCGAAGGCTGCGCGATAATAAGGGCGGATAGCCTGCCCCGCCGCATCGGCGAGGCGGCGGGCGAGGGCGATGTCGTCGTCATGGATCATGCCGGCGTTGTCGCTGGCGGCAGGCTCGATCGCAAGCGTCGCCTGCGCGGTTCATATCAAATCCGGGCGGCAGTCTTCATAAGTCGGGCGGATCAATGCGATCCCGTCCGCGCGCCGACGATACAGGCGAGCGCCATGTCGGCGGTGACATTGCCCAAGGTGCGGAAGATGTCCGGAATGGTCTCCACCGCCAGCAGGATCGGCAGCAACTCCACCGGCACGCCCATGGCAAGGCAGATCGGCCCGATCGTGGTGAAGAAGGATACCTGGCTCGGCAAACCCACCGCCGCCAGGCTGACCACGGTGGCGATCATAGCGCCAATCAGGAAAAGCGCCGGCCCGATCGGGATACCATGCGCCGCCGCCAGATAGAGGGCTACCGCGAAATTGGCCGCCGCCGTCGTCACCCGGAAGATCGAGACGGCCATCGGCAGCACCATGTTCCTGACGGGAGCCGAGACGCCGAGCGGCCCCGCGGTCGCCGCGATCATCGCCGGCAGCGATGCGATCGAGGATTGGGTGCTGAACGCGATCGCCTGCGCCGGCCCCGCGCCCCTGGCGAAACGGCCGACGGCGATCCGCCCCGCCACCGCCACCACCGGATAGACGAGCAGCGTTACCGCGAGGCAGGCGGCCACGACGATCGCGATATAGTGGGCAAGCGTGCCGACCGCCGAGATGCCCGCCCGCGCGCCGGCGCCCGTGGCCAGCGCGAATACGCCGATGGGCGCCAGCCACAGCACCCAATGGACGATCACCATCAGCGTATCGACGACGGCGCGGAACCAGCCGAGCAGCCCCTCCGCATGGGCTCGATCGATGCGGGTGGCGGCAAAGCCGAACAGCAGGGCGAACACCACCAGCGGCACCATCTCGCCCTCGGCCGCGGACTTGATCGGGTTCGTCGGAATGAAGCTCAGCAGCCAGTCCCCGGTGATGGCGGTCGCATCTGGCGGCACGGCCGCGCCGCCGCCGAAAGCGCCGGCCGCCCCCGCCGGCACCGGCCAGATGGCGAGCAACGCTTGTGTGGTGAGGCCCGCCGTCAGTGCGGAGGCGGCAAGCCCGATGGCGATGAACAGCAGCGTCCGCGCGGCGACACCGCCTGCCCGCGCGGCATCTGCGGCGGAGGCGATGCCGGTGACGATCAGCGCGAACACGAGCGGCACGATCGTGATCCGCAGCCCGCCCACCCAGGCGGTGCCGATCGTTTCCGCCGCCCGCAGGACACGCACCCAATCGCCGCCCAGATGCGCGATGAGAAGGCCGAACAGCAGCCCGCCCGCCAGCGCGATGACGATCCTCGCTGTCAACGACATAAGGCGCCCACTCTCCATCGCGATAGCGCGAGGGGCGACCTTATACAGGCCGGGGGCTAACCCAAGCCCTTGCCGGCACTATATTTTTCGGCGTCGCTCAGTCGAACAGCGAGGAGACCGAGCTTTCATCCGCGATGCGCTTCACCGCTTCGGCCAGCAGCGGCGCGATGGTGAGCAGGCGAATCTTCTTGGCCGAGGCGACCGCATCCGGCGCGCCGATCGAATCGGTGATGACGAGTTCTGTCAGCGTCGATCCCTCGACCCGCGCCACCGCCCCGCCCGAAAGCACGCCATGGCTGACATAGGCGACGACATCTTCCGCGCCTGCCGCGCGCAGCGCCGTGGCGGCGTTGCACAGCGTGCCGGCCGAGTCGACGATATCGTCGATCAGGATGCAGAAGCGGCCTTCCACCTCGCCGATGATGTTCATCACCTCCGATTCGCCCGGCCGCTCGCGCCGCTTGTCGACGATGGCGAGGGGAGCATTGTCCAGCCGCTTGGCAAGCGCGCGGGCGCGCACCACGCCGCCGACGTCGGGGGAGACGACCATCAGGTTGCGGCCCGAGAAGCGCGCCTGGATATCCGCCGACATAACCGGGGCGGCGTAGAGATTGTCGGTCGGGATATCGAAGAACCCCTGGATCTGGCCGGCATGCAGATCCATCGAAAGCACGCGATCCGCGCCCGCCGTCTCCAGCAGATTGGCGACGAGCTTGGCCGAGATGGGGGTACGCGGGCCGGGCTTCCGATCCTGCCGAGCATAGCCGAAATAGGGGATCACCGCCGTGATACGTCGCGCCGAGGAGCGTTTCAGCGCATCGATGCAGATCAGCAGCTCCATGAGGTTGTCGTTGGCGGGATAGCCCGTCGATTGCAGGACGAACACATCCTCGCCGCGTACGTTCTCGTGGATCTCGACGAAGACTTCCTCATCGGCGAAGCGGCGGACGCTCGCCTCGGTCAGCGGAATTTCCAGATAGGCGGCGATCGCCTGCGCCAGCGGCGTGTTGGAGTTGCCGGTGAGAAGCTTCATCGCACTATCCCGTTCCCTACGCGGCATTGCCCCGCATATGAATGTCGCGGGCCTCTTAGTCAGGCGGGGCGATGGGCGAAAGGGGGAAGCGGCGGGGGCCGGGCGATGCTATGCGCCTGTGGCATGACCGTCACGACCCGTTTCGCACCTTCGCCCACCGGCCGGCTCCACGTCGGCAACATCCGTGCCGCGCTCCACAACTGGATGCACGCGCGCCATCATGGCGGGCGGTTCCTGCTGCGGCTGGACGATACCGACGCCGAGCGTTCGACCGAGGCGTTCGCGCAAGGCATACGCGACGATCTCGCCTGGCTGGGCCTGGTGCCGGATGCGGAGGTGCGCCAGTCCGACCGGGGGGCGCTGTACGAAGCGCGTTTCGCCGAACTGCGCGCCGCCGGCCGTGTCTATCCCGCCTATGAGACGGCGCAGGAGCTGGATCTCAAGCGTAAGGTGCAGGCCGGACGCGGCCTGCCGCCGGTCTATGATCGCGCGGCGCTTTCGCTGACCGAGGCGGATCAGGCGCGGCTGGCGGCGGAGGGCGTCGCGCCGCACTGGCGTTTCCGCCTGGATCACAGCGCGCCGATCCTGTGGCACGATCTCATCCGGGGCGAGCAACGGCTTGATCCGGCGCTATTGTCCGATCCGGTGATCCGTCGGGCGGACGGCAGCTGGCTTTATATGCTGCCGAGCGTGATCGACGATATCGACATGGCCGTCACCCATGTCGTGCGCGGAGAGGATCATGTGACCAACACCGGGCTGCAATTGCAGATGTTCGAAGCGCTGGGCGCCACGCCCCCCGCCTTTGCCCATGAGGCGCTGCTTACGGGTGCGGAGGGCAAGCTCTCCAAGCGTCTAGGGTCGCTCGGCTGTGATGCGTTCCGCGAGGCGGAGATAGAGCCGCTGGCGCTGCTCGCGTTGCTGGCGCGAATCGGCACCAGCGATCCGGTGGAGCCGGTTGCGAATGTCGAGGCGCTGCTCCACGCCTTCGATTTCGCCCGCTTCGGGCGCGCGCCGGCTCGTTTCGATATGGACGAGTTGAAGGCGCTGAACGCCCGCATCCTGCATATGCTGCACCATGATGACGTGGCGGACCGGCTGCCGGCGGGAATGGACGCGGACGGATGGCACGCGATCCGTCCGAATATCGCGACGCTGGCCGAGGTGCGGGACTGGTGGGCGGTCGTCGAAGGCCCGATCGCTCCCGCCGCGCTTGATGAGAGTGATCGCGCCTTCATCGCCACCGCCGCGCACCTCGCCGAGGGGGTCGATTTCGCCGCCGACCCCTGGCCCGCGCTCACCACGCTTTTGAAAGACGAGACGGGGCGGAAGGGCCGCGCCCTGTTTCTGCCGCTGCGCCGCGCGCTGACGGGGCGCGATCATGGGCCGGACATGGCGGCGCTGCTACCGCTGATCGGCCGCACGCGCGCGCTGGAACGGTTGCGCGCCGCAAACTAGACGCGGGGCTGGCGCGGGGATGGGCGGATGCCTATCTTCGTGTCATGGGTGCTCTACCGAAACCGTCCGGCCCGCGCGCCGTCTGGCGCGATTTCAAGGCCTTTCTCGATACCGAGCAGCGCTATCGCTATGTCGGCATCGGGCTTGCCATCTTCATGCCGGCGTTGACGCTGGCCGGCTTCTATGTCGATTCGAAGAAGGATCCGCCCAAGCCGGAGATCATCTACGCGCAAAGCTGGTCGGCCGATCGCACCGATGCCGAAATCATCAAGCAGAACATCGCCGACCAAAAGAAGCTCGATGCCCGCCGCGCCGAACGCCAGCGCCAGTTCAAGAAGCTCGCGGACGATCTGGGAATCAAGTGATATCGGCTGACGAGGCGGACGCGCGCTGGATAGGCGCGGCCTTGGCGCTCGCCCAGCGCGGCGTGGGTTTGACGGGTGTGAACCCCGCCGTCGGCTGTGTCATCGTGCGGGGTGGTCGCGTGGTGGGGCGGGGCGTCACCGCCGCGGGCGGACGGCCCCATGCCGAGGCGGTGGCTCTAGCACAGGCGGGGGCCGCGGCGGCGGGCGCGACGATGTACGTCACCCTGGAACCTTGCGCGCATGTCTCGGCTCGTGGCCCCGCCTGCGCCGATCTCGTCGCGGCGGCGCGCCCCGCCCGCGTTGTGGTGGCGATGCGCGATCCGGATACGCGCACAGATGGCCAGGGCATCGCCCGGCTGGAGGCGGCCGGCATCGCGGTGACGACCGGCGTTCGCAGCGCCGAGGCGGCGCGCGGAATGGCGGGTTTCATCGCCCGCCGCCGGCTTGGCCGCCCCCATGTGACGCTCAAGCTCGCGACCTCGCTCGACGGCTGCATCGCGCGGGCGGACGGGGAGAGCCGATGGATCACCGGGCCGGCCGCGCGCGGCCACGCGCATCTCGAACGGGCGCGGGCGGGGGCGATCCTCGTCGGGCGCGGAACCTATGAGGCGGATGCGCCGGCGCTAGACGTGCGGTTGCCCGGCCTGACCGGGCGCAGCCCCGAGCGGTATCTGCTCTCCGCGCAGGCGGAGACGCCCGCCGGCTGGCGTCGGTTGGCACGTCCGGGCGATATCTCTGGCATCGGCGAGGATGCGTTGCTTGTGGAGGGTGGAACCGGCGCGGCCGCGGCATTCCTCGCCGACGATCTGGTCGATCGGTTGCTGATCTACCGCGCACCTATGCTGATCGGTGCGGGGCGGCCGGCGCTCGGCGATATCGGGCTTGCCCGGCTGGCGGATGCGCACGACCGCTGGCGGCTGCGCGATGCACGGACGCTTGGCATCGACCGGCTCGAAGTCTACGAGCGCCAACGGGAATAGGGGCGGCGGCATGTTCACGGGCATCATCACCGATATCGGCGCGATCGAGGCGACGGAGCAGCGTGGCGATCTGCGCGCCCGCATCGCCACGAACTACGATACCGCCACTGTCGATATGGGCGCGTCCATCGCCTGCTCGGGCGTTTGCCTGACGGTGGTGGATAAGGGGCCGGGCTGGTTCGCGGTCGATATATCCGCCGAAACCCTGTCACGCACGGCGCAGGGGGCGTGGAACACGGGGTTGAAGCTCAATCTGGAACGCGCGCTGAAGCTCGGCGACGAACTTGGTGGGCATATGGTGACTGGCCATGTCGATGGGATCGGTAAGGTCGTCGATCTTATGCCCGAGGGGGATTCGCAGCGCGTCACGATTGCCGCGCCGGCCGACCTCGCCGCCTATCTCGCGCCGAAGGGGTCCGTAACGCTCGACGGAATTTCGTTGACCGTGAATACAGTCGAGGACGTGGCCGATGGCGTTCGCTTCTCGATCAACATCATTCCGCACACCGCGCAGATGACGACCTTCGCCGATCTCGCGATCGGTCGCATGCTCAATATCGAGATCGATGTCCTTGCCCGTTATCTGGGCCGCATGGAGCAGCTCCGTCATGTCCGCTGACCCCAAGACCGCCGTTCTGCGACACGGCTTCCTCTCCTCCCCCGAGGAGATCGTGAACGAGGCGCGGAACGGCCGCATGTTCATTCTCGTCGATGACGAGGATCGCGAGAATGAAGGCGACCTCGTGATCCCGGCGCAGATGGCGACGCCGGATGCGATCAACTTCATGGCGCGCTACGGTCGCGGCCTGATCTGCCTCGCCATGACGCGTGAACGGGTGGATCAGCTTGGCCTCGGGCTGATGAGCCGCAACAACGGCACGCGCCACGAAACCGCCTTCACCACCTCGATCGAGGCGCGCGACGGGGTCACGACCGGCATTTCCGCCGCAGACCGCGCACGGACGATCGCGGTGGCGATCGATGCGGCCAAGGGCCCGGAGCATATCGTGACGCCGGGCCACGTCTTCCCGCTCGTCGCCCGGCCAGGCGGCGTGCTGGTGCGCGCGGGCCATACCGAGGCGGCGGTCGACGTCTCGCGCCTCGCCGGTCTCAACCCCTCCGGCGTGATCTGCGAGATCATGAAGGATGATGGCGAGATGGCGCGGCTGGACGATCTCGTCGCCTTCGCGCAGCTCCACAATCTCAAGATCGGCACTATCCGCGATCTGATCGCTTATCGTCGCCGCCACGATCACAATGTCGAGAAGGTCGGTGAAACGCCGTTCGAAAGCCGTTTCGGCGGCAGCTGGCGGGCGATCGCCTATCGCAACAAGGCGGTCGGCAGCGAGACGCTGGCGCTGGTCAAGGGCCGCATCGATCCGTCCAAGCCGACGCTGGTGCGGATGCATGGCATGAACATCTTCGCCGATCTGCTGGGTGAAGATGGGGATCGCGGCAATCTGCTGGCCAGCGCGATGGCCGAGATCGACAAGGCGGGGGCAGGCGTCGTCGTCATCATCAGCGCGGGCCGCCCGGTGACCTTCTCGGACTTCATGAAGGCGCGGGCCGGCGGCAGCGAGGCCGATATGAACGAACTGCGTGATTATGGCATCGGCGCGCAGATCCTCGCCGAACTTGGCGTGCACGATATGGTGCTGCTGACGAACACCCACCATACGCTGGTGGCGCTGGCCGGCTACGGTCTCAACATCGTCGGCGAGCAGCCGATTCCCACGGAGACCAACTGATGGCCCGCCTACTGATCGTCGAGGCACGTTTCTACGACCATCTGAACGATCTGCTGATCGAAGGCGCGCGCACCGCGATCGAGGGCGCGGGCCATCAGGCGGATGTGTTGACGGTGCCGGGCGCGCTGGAAATCCCCGCCGCCATCGCGTTCGCCGCCGAAAGCGGGCGCTACGATGGCTTCGTCGCGATTGGCGTGGTGATTCGCGGCGAGACCTATCATTTCGAGATCGTGGCGGGCGAAAGCGCGCGTGGCATCATGGCGCTGACGCTGGATGGCATCGCCGTCGGCAACGGCATCCTGACCGTCGAGAATGAGGCGCAGGCCCTTACCCGCGCGCGACGGGATGAGAAGGACAAGGGCGGCGAGGCCGCCAAGGCCGCGCTGGCGCTGATGGCGCTGCGTGAACGCTTCGCCGGCTGAGCGGCCGGCGGGGGCGGTAGACCGGCAAGGCATCCGCCTCGCCATCGCCGGGCTGGTGCTGGCAAACCTGTGCCTCACCTGCGGGCCTTGGTTGGTGCGGCTGGCGGATGTCGGTCCGCTCTCCTCCGGCTTCTGGCGACTGGCGCTGGCGGCGGCGCCGCTGCTGGTCATCGCGCGGGCCACGGGCCGGCCGATTGGCGATACGCCGCGCCGGCTGTGGCCGGTGATGGCGCTGGCGGGTATAGCCTTCGCCGCCGATCTCGCCGCCTGGCACAGCGGCATCCTGCGGACCCGGCTGGCCAATGCCACTCTGCTGGGAAACGGCGCGAGCTTTTTCTTTCCGCTCTGGGGCTTCGTGGCGGCGCGGGCGTGGCCGGGTCGGGCGCAGGCGGTGGCGCTGCTGCTGGCGGCGGCGGGCGTGGTCTTGCTGTTCGGCAGATCCGTCGAAATATCGCCGGATCATGTCGTCGGCGATCTGCTCTGCCTTGCCGCCGGACTGTTCTACACGCTGTATCTGATCGCGATGGACCGGGCGCGCGGGGCGATCGCCCCATTACCGGCGCATGCCATCTTCACGGGGGTGGCGGCGGTGGCGCTGTTGCCGTTCGCCCTCTTGTTGGAGCCGGCGTTCCTGCCGAAAGACTGGACGCCGCTGCTGCTGCTCGCGCTTGGTAGTCAGGTGATCGGGCAGGGGTTGTTGATCTATGCCATGGGCCAGCTGTCGCCCCTGGTGGTGGGTCTGGCGCTGCTGAGCCAGCCCGTGCTCGGCGCCTTTATCGGCTGGACCGTCTTCGGTGAGCGGCTGGAGGCGGTAGACCTGCTGGGGATCGCCGCGATCGTGGTGGCGCTGGTGCTGATCCGCCGGCAAGGCCGCATCGCTCCCGACTGAACTTGGCGCGGGCGGCCGCGCCGCCTATGTTCGATGCATGACCGTATCCGACCCGCAATCCCTGTCGCCCGACCTTACGCTGGATGAAGCACGCATCGCGCTCGCCCCCGTAATTCCTCATCATGCCGCCTTCGATGGGTGGGGTGATCTTGCACTGGAGGCGGCAGCGCGGGAGATCGGCCTCGACCCCGCGATTGCCCGGCTCGCCTTCGCCGATGGCGCGGTGGGCATGATCGATGCCTGGTTCGCCGATGTCGACCGGCGGATGGCCGAGGCGCTGCCGCCCGAGCATCTGGCGACGATGAAGGTTCGCCAGCGCATCGCAGCCCTCATCGAGACGCGGCTTGATCTGGTCGCTTACGATCGGGAGGCATTGCGTCGCGCCATCGCGCTCTTGGCGCTGCCTGCCAATGCCGCGGCGGGCGTACGGCTCGGCTGGCGGGCGGCGGATGCGATGTGGTATCTGGCCGGCGACCGGGCCACCGACCTCGCTTATTACACCAAGCGCGCCACGCTTGCCGCCGTTTATGGTTCGACCATCCTCGTCTTCCTCGATGACGAGAGCGAGGGCATGGCCGAGACTCGCGCCTTTCTCGAACGCCGCATCGATAATGTGATGCGGATCGAGACGCTGAAGGCCCGGCTGAAGCCCGATCCCGAGCGCATGTTCAGCCCGGCGCGTTTTCTGGGGCGGTTGCGGTATCGGGCCACCTGAACGGCTGGCGCAACGCCTCGTTTATTGATAATCAGTCGCAGATCGATTTGACGGGATACGACTTTGCGTCTGGACGAACTGCCGCTGCGCCGCGCCGCCACCATCGCCGATATCGACTGGGCCGTGCTGACCCCGGGCGAGGCGAGGCGGTTGCGTGAATTCGGCTTCGATGCCGGTGTGCCGATAGAGGCGATGCACGTCGGCCCGTTCGGTCGCGATCCGATCGCCTGTCGCGTCGGCCGAATGACGATCGCGCTCAGGCGGGCGATGGCGTCGGCGATCCGCGTCGATACGGCGGCCTGAGGTGACAGGCATGACGCCGCTCGTCGCCGTCGTCGGCAATCCGAACGCGGGCAAGTCCGCGCTGTTCAACGCGCTCACCGGTGCGCGGCAGAAGGTGGGCAATTATCCCGGCGTCACGGTGGAGCGAAAATCGGGCCGCCTGGCGCTGGCCGATGGGCGCCCGGCGGAATTGGTCGATCTGCCCGGCACCTACAGCCTCGATCCGGTCAGCCCGGACGAGGCGGTGACGCGCGACGTGCTGTTCGGGCGGCAAGCCGGCGAGCGGCTGCCATCGGCGCTGCTGGTGGTGGTGGATGCCTCCAACCTCGACAATCACCTGCGCTTCACGCTGCAGCTGATCGCGCTGGGGCTGCCCGTGGTGATCGCGCTCAACATGATAGATATGGCGGAGCGGGACGGCCTGATCGTCGATCCACAGGCGCTTTCGCGCGAGCTGGGCGTGCCGGTGATCCCCACGGTCGCCGTCCGCAAGCGCGGTGTCGAGGAATTGCGCGATGCGCTCGGCCTGCTGGTAGGCATAAGCGGTGCGACGCCGATCCGGGGTGGATCGCCGCCGGAACATGACATTACGGTGCTGCAACGCCGCGCCCGGCAGATCGCGGTCGCCGCCACCCGCCAGGAAAGCTTCACCCGCCGCTGGACTCATGTGGCGGATAATGTGGCGCTGCATCCCATATTCGGCCCGATCCTGCTGGCGACCATCCTGTTCGTGATGTTCCAGGCGGTTTTTGCTTGGTCCGAAGCGCCGATCGGCTGGATCGAGCAGCTGTTCGTCCGGATGCAGGATGCGATTAACGCCGGCCTGCCGCCGGGCTTCCTCCGATCGCTGCTGTCGGACGGGATCGTCGCCGGCGTCGGATCGGTACTGGTGTTTCTGCCGCAGATCCTGATTCTGTTTTTCTTCATCCTCGTGCTGGAGGCATCGGGCTACATGGTCCGCGCCGCCTTCATGATGGATCGGCTGATGGCGGGGGTCGGGTTGTCGGGCCGGGCGTTCATCCCGCTGCTGTCGTCCTTCGCCTGCGCCATTCCCGGCATCATGGCGACCCGTACGATCGACGATCCGAAGGACCGGCTCACGACCATCCTGATCGCGCCGCTGATGACCTGTTCCGCGCGCCTGCCGGTCTATGCCGTCATCATCGCCGCCTTCATCCCGCCGCGCGAGATCGCGCCTGGGATCGGGCTACAGGGGCTGGTGCTGTTCGGCCTCTATGTCGTAGGCGTAGTGGGCGCGATGGTGGCGGCGCTGGTGTTCCGCCGAACGATCGCCCGGGGCGCCAACGGCGGCTTCATGATGGAGCTGCCCAAATATCAGATGCCCAACTGGCGCGATATCGCGATCGGTCTTTCCCAGCGTGCGTGGATATTCCTGCGGCGGGCGGGCACGATCATCATGGGAGCGACGGTGCTGCTGTGGGCCCTGCTCAGCTTCCCGCAGGCGCCGCAAGGGGTGAGTCAGGTGCGCTACTCGGTCGCGGGGCGCATCGCGGACAGTTTGGCGGTGGTGCTGCGCCCGATCGGCTTCAATCACGAGATGTCGCTGGCGATCATCCCGGCGATGGCCGCGCGCGAGGTGGCGGTCTCCTCGCTCGCCACCGTCTATTCGATCGAGGGCGGGGATGACGTGCAGACCGAGCGCTCGCTGGTCGGCCGCTTGCAGGGCCGCTGGTCGCTGCCGACGGCGCTTGCCTTCCTGATGTGGTTCGTGTTCGCGCCGCAGTGCCTCTCCACCATCGCGGTGATCCGGCGGGAGACGAACGGGTGGCGCTGGCCGCTTTTCGCCTTGGGCTATCTGTTCGGATTGGCCTATGTGGCTGCCGGACTGACATTCTGGGCGGCGACCGCGCTCGGGCTATAGGAGATTAGGGTGGCTGGCAGCGTCAACAAGGTCATCATCGTCGGCAACCTCGGCCGCGATCCCGAATCGCGCAGTTTCCAGAACGGCGGCAAGGTGGTGAACCTGCGTATTGCCACATCGGAAAGCTGGAAGGATCGCAATTCCGGCGAGCGCAAGGAACGGACCGAGTGGCATTCGGTCGCCATCTTCAACGAAGGGCTGGCCAACACCGCCGAGCGCTATCTGCGGAAGGGCAGCAAGGTCTATCTTGAAGGCCAGCTGCAAACGCGCAAGTGGCAGGACAATCAGGGCCAGGACAAATATTCCACCGAGGTGGTATTGCAGGGCTTCGATGCGAAGCTGGTGATGCTTGACGGCCGCGGCGAAGGCGGCGGCGGCGGCGGCACGCGCGATAGCTGGAGCGGCGGCGAGGATCGCGGCTTCGACGAAGATCGCGGCTTTTCCGGCGGCGGTGGTCGTGGCGGCGGTGGATCGGGCTATGGCGGCGGAACTCGTGGCGGCGGCCAGTCCAAGCCAGCGCCCAGCTTTGACAGCGATCTGGACGACGACGTTCCCTTCTGAAGGGCCAGGCCAAAGTCGCGGCCATGCAGCGATTCCATCGACGCCTTCTGTCAGTTCATCCCCGCTGATGGCATGACACAGTCGAATTGGCTGCGGACGAACAAGTCGCCGCAAAGCTGGGGTAGCGATAGCTAGTTGCGGAATGCCTTTGGTTCGGCGATCGGCGTCCGGAATAGGCCATGACAAGAGGTGCAGCCGGCATGGTCGGCGGTGCGATGCGGCGTCGGCGCGGCGTAACGGTACGCTTTGCCTGAGGGGAAGGTCAGGGAAAGCGGATTGCTTGTGGCTGTATGTAATTGACCATGCGGCCGCCCCGCGCCTAGCGGTGGGTGATGCGCTTCTTCTCCGATAATGCCGCGCCGGTCGCCCCGGCGGTAATGGCGGCGCTTGCCGCCGTCGATCATGTTGATACCGCTTATGACGGCGATGCCGCCAGCCGTGCACTGGATGCGCGGCTGAGCGACATATTCGGTATCGAGGTGGCCGCATTCTGGGTGACGACCGGCACCGCCGCGAACGCGCTGGCTCTCGCGGCGATCTGCCCGCCGCATCGCGGCATCGTCTGCCATCGTGACGCGCATATCCAGAATGACGAGGGCGGCGCGCCGGAATTCTATACCCATGGCGCAAAGCTGTTGCTGGCGGACGGACCGGGCGCGAAGCTGGATCCCGCAGGCGTCGCCCGCACCATCGATGCTATCGCGCAAGACGTGCACCGGGTGCAGCCGGCCGCGCTCTCCATCACCAACGCCACCGAATATGGCCGGGTCTACGCACCCGACGAGGTGGCGGCGCTCGGCGAGTTCGCACGCGCGCGCGGCTTGCATTTTCATATGGATGGCGCGCGCTTCGCCAACGCGCTGGTTTTTGCCGGCTGCGCGCCCGCCGACCTCACGTGGAAAGCCGGGGTGGAGGTTCTGAGTCTCGGCTTCGTGAA
>CAJYJW010000114.1 GCA_913775025.1 uncultured Sphingomonas sp. | reverse complement strand
GAACGCGGTTGGGCGGATCTTGCAGCGATACGGCTTGTTCGTCCCGTCGGCGACGAGATAGACGCCGAACTCACCCTTGGGGCTTTCGGTCGCGACATAGACCTCACCCTCGGGGACGTGGAAGCCTTCCGTATAGAGCTTGAAGTGGTGGATCAGCGCTTCCATCGAGCGCTTCATCTCGCCCCGCTTCGGCGGCGCGACCTTGCGGTCATCGCTTGCAATGGGCCCGTCCGGCATCTCGGCCAGGCACTGTTTCATGATCCGGGCGGACTGGCGAACCTCTTCGACCCGCACCATGAAGCGATCGTAGCAATCGCCCTTCGTCCCGACCGGAACGTCGAACTGCATCCGGTCGTAGACGTCGTACGGCTGCGCCTTGCGCAGATCCCACGGCACGCCCGCCGCCCGGATCATCGGGCCGGAGAAACCCCAGGCGATCGCATCGTCCCGGCTGACCGTACCGATGTCGACATTGCGCTGTTTGAAGATCCGATTGTCCGCCACCAGGCTAATCGCATCCTCGAACAGACGGGGCAGGCGATTGTCCAACCAGTCGCCGATATCGGTCAAGAGCTTGAGGGGCACGTCCTGATGCACGCCACCGGGACGGAAGTAAGCGGCATGCATGCGCGCGCCTGACGCCCGCTCGTAAAAGCCCATGCAATCTTCGCGGATTTCGAACAGCCACAGGTTCGGCGTCATCGCGCCTACGTCCATCACGTGCGACCCGAGGTTCAGCATGTGATTCATGATGCGCGTCAACTCGGCGAAGAAGACGCGCAGATACTGGGCGCGCAGCGGCACCTTGAGCCCCAGCAGCTTCTCGACCGCCAGGACGTAGCTATGCTCCATGCACATCGGCGAGCAATAATCGAGCCGGTCGAAATAGGGCAGCGCCTGCAGATAGGTCTTGTGCTCGATCAGCTTCTCGGTGCCGCGATGAAGCAGGCCGACATGCGGATCGATCCGCTCGACGATCTCGCCGTCAAGCTCCATCACCATGCGTAGCACGCCATGCGCCGCCGGGTGCTGCGGGCCGAAGTTGATCGTGTAGTTGGAGATCTCTACGTCACCGGGTGTCGGATCGGCCGGCGTCTCATGCGCCTCCAATGCCATCACGCGGGCGGTCTGGTCGTCATGAAGGTCGTTCATTTCTTCACTCCCTCCTTCGCGATCTCGTCAGCCTTGAGGGGCGTCTGGGCGCCGGGAGCCTGCGGTTGCGCCTTCTCATCGCCGGGAAGCACATATTGCGCGCCTTCCCACGGGCTGAGGAAATCGAACGTGCGGAGATCCTGCGCCAGCTTCACCGGTTCGTACACCACGCGCTTTTCCGTCTCGGAATAGCGCAGCTCGACATAGCCGGTCAGGGGGAAGTCCTTGCGCTGCGGATGGCCGCGAAAACCATAGTCCGTCAGGATGCGGCGCAGATCGGGATTTCCCTCGAACAGCACGCCGTACATGTCGTACACCTCGCGCTCCAGCCAACCGGCGACCGGCCAGAGACCCGTGACGGACGGGATCGGGTCCGCCTCATTCGTCGCCACATGCACGCGGATGCGATGGTTGCGCGTCAGGCTCAGCAGGCAATAGACCGCCTCGAACCGCAATGGCCGCTCCGGCCAGTCAACCCCCGCGATTTCCATCAGCTGCTGATATTTCAGCTGATCGCGCAGGATCGTCATCGCCGGCACTAGGTGATCGCGATGGATATGCAGCGCGATCTCGCCCACCTCCTCGCGCGCATGCAGCAGGGCGTCGCCGAGCGCGGCCTGCGCCTCTGCGATGATGCCGTCGTTCGCGGCATATTTCGGATGCGTCAGGCTCACCGTTCGATCGTCCCCGACCGGCGGATCTTCCGCTGCAACTGCATCACGCCATAGAGCAATGCCTCGGCGGTCGGCGGGCAGCCGGGAACATAGATATCGACCGGCACGATCCGATCGCAGCCGCGCACCACCGAATAGCTATAATGATAATAGCCGCCGCCGTTAGCGCAGGATCCCATCGAGATCACGTAGCGCGGCTCGCTCATCTGATCGTAGACGCGACGCAGGGCGGGCGCCATCTTGTTGCAGAGCGTGCCCGCGACGATCATCACGTCGGATTGCCGCGGCGAAGCGCGCGGCGCGGCGCCGAACCGCTCCATATCGTAACGCGGCATGTTGACGTGGATCATCTCAACCGCGCAGCAGGCGAGGCCGAACGTCATCCACCAGAGCGAGCCGGTGCGCGCCCACTGGAACAGATCCTCGGTCGAGGTGACGAGAAATCCCTTGTCCTGCACCTGGCCCGACAGATCATCGAAGAAGGCGCGGTCGGGCGGCGTATTTTCGGTCGGCAGGCCGTGGGCGGTCGGCTGCGCCGCGAGCTCTACTCCCATTCCAGGGCTCCCTTCTTCCATGCATAGACGAAGCCGAGGGTCAGTTCGGCCAGGAAGATCATCATCGCCAGCCATCCGCCGAAGCCGATCGCGCCGAGTGATACCGCCCATGGATATAGGAAGGCCGCCTCAAGATCGAAGATGATGAACAGGATCGCGACGAGATAAAAGCGCACGTCGAACTGGGCGCGGCTATCCTCGAAGGCGGGAAAGCCGCATTCATATTCGGTCAGCTTGTCAGGATAGGGATTTGAGCTGCCCGTCGCCTTCGATACCGCCATCGGCAGCAGGACGAAGGCCGTCGACAGCAGCAGCGCCACGCCGAGGAACAGCAATATCGGCAGATATCCGGCGGCGACGGACGCCATAGCGATACTCCATGATAGGCGCTCGCCCGCGCGTGGGGCCGGCCCGTTTGCGCGGCTTCTACGTCTCGCCCGCCAGTGAGGCAAGGCCGGGGGGCGGTGAGAATGACTCGCAAGGGCCGCTACGGGGTCATGCCTTGATCTGGGTTATCCCCGCCGTAGCGCCCCGCCGATCAACTTTAACAGGCGCGGTTGCAGGCCATCGTTCGCGGCGAGAAACTCGTTCCGCTCGAACGGACGGTCGCCGCCGCGAAAATCGCTGACGAAGCCGCCCGCCTCGCGCACCAGCAGCACGCCCGCCGATACGTCCCACGGTTGCAGGTCGCTTTCCCAATAGCCGTCGTAACGCCCGGCCGCGACCCATGCGAGATCGAGCGCCGCCGAACCGAAGCGACGGATCCCCGCCACCTCGGGCGCGATCGCCTGAAAGATCGCCGTCCACTGCGCGAAATCGCCATGGCCCATGAAGGGTATGCCGGTCGCGATCAGGGCATCGGCCAGATCGCGGCGGGCCGATACGCGCAACCGTCTGTCATGCAACCAAGCGCCCCGCCCTTTCTCCGCCCAAAAGGTCTCATCGGTGATCGGCTGATAGACGAGACCCTGCGTGATCTCGGTGCGTCCGCCCGGACGTGGCTCCTCCACCGCGATCGAGATGGCGAAATGCGGAATGCCGTGGAGGAAGTTGCTCGTCCCGTCGAGTGGATCGATCACCCAGCGCGGCTTGGAGGGATCGCCCTCCACCACGCCGCCTTCCTCCAGCAGGAAACCCCAGTCTGGGCGCGCGCGCTTCAATTCCTCGTAGAGGGTCTGTTCCGCCGCGCGATCAGCCTGGCTGACGAAATCCGCCGGGCCTTTGCGGCTGACCTGTAGCGCCTGCACCTCGCCGAAATCACGGCGCAGGCGCGGGGCCGCCTTGCGCGCCGCGCGCTCCATAACGGAAATGAGACCGGAGGTGGATGCCACTGTTTTTCTCCCCCCTCCGGTAACGGAGGGGACGGGGGTTTAGCGTTCGTCAGGTGCCACGGGCAAAGCCCGTATCGTCGGTCGCGGTCTGCGCGCCGGCCGGGCCGATGGCGATGCGGACAGCTTCGCTATCCGCGTAAGCCAACCGGCCTAGTCCGCCCGCCGGACATATTCCTGCGAATAGACGTCGACGACGATCTTCGTGCCGCTGCCGATGTGCGGCGGCACCATCACGCGCACGCCGTTATCGAGGATGGCCGGCTTGTAGCTTGAGGAGGCGGTCTGCCCCTTCACAACGGCATCGGCCTCCACGATCGTGGCCTCCACCGTATCGGGGAGCTGAACGTTGATCGGCTCCTCGTCATACAATTCCATCACCACGTCCATGCCGTCCTGCAGAAAGGCGGCGGCGTCGCCCAGCAGGTCGCGCGGCAGTGTGATCTGGTCGTAGCTTTCCTTATCCATGAAGGTCAGCGTATCGCCATCCGCGAACAGGAACTGGAAGTCCTTCGTGTCCAGCCGCACGCGCTCCACCGTCTCGGCGGAGCGGAAGCGCACATTGTTCTTGCGGCCGTCGCGCAGGTTCTTCATCTCGACCTGCATGTATGCGCCGCCCTTGCCCGGCTGCGTGTGCTGAATCTTCACGGCGCGCCAGATGCCGCCCTCATATTCGATGATATTGCCGGGACGTATGTCCACGCCGCTGATCTTCATGCCTGTCTCACGATCTTGGAAAAGAGCCGGCGGGCGCTTTAGCCGCCGTACGCCTTACCCGCAAGCAGCGGGTAGGGATTGATCGGCTGCCCTTCGTACCAGGTCGCGCCCGGCGCCACCCGCGAGATTTCGAAATGAAGATGCGGGCCTGCCGGGTCGGCGTCTCCGGAGGATCCCACGGTCCCGATCCGCTCACCCGCGCGGACCGCAAGGCCCTCCCGCACGCCCGGCGCGTAGGTATCCAGATGGGCGTAATAATAGATGTTCCGCCCGTTGGGCGAACGGATGTAGATGGTGTGGCCGCCGCGCTCGCTCTCGAACAGCTTCTCGATCCGCCCATCCGCCGCCGCCAGCACCGCCGTGCCGCGCGGGGCCATGATGTCGAGCGCGCCGTGCCCCCGCTCCCCGTCAGCACCGCGCGGATCGCCGAAGGTGTCGGTCAGATCGGAGGGTTGAACTCCGTCTACGGGCATCACCAGCCCTGTCGGCAGCGGCGCGGCTGCCTGAGGTGAGGGAATTACGGCAGGCGCCGCCGTCTCCGATCGGTCCTCGACCTGCGTCCGGGGCATCATCAGGCCCAAGACGAAAAGTCCTACAATGAAAAGCAGCCCGCCCGCGAACCACTTGCCGAACCGCGTCATCCCGCCACCCTCAGGGCTGGAACTTGGCCGGCGTGCCGGGCTTCACCATCAGCGAGAGACGGGCGGCATCCCAGTTCGTAAGCCGTATGCAGCCATGGCTTTCCGCCCGGCCGATCGTCTCCGGGCTCGGAGTGCCATGGATGCCATAGTGCGGCTTGTTCAGATCGAGCCACACCACCCCGACCGGCCCGTTCGGCCCGGGCTGGAGCAGCTGCTTCTTGTCGCTGCTGTCCGCGTCCCAGAACAGATCGGGGTTGTAGTGGAACGGCGGATTATAGGCCGCACCCTGAATTTTCCAGTTGCCGATCGGCAGGGGATCATGCTCGCTCCCCATCGTCGCGGGGAATTGGGCGACAAGCTTTTCCTGCTTGTCATACACTCGCAGCACGCCGTCCGATTTGTCCACGATGATATGATCCGCCGCCGGCTGCCGTGCATCGACCGAAAGGCTGCTCAGCGTCTCGCGCCATTCCGGCTTCAGCGTCTCCGGATAGGCGGTGGAGGCAACGGCGATGCCCGGAACCTTGACGACCTGTCCCGCCGCGACCTTCGCCTGCGGGCCATTCAGCGCCACCAGCACGCCGGCCGTGGTATGGAAGCGCTCGGCCAGCTTTTCCGTCGGCGTCCGATAGGCCATGGCGGGCAGCTTCGCCTGATCGGCCGGATCCTTCGGCATCACCCCGACGAACGGGCCGGCGACGTCCGCCGCCGTCAGCTTCACCAAGGCGACCGGGCGAACCTCCCGATATGGGTTGAGCGCTGCCAGCGTCGCCTTGTCGATCTCGCCGGTCTTGGGCAGCTTGTTCGCCGTCTGGAAACCGATCAGGGCGCTTTTCAACGAGGCCCCGCCCCGCCCGTCGATCACCCCCGGGCCGAAGCCCAAGTGATCGAGGATCACCTGCACATGCATCACCGTAAGGTCGATGCCTGGATAGGGGGATGCAGCCTGTTGCACCGGGGTTTGCGCCTGCACAGGCCCCGCGATGAGACAGACCGTTGCTGCGGCGAGACAAGCCTGTGCAACCTTTATCGTTTTCATCACGAATAACCCCTATACCAATATCCGTCAGCGAACGAACGCGGCACACCCTTTTTCTTTCCGACAGGTGAGAATGACCGAAACGACCTTGAGCCGTCGCGGGCTCTTCGCCGGTGCCTTTGCGCTGGGCGGAGCCGCCCTGATCCCGACCCCGGCCTTATCCGCCTTGCCGGAACGCCGCCTTGCCTTCCGTAACGTCCACACCAATGATCGGGTGGACGCCCGCTATTTTGCCAACGGCCGGTTCGATGCACAGGGCCTGGCGGAACTGAATCATGGCCTGCGTGACTGGCGAACCGGCGACACGACGAACATGGACCCCAATTTGTTCAATCTGCTCGCGGAAATTCGCGATCGGCTTGGCGTCAATCCGCGTCGGGGCTTTGACTTGATCTCCGGCTACCGTTCGCCCCGCACCAATGCGGCGTTGCGCGCGCGGGGTGGGGAGCATACCGGCGTCGCCAGCAAGAGCCAGCATATGCTCGGCAAGGCGACCGACATCGCGATGCCCGGCATCGGGCTCGATCGGTTGCGGATGGCGGCGCTGTCGGCACAGATGGGCGGCGTGGGCTATTATCCGCAAGACGGTTTCGTGCATGTCGATACCGGGCGCGTGCGGACCTGGTAAGGCTTCACGCGCACGACCCTTTGGCTAGCTTGCTCCGCCGAGCACGGTCGAGAATGCGGAGACGCCTGCCGCCGGCCCCTGCGGGTGGTTCCACACCGCACCGCTGACGGCGATGAAATCCGCGCCCGCCTCGATCAGCGGCGCCGCATTGTCCGCGGTAATACCACCGATCGCGACGCAGGGGATGCCGAACAGGGTGGACCACCAGCCGAGAATAGACGGCTCGGGTCGATGCTTCGCCTCCTTGGTGGTGCTGGGGTAGAAGGCCCCGAACGCGACATAGTCCGCCCCGGCCTCGCCCGCCTCCAGCGCCAGATGGCGGCTGTCGTGGCAGGTAACGCCGATCTGCGCATCCTTGCCCAGCGCGTCACGCGCCTCGCGCGGGTCGCCATCCTCCTGACCCAGATGCACGCCGTCCGCCCCCAGCCGCTTGGCGAGGCCGATGCTGTCGTTGACGATGAATGCCACGTCATGCTTGCGGCATATCTCCATCAGCGGCGGCGCGAGCGTGGCGATGGCGTGATCGGCCAGCCCCTTCAGCCGCAGCTGGAACGCCGCCACCGGGCCGGCGGCCAGCGCCTCATCCAGCATCGTCGCGAAATCCGGCCCGATCGCGGGCGGCGAGATCAGATAGAGTTGGCAGGCAGGCCGGTTCGGGTCCCGCTCGAACCGATCGGCGAAGCCGGGATCGAGGCGCAGGGCATCCTCGTTGAAGGGGAGGGATTCGGTGTCGTCGGCGATCGTCATGCCCGGCCCTTAGATCGGTTTGGCCGGCGGTGGAATGTTCCCCGCGGCCAACGGATACGAAAACGGCGGCCGCGCCGAAGCGAAGCCGCCGTCTGAACGTCACCGTGTCCACGCGGCGCGCGGACGCTGGCGATCACTCCTCGTTCTTGTAGATCCGGACGATCCGGTCGAGCAGCTCCAGCGCCTCGGCGCGCGGACGCTGAAAGGTGTTGCGGCCGATGATCGAACCGTTGCCGCCGCCGTCGCGAATATCGCGCGCATCCTGATACACCGCATCCGAACCCTTCGACGCGCCGCCCGAGAAGACGACGAGGCGACGACCCGCGAAGCATGCCTGCCGCACGTGCGCGACGCGCTTGGCCTGCGTCGACCAGTCCCCGTCCTTATAGGCGGAGACCGCGTCCTTCTGCTCGATATGATCGGTCGGCAGCTTCACCTTGATGATGTGCGCACCGAGCAACGCCGCCATGTGGGCGGCATAGGCGCCGACATCGAGCGCGAGCTCGCCCTTCTTCGAGATCTCGCCGCCGCGCGGATAGCTCCAGATCACCGTCGCGATGCCGACCGACTTCGCCTCGGCGGACATCTCGCGGATCTCCTCCATCTGCTCGAAGATATCGTCCGAACCCGGATAGATGGTGAAACCGATCGCGGCGCAACCGAGCCGCAGCGCATCGTCGACCGATCCGGTGACTGCCTGATCGATCGATCCGGCCCAGCTGTTCGACGAATTGACCTTCAGGATCGTCGGGATCTGCCCGGCGAACGTATCCGCCCCGGCCTCCAGCGGCCCGAGCGGCGCGGCATAGGCCGAAAGCCCCGCATCGATGGCGAGCTGATAGTGGTAGTGCGGATCATAGGCCGGCGGGTTGATCGCGAAGCTGCGCGCCGGGCCATGCTCGAACCCCTGGTCGACCGGCAGGATGACGAGCTTGCCGGTGCCGCCCAAACGGCCCTGCATCAGGATGCGGGCAAGGTTGCCCTTGGTGCCGGGATTGTCGCTCTCATAATTGGACAGAATGCTCTTGACCGTCGGCGTCATGCGGGATTCCTCGTCTGGCGAAACAGGTAGGGGGCTGTTAGCCGCACGCGTTCGCTTTGCCAATCCGGCTGCCGCGTCGCAGCGAAAGCGGATCGTTCCGCGTTGGAGCACCAGCATGCGCCGCCCCTGCCGCCCTCTTACCACCGGCGAAATCGCGCTCCTGCGGGGGGTTTTCGGTGACGGCATCGCCTATGGCCAGGTTCGGGTGCACCCGCAGCGGCTCTGCTGGCCCTTCCCCCGCGATCGCGCGATGGCCCCGAACGGCCATCTCTATTTCCCCGGCTGCTATGAGGATGATTTCGCTGGCCCGGCCGTGTCGCTCCGCCGCCGGGCGCTGTTCGTGCATGAGGGCGCGCACCTGTATCAATGGTACGGACTGCAACAATGGGTGTGGCTGCGCGGGCCGTTCGATCGGCGCTACGCCTATGCGCTTGTCCCGGGAAAACCCTATGAGGCGTACGGGCTGGAGCAGATGGGCATGATCGCCGAGCACTATTATCTGCTCGCCAACGGCGGCCGCACCGGCCTGCCCTGGCCGATCGAGGCCTATCGGGCGATCCTACCGGCCCTCCGGGGCGGAGCGTGAGCCGCCCCGCCGCCCTGCTCAATCGCGAAGAAGCTCGTTGATGCCGGTCTTCGCGCGGGTCTGCGCATCCACCCGCTTGACGATCACCGCGCAGTAGAGCGACGGGCCGGGCGTGCCGTCCGCCATCGGCTTGCCCGGCAACGCGCCCGGCACCACCACCGAATAGGATGGCACCCGCCCGACGAACACCTCGCCCGTCGCGCGATCGACGATCTTGGTGGACGCGCCGAGATATACGCCCATCGAGAGGACCGCGCCCTCCTCCACGATCACGCCTTCGGCCACCTCGGCGCGCGCGCCGATGAACGCGCCGTCCTCGATCACCACCGGGTTCGCCTGCAACGGCTCCAGCACGCCGCCGATCCCCGCGCCGCCGGAAAGGTGAACGTTACGCCCGATCTGCGCGCAGGAACCGACCGTCGCCCAAGTATCGACCATCGTCCCCTCGCCCACATAAGCGCCGATGTTGACGAAGCTCGGCATGAGAACGACACCCTTCGAGATGAAGGCACCCGCACGCACCACCGCGCCCGGCACCGCGCGAAAGCCGCCGGCGCGGAACTGCGCCTCGCCCCAGCCGACGAACTTGGAGGGCACCTTGTCCCACCCTGGCGCGCCGGCCGAGCCGCCATCCACCAACGCATTGTCGTTGAGGCGGAAGGAAAGCAGCACCGCCTTCTTGAGCCACTGGTTCACGACCCATTGGCCGCCGGTCTTCTCAGCGACGCGCGCCCGCCCGGCATCGAGATCGGCCAGCGCCTGCGCCACCGCTTCGCGCACCGGCCCGGTCGTGGAGAAGCCGAGCGTCTCGCGGTCGTTCCACGCCTGCTCGATCGTCGCCTGAAGGTCGCTCATGCCCGTTCCCCCGTAACCGCTTGCAGCCATTCGCCCAGATCGGCGATTTCATAATCGATATAGTCGGGCGTCTCGCCCGCCGGCCCCTGATCGGAGCCGTTGTTGATCCACACCGTCGTCATGCCGAGCGCCTTGGCCGGCTTGAGGTTGCGGGCCATGTCCTCCACGAATAGCGCCGTCTCCGGCCGCACGCGCAAGGCAGCGCACATCGCCGCATAGGCTGGCGGATTGGGCTTCGGATCGTAGGCGCAGGCGTGAATATCGTGGATCGCCTCGAAGCTCTCCGACAGGCCAAGCTTGGCGAGAACACGGCCGGCATAGGCGCCATCGCCGTTGGTGAAAATCAGCTTTCGGCCCGGCAAACACGCCAAGGCCTCGATCACGCGCCTGTCCTCGGCCAGCACGTCCATAGCGATATCGTGCACGTCGGCGAGGAAATGATGCGGATCCACCTCATGCGCCTGCATCAGGCCGGAAAGGGTGGTGCCGTGTGTGTGGAACAGCGCCTTCTGATAGACGCGCGCCTCCTCCCGTTCCATGCCGGTCAGGCGGGCGACGTAATCGGTCATGCGCTGATCGATCAGGCCGAACAGGTCGCAGGACGCGGGATACAGCGTATTGTCGAGATCGAAGATCCAGGTGTCGATATGGCGAAGCGCGTCCAGCATTGCGGGCGCGCTCTAGCCGGGGCACAAGCGTGGGGCAACCGGCAGGGCGGGGAAACCGTGCCGTTTGCGGGGAGGGCTTGCCATGTCATCGCTTCGCCACATCGCCCGGCTGCTTCTCGCGACCGCGCCGATCTACGGGCTTGCGGCCTGTGGCGGCGGGGGCGGCGGCGGCGTGAACCCCCTGCCCACTCCGCCCGCGACGCCCACACCCACGCCTCCGCCCTTACAAACGGAGCCACCCACCAGCGCCACGCCCACCCCGCCCACGACGCCGA
>CAJYJW010000113.1 GCA_913775025.1 uncultured Sphingomonas sp. | reverse complement strand
GCGCAGGGCTGCGTCATTCTCCAGCCCTATGACATGGAGATGGGCGCTGGCACCTTCCATCCTGCCACGACCCTTCGCGCGCTCGGGCCGAACCCGTGGAAGGCCGCTTACGTTCAGCCTAGCCGCCGGCCTACGGACGGTCGCTATGGCGAAAACCCTAATCGGCTTGGCCATTATTACCAATATCAGGTGATCCTGAAGCCCTCGCCGCCCGACTTGCAGGCGCTGTATCTCGGCAGCCTCGCGGCGATCGGCATCGATCCACTACGCCACGACATCCGCTTCGTCGAGGATGATTGGGAGAGCCCGACGCTGGGCGCATGGGGCCTGGGCTGGGAGGTCTGGTGCGACGGGATGGAAGTGACACAATTTACCTATTTTCAACAGGTTGGCGGCTTTGACTGCAAGCCCGTGGCAGGTGAATTGACCTATGGCCTCGAGCGATTGGCCATGTATATCCAAGGCGTCGACAACGTATACGAACTCGCCTTCAATGACGAGGGCGTGAGCTATGGCGACGTCTTTCTGGAGAACGAACGCCAGTTCAGCGCGTATAATTTCGAGGCGGCGAACACCGATACGCTCTTTGAGCAGTTCCGCATGGCCGCCGACGAGGCGAAGGCGTTGATCGAACGCAAGCTGCCGCTGCCGGCCTACGATCAGGCGATCAAGGCCAGCCATGTGTTCAACACCTTACAGGCGCGTGGCGTAATCTCCGTGGCGGAGCGGCAGGCCTATATCGGCCGCGTGCGCGATCTGGCGAAAGGGGCGTGCGCTGCCTGGATGGCCCATAATGGATGGGCGGAGCCATCCAAGGGTACGGCGGGGCGAAGCGTCGATGGAACGATGGCGGAGGGGGGCTGACGATGGCCGACTTCCTGCTCGAACTGCTCTCCCAGGAAATTCCCGCGCGGATGCAGGAGAAAGCGTCCGCCGATCTCGCCCGCCTGTTCACCGCCGAGATCGCCAAAGCCGGTCTTGTGGCCGACGCGATCGAGACCTTCGCCACCCCCCGCCGCCTCGCGCTGATCGCGCGCGGGCTGCCGTTGGAGACGGTGGGCGCGCGCGAGGAGGTGAAGGGCCCGCGCGCCGATGCCCCACCGCAGGCGCTCGCCGGCTTCCTCGGCAAGACCGGGTTGACCCGCGAGCAACTGGTCGAGCGGACCGACGCCAAGGGCAACATCGTGCTGTTCGCGGTGATCGAGAAGCCCGGCCGCGCCACCGCCGATGTCCTGGCTGAGGCGGTGCCTACGATCGTGCGCGCGTTCCCGTGGCCGAAGTCGATGCGGTGGGGGGCGGCGTCGATCAGCACTGCCTCCTTGCGCTGGGTGCGACCGTTGCAGGGCATTGTCGCGCTGCTGGATGAGGAGGTGGTGCCGATCGCGGTCGACGGGATCGAGAGTGGGGCGGCAACGTTTGGCCATCGCTTCCATCATCCCGGCCCGATCACGATCGGCAGCGCGGACGACTATGCGTTCAAACTGCGCGCCGCCCACGTCATCCTCGACCCCGCCGAGCGTCGCGCGATCATCGCCGAGGGGGCCGCGAAGGCTGCCGCCGCGGCGGGGCTGACGGTGGTGCCGGATGAGGGGCTGGTGGCGGAGAACGCCGGGCTGACGGAATGGCCGGTGCCGCTGCTCGGCCGCTTCGACCCCGCCTTCCTTGCCGTGCCGCGCGAGGTGATCCAGCTCACCATGCGGACCAACCAGAAATATTTCGCGCTGACCGATGCGACGGGCGCGCTCGCTCCCGCCTTCGTCTGCACCGCAAACATCGACGCGACCGACGGCGGCGCGGGCGTGATCGCTGGTAACGAAAAGGTGCTCGCCGCGCGGCTGGCGGACGCGAAATTCTTCTGGGAGCAGGACCTCAAGGTTCCGCTCGCGGAGAATGCGAGGAAGCTCGACCAGATCGTCTTCCACGAAAAGCTCGGCACCGTGGCGGACAAGGTCGCCCGCGTGGCAAAGCTGGCCCGCTGGCTGGTGGAGGAAGGCATCGTCGCCCCGCACGCGGATGCGGAGGAGCGGAAGCTGCTTGCGGATCAGGCGAGCCAAGCAGCGGAGTTGTGCAAGGCCGATCTTGTTACTGGAATGGTGGGGGAGTTCCCCGAATTACAGGGCGTTATGGGCGGATACTACGCCCGTGCGGAAGGTCTGCCGGATGCGGTGGCCGATGCGATCCGAGATCACTACAAACCTGTCGGGCAGAGTGACGAGGTGCCCACAGCCCCCGTGACGGTGGCGGTGTGTTTGGCAGATAAGCTGGACAGCGTAACAGCGTTCTTTTCGGTCGATGAGTTGCCCTCAGGCTCTAAAGATCCTTTCGCCCTGCGTCGTGGTGCAATCGGCTTGATCCGACTAGCAGTCGTCAATGAAGTCAGAGGAAGCTTTGGCCAGTTTATTAGAGAGGGGTGGGTGGGGGTAAGCCATTATCTACCCTTGAGCGACGCTGATAAATATCGTCGCGCGACGGCAGTCCCAGTGGTGCATTTTATCATTGATCGCCTCAAGGTCCAGCAGCGCGAGGCCGGCGTCCGCCACGATCTCATCGACGCGGTGTTTGCGCTGGGTGGGGAGGATGATCTCGTTCGCCTGCTCGCGCGGGTGAAGGCGTTGCAGGCGTTCGTGGGGACGGAGGATGGGCGCAACCTGCTCGCCGGGTACAAGCGTGCATCGAACATCCTGAAGAAGGAGGGGTGGGTCGATGCGCCCGCCATCCTCACCTCCGCGCCCGAGCAGGGCATCGCGCAGACGGGGGAGGAGGATCCGCTCGCCCTCGTCGAGGATGACGATGTTGCGGCGGCGGTCGCGGCGCTCGATCATGCGGCGGACGCTCCGGGCCGTGCCGCCTATACGCCCGAGCCGGCCGAGGCCGCGCTTGCCGCCGCGCTTGATCGCGCAGGGCCGGCGGCGGCGGATGCGGTGGCGCGGGAGGATTTCGCCGCCGCCATGTCCGCGCTTGCAGCGCTGCGTGAGCCGATCGACGCCTTCTTCGAGCAGGTGACGGTGAACGATGCCGATCCGGCCAAGCGCGCTGCGCGGCTCAACCTGCTCGGCCGCATCCGGCAGGCGGTGCACGGCGTTGCCAACTTTTCGAAAATCGAGGGATAAGTCGCTGTAACACGGCGGCGACCCGCTTCCGCATCTGGGGACTGACGATATGACGCAATATGTGTACCGGTTCGGCGGCGGCGTCTCCGATGGCGGCAAGGGCGACAAGAACCTGCTTGGCGGCAAGGGGGCCAATTTGGCCGAGATGGCGTCGATCGGGCTGCCGGTTCCGCCGGGCTTCACCATCTCCACCGAAATGTGCACCCGCTATTATGAGGAGGGTGAGCGCTTCCCCGACAGCCTGCGCGACGAGGTGGCGAACGGCATCGCGCATATCGAGCAGATGACGGGCAAGAGGTTCGGCGTCGCGGCCGATCCGCTGCTGGTGTCGGTCCGCTCGGGCGCGCGCGCGTCGATGCCGGGGATGATGGACACCGTCCTGAACCTCGGCCTCAACGACGAGACGGTGGAGGGGCTGGCGGCCAAGTCCGGCGACGCGCGCTTCGCGTGGGACAGCTACCGTCGTTTCATCCAGATGTATTCCGACGTGGTGCTGGAACTCGATCATGGCGCGTTCGAGGAGGCGTTGGAAATCGCCAAGGAGGACAAGGGCTTCACCCTCGACACGGAATTGTCGTCCGAAGATCTGCGCGAGCTTGTCGGCCAGTATAAGGCGATCGTGCAGGATCAGTGGAGCAAGCCCTTCCCGCAGGACGTGCACGAGCAATTGTGGGGTGCGGTCGGTGCGGTGTTCGGATCTTGGCAATCGGAGCGCGCGAAGGTCTATCGCCGATTGAACGACATCCCCGCCGCTTGGGGCACCGCCGTCAACGTGCAGGCGATGGTGTTCGGCAATATGGGCGACACCTCCGCCACCGGCGTCGCCTTCACCCGCGATCCGGCCAAGGGTGACCGGGCCTATTACGGCGAATTCCTGATCAACGCGCAGGGCGAGGATGTGGTCGCCGGCATCCGCACGCCGCAATATCTGACGAAGGCGGCGCGCGAGGCGGCAGGGGCCAAGCCTCTTTCGATGGAGGAGGCGTTGCCGCAGGTGTATGGCGAACTCGCCAAGGTCTTCGACCTGCTGGAAACACATTATCGCGACATGCAGGATATCGAATTTACCGTGCAGCAGGGCACGCTGTGGATGCTCCAGACGCGATCGGGCAAGCGTACCGCCAAGGCCGCGCTGAAGATCGCGGTGGATATGGCGGGCGAGGGGCTGATTTCGGAGGCGGAGGCGGTATCGCGCGTCGATCCCGCGGCGCTCGATCAGCTGCTTCACCCGACGCTCGACCCGAAGGCGCCGCGTGATGTGATCGCCAAGGGGCTGCCCGCCTCTCCAGGCGCGGCCAGCGGGATCGCCGTTTTCGACAGTGACACCGCCGAGAAAAGGACGAGCCAGGGCGACGCGGTGATCCTCGTGCGGACTGAAACGAGCCCCGAAGACATTCATGGCATGCATGCGGCGCGCGGGATCCTGACGGCGCGCGGCGGCATGACCAGCCACGCCGCCGTGGTCGCGCGCGGCATGGGGCGGCCATGCGTGTCGGGCGTCGGCGCACTCGCGATCGACGCCAAGGCGCGGATCGCGCGCGTCGGCGGGCGGGAGGTGCGTGAAGGCGATCTCATCACGATCGACGGCGCGACCGGCGAGGTGATGATCGGCGAAGTCGCAACCGTCGAGCCGGAGATGGCGGGCGATTTCGGCACGCTGATGGAATGGGCCGACCGCCACCGCCGCCTGAAGGTGCGCGCCAACGCGGAGACGCCGGCCGACTGCCGCACCGCCCGCCAGTTCGGCGCGGAAGGCGTGGGCCTGTGCCGTACGGAGCACATGTTCTTCGATGCGGCGCGCATCACGGCGGTGCGCCAGATGATCCTGGCGGAGGAGGAGGCGGGCCGCCGCGCCGCGCTGGCCAAGCTGTTGCCGGAGCAGCGCACCGATTTCGCGCAGATTTTCGAGATCATGGCGGGGCTGCCCGTCACCATCCGCCTGCTCGACCCCCCGCTGCACGAGTTTCTGCCGCACGAGGAGGAAGAGTTCGCCGAGGTGGCGAAGGCTGCCGACGTGTCGGTCGATACGCTCAAGCGGCGGGCGGGCGAGTTGCATGAGTTCAACCCGATGCTGGGCCATCGCGGTTGCCGGCTGGGCGTCACCTACCCCGAAATCTACGAAATGCAGGCGCGCGCGATTTTTGAGGCGGCGGTGGATGTGGCGGAGAAGTCTGGCGCGGCACCGATACCGGAGGTGATGGTGCCGCTGGTCGCCACCCGGCGCGAGCTGGAGCTGATGAAGGCGGTGATCGATAAGACGGCGGAGGCCGTGTTCGCTGAACGCGGGCGCACGCTCGAATATCTCGTCGGCACGATGATCGAGTTGCCGCGCGCCGCTTTGAAGGCAGGCGAAATTGCCGAGGTCGGCGAATTCTTCTCCTTCGGTACGAACGACCTTACGCAAACCACGCTCGGCGTCAGCCGGGACGATGCCGCCCGCTTCCTCTCGACTTATGTCGAGCAGGGGATCTACGCCAAGGATCCCTTCGTCAGCCTCGACGTGGAGGGCGTCGGCGAACTGATCGAGCTCGCCGCCGAGCGCGGACGCGGCACGCGGCCGTCCATCAAGCTCGGTATCTGCGGGGAGCATGGCGGCGACCCGGCCTCCATCGCTTTCTGCGAGCGGACCGGGCTCGATTACGTCAGCGCTTCACCGTACCGAGTGCCGATCGCGCGCCTAGCGGCCGCTCAGGCCGCGTTGCAATCCGCAGATTGAACCCGAGCAGAGGGGCGGGGAGTAATACGTTGCAGCCAAGCGAGCGGGAAGCAATTGCCCGCCGCTTGGCGCAATCGATTTAAGGCAATCGCCGAACCTCGGCTCAAGCGAAGCGTCGCCGGTGCTCGTCGGTTTCGCCGCCGGCGAGCAGAGCTGCCTGTTCGCGCCATTCTTCGCGTGCGATCGTGCCTGGTTCGGCGCCCAGCCGCCCTTCGAGTGCCGCTGCATCGCTGTCGCTCATCCGGCTGAGATCAACGAAACGGTGGACGCCCGCCTCGTTCAGCAGCGTCTCGCCGGAACGACCGATGCCCCGGATCAGCGACAGATCGTCGCGACGGCCGGCGGCCGCGGCGCTCAATGCGCCGGCGGTGCCGACACCGACCGCAGGCGCATGACGTTCCAATTCCGCGATACGGGCGCGGGCGGCGGCATCGCGCTCCTCATGCGCGGTTTCCAGCGCGATCCGGGCGTCGCGTTCCGTCTCATATTGACGCCGCCACTTTCCGCCCCCGGATCGGGACAGCAGCCCCAACAGCCATCCGAGGACGAGGATAAGCGCGTAGATCGCAAGCTGATTGATTGAGACAGCCATGGCGTGGGCCTCCTGTTACGGAAGCCTAACGACAATGCCCGGCCGGCGTTCCGATCAGCCCTTCAACAGATTGTCGGAGATGGAGCAGGCGGCCGGCCCGAGGATGACGACGAACAGCACGGGGAGGATGAAAAAGATCAACGGCACGGTCATGATCGCGGGCAGGCGGGCGGCCTTTTCCTCCGCGCGCATCATTCGCTCGTGCCGGAACTCGGCGGACAGGACGCGCAACGCCGAAGCGAGCGGGGTGCCGTACTTTTCGGTTTGGATCATGGTGGTTACGACACCGCGCACCGAGTCCAGATCGACACGCTGCGCCAGATTCTCGAAGGCGGTGCGACGATCGGTGAGGAATCCCAGCTCTATAGCGGTGAGCCCGAATTCATCGCCCAGCTCGGGATAGGCCCGACCAAGTTCGCGCGCGACACGGTGGAAGGAGGCATCCACCGTCAACCCCGCCTCCGCGCAGATCACCAGCAGGTCGAGGGCGTCCGGCAGGCCCTTGCGGATCGCGGCGGATCGCTTGTCGATCTTGTTCTTCAACAGGATGTCGGGCAGCTTGTAGCTTCCGATAAGCGATAGCGCGGCGAGCCCGGAGCGCTTGAACGGCGACCAGTCCCCGAACCAGCCCAGCAGATAGATGCCGACCACCATCGTGCCGCCGAAGACGATCGGCAGCACCATGCGCGCGAAGATGACGGCGAGCGCCCAGTCCTTCGAACGGATGCCGGCCTGCGCCAGTCGAATCTGCGTCTGCTTGACCTGCGTATCCTGCAACACGCTGAGCGAGCTCAGAAAGTTGCGAAGAAGGTCGGCGGCCTCGGTGCTCTGGCCGAGCTTGGCGCGTCGCTTGCCGGTGGAGGCGGCGATGCCCGCCTTCAACTGCTCCCGCCGGTCGTTCAGGGCCTTCACCCGCTTGGCCATCGGATCGCGCACGGTCGTGGCGGCCCAAAGCGCCACGAACAGGGCCGCCGTCGCCATCGCCATGAAGAAGGTGGCGGCGCTGAAGATATCGACGCCGAGGATCCTGGGGCCGCCCGTGGGTGTCATCGTTCCGGCCCCCTCAAATCTCGAAGTTGATCATCTGGCGCATCACGAACGCGCCGATCCCCATCCACACCAGCCCGCCCAAGCCGGTGACGATCAGCCGCTCGTCCTCGAAGAACTTCATCATATAGCTGGGGTTGATGTAGAGGATCGCGCCGAACACCATGAACGGCAGCACGCCGATGATGTAGGCCGACGCCTTCGATTCGGACGACATCGCCTTGATCTTGAGTTTCATCTGGCCGCGCTTGCGTAGCACGTCGGCCAGGTTGGAGAGCGTTTCGGCGAGATTGCCGCCCGTCTCTCGCTGGATCGAAAGCGTGATGACGAAGAACTGGAATTCGGGCGTGCCCAGCCGATCGGCGGTTTCCTGTAGCGCCACTTCCATCGTGCGACCGATCTTCATCTTGTCGACGACGGCGCGAAACTCCACGCCGACTGGGCCGGGCACCTCGGTCGCCACCACGCCGAGCGTTTCGGAAATGGGCAGGCCGGACCGCAGGCCGCGCACCAACAGCTCGATCGCGTCGGGAAATTTGGCGGTGAATTGCGTCACGCGCCGTTTGATGAGCATGCCGACGATCATGTGCGGCAGGCCCACGCCGATGAAGATGCCCGCCAGAAGGGCAAGCAGGGGCGGCGCGCCCCGGACAATGGCCAGAAAGGCGATGCCGCCGGTAAGTGCGGCGTTCACCACCATATACTGGCCAAGCGTCCATTCCTTACCGGTCTGGGCTATGCGCTTGGTCAGCAAGGCGGGATTGGGCAACAGGCGGGTAACGGCGAGATCGAGCCGTGTCTCGCGTTGCGCGGTGATGCGGCGTAATTGCGTGGCGACGGTCGCACCTTCGGTATGCCGGTCGCGTACCGCCTCCAGCCGACGGGATTGAGCCTTGCCGACGGACGGGCCGGTGAAGGCGAGGATGCCCATCGCCAGCATTCCGAAGATCGCCAGCATCATCAGCAGGAAGGGCATCGTCCCGGTCATCCGCGTATTCCGATCAATCCTGCGTCTTGGCGCGGCGGCTGGGCAGTTTCGCGCGGATGCCGCTCAATCGGCCGAGCAGTGAGCCGCGCGGCTTGACGGAGGGGCCGGCGCCGCTCTCCACGCTGGCGATCAGCCGGGCAGCGAGGCCGCCGAGCAGGGGGCCGATCTTGCCGGCGCGCGCGACATCGGCCATCGGTTTGCCCAGCTTTGCGGCCTGTGCGGCAACTTTCTGATCGAATGGCACGATCAGGTCGATCTTACGCTCGATCGAGGATTCGAAATCCTTCTGGCTGATTTCCGCCAGGCCCGGCGGGGGCACACGGTTAGCGACGACCATCACCGTTGTCTGCGGGGCATTCGCCTTAAGCCAGCTGAGGATGCGGATCGCGTCGCGCGTCGCCGCCAGCGTCAGCTCGGTCACGACCACCGCTGTCTGCACGTCGTTGAGCAGATGCGGGTGCTGGATCAGCATCGTGCGCGGCAGATCGACGACCGTACATTCGAACGCGCCGCGCAACTCCTCCTGCAACTGCACGAAGGCGATGCCGTCGCCGGTCATCGGCTGGTTTATCGGTGCCTCGGCGGATAGCACGGCCAGCCGTTCGTTCGCCTTCACCATCGCGCGCTCGATGAAAAGGCCGTCGATGCGGCTGGGGTTTTCGATCGCGTCGGTCAGGCCGCGCCCCGGCTCCAGATCGAGGCTGAGCGCGCCGGTGCCGAAGTGTACGTCGAGGTCGAGAAGGGCGGTGGAGCGGTGGCCCTTGTCGCCGTACAACCACGCGATCGATGTCGCGATCGAGGACGCGCCCACGCCGCCGCGCACGCCGATGACGGCGGTGGTGAGATGCGGGCGATCGGCTGGAGCGTCGCTGATCTTGGGGCCGGCGATCGTCAGTTGCGCCTGCATCAGCGCATCGCGCATCTGGTCCGCGCTGAACGGTTTGAGGAGATAATCCTGAATACCGCTCGCCACGAGATCGCGGTACAGCCGAACGTCGTTCACTTGCCCCGCCGCGATTACCACAGTGCCCGGCTCACATACTTCAGCCAGCGCGTTGATATCGTTGAGCGGATCGCCGCTTTCAGAGAGATCGACGAACAGGATATTGGGGCTGGCCGCGATCGACAGGGTTTGCACGGCATTGCGCAAGCCACCCTTGCCAACCCGTTCTGGGGCCCAGCCAAGCTCGTTCACCACCGGGCGCAAGACGTCGGCGGTGGCGTCATCGCAGACGAAGGCGGCGAAGGGTTCGCGGGCGGCGGCGGCGCGGGGGTTGAAGGGGGCGTTCATTACTGGCCTGCCTTTGTGTTTTCGCCACGCAGGCCTGCCGCCGCGGTCGATGGCGCATCGCGATACGCCTTGATCGCTTTGTTGACCGATCGGCCATCCGTGCCGCTGGCGGCCACGCCGCGCACCAGATCCTCCGGGTTTGCGACCATCGCGGCCAGGTTGCTGTTCACCGCGCAGCCGTAGTTCGACATGGTGGACGCGGCGAGTTCGGGCTGGGATCTACGGTCCCAATTGGGGCAATCGGGCACCGCCGCCTCGCTGCGGCTGACGACGAGGCGCACATGGCCTGGCGCGATCGGGCCCTCCGTCACCGGCGTCGCATCGGAGAGCAGCAGGCCGCGTCTCGCCAGCAGCGTCGATACCGCGTCGCGCACCGCCGGATCGCTGGAACGGGCGGGATCGTCCAGCGCCACGCGATCACCATAAGCCAGCCGAAGGGCCGCGAACCATGCGTCGATCCGCGCCGCCTCGGCAGGCGAACCGTCGCGCAGGGCATCGGCGGAGGCGTCGAAGACATAATCCGTCCGCGAGACGACCGGCTGGTTCACCGAATCCAGACCTCGATTGACCGGACCGCATCCACCGAGCGCGAGCGCAAAGCCCAGCAGGGCGGGGGGGGCGAGGAAACGCATCACCATGCTCTCCTTGATCGGCGTCACAGCGAAAAGCCGGGGGCGGGGGCGGCTGCCTTGCCGCCCTTTAGGGCCGGCGGGGGGGCGGGGCGGGCAACTGCCGGCGGCGTGGTGGCGGTCACGGGGGGCGCCATCGTCGGCAGTTGCCCGCCCCGCCCCCGCGCCGGCCCTAAAGGGCGGCAAGGCAGCCGCCCCCGCCCCCGGCTTTTCGCTGTGACGCCGATC
>CAJYJW010000112.1 GCA_913775025.1 uncultured Sphingomonas sp. | reverse complement strand
AGGGGGATCAGGGTGAACGCGATCGCGCATTTCTTCGATCCGGTGGCGTTCGCGCTGGTGGTGGGCGGGGCGGTCGCGGCGGCGGCGATACGCTCTACCCGTGGCGATCTCGCCCGCGCCTTCGCGGCATTGGGACCGCTTATCCGTGCCGATCCGGATGCCGATGCCGCCGCCGCCGTTCGCGCGGTGAACGCGATCGAGGCGGTGGCCGGCGCGCGTGGCATCGCCTGCGTCGATCGGGTCGATACCGCCGGGCGCTTCCTGCGGCGCGCCGCCTTCCAGCTCTCCGATGCCGCGACCCCGCAGGCTTTCGCCGACTGGGCCGCGCAGGACATGGAGGCGCGCCGCCTGCGGCATGACGCCGCCGCCGGCTTCTGGCGGGCGGCGGCCGATGCCGGCCCGCAGATGGGGATGATCGGCACCGTCATCGGCTTGATTGGCATGTTCTCCGCGATGGACGATGCGATGCGGATCGGCCCCGCGATGGCGTTGGCGATGCTGACGACGCTCTACGGCGTGATCGTCTCCGGCGCGATCGCCGGGCCGATCGCCGCCCGGCTGGAGCGGCTGGCCGAGGCGGAGCGGGCCTGGCAGGGGCAGGCGATCCTGCGCCTGCAGCGATTGGCCGAGGCCGAGATGACGCTGCTGCCGTTCGCCAAGCCGGCACCCGCGCCGCGCCCGCTGCCGAACGTGCGGGAACAGGCGTGAGCGTGACGCGCACGCCGCGCTGGGCGCTGAGCTTCGCCGATCTTACCTTGCTGCTGCTGGGCTTTTTTGTAATTCTCCACGCACGTGCCGGGCAATCGGAAGCGGTGGCGCAGGGGATGCGCGCCGCCTTCGGCGGCACCACGCCCGCCGCAGCGCGCACGGAGTCGCGCACGGAGTATCGTGCATCGCAGCTTTTTCAGCCGGGGGAGGCCGTGCTGACACCCGCCGCCGCGCGCTGGCTGGCTGGCATGGGCGCGGAGGCTGCGAAGGCCGGCCGGCAGGTGACGATCGTCAGCGCCGGTCGCGATGCGGCCACCGCGCGGCTTGACGGGTGGGAACTGGCGGCCGCCCGCGTGGCGGCGGCGGCGCGCGCGGTGCGGGCGGGCGGCCTGCGCGAGGATCGACTGATCCTCTCCATCCCCGCGATGGGCGGTAAGCCTGCGCCGCAGACGCTGAAAATCACCAGCGGCCCGCCACCACGCTGATCAAGCGACGAACTGGCACGGCACTTGCGGCAGCGGGTTGATTCCCGAGAGGCCTAATCCCGTGACGCTCAAACCGCTCCTCCTCGTCTTTGCCGCGCTGCCTGTCCCGGCGGCGGCGGCCGGTCTCCAGAATCTCGACGCGCTCGAAAGGCGGCTCGTGATCGCGCTCGGCGCGGACATCGGCCAGCCGGGCGGGCCTACCGTCCCGCTCGACCGGCGGCTGAAGCTGGCCGCCTGCCCCTCCGAGGTGGTGATAGACCCGCCGATGCAGGGGGCGGCGACGCTGCGCTGCGCCGAGATCGGCTGGCGCATCCGCGTGCCGCTGTCGCGCGGCGGCACGGCGGCACCCGCGATGGCCGGCAGGGTGTTGCCGGCAGGCGGCAATGCGATGCCGGCAATCCGGCAGACGCGTGGCGAGACCGTGATCCGTCGCGGCGATCCGGTCGATCTGGTGGCAGGTTCCGGCGGCTTTTCCGTCAGCACGCAGGTGATCGCCGAGCAGGACGGGGCGGCGGGAGACCGCATCCGCGTGCGGGGAGACCGCGCGAAACCGCCGATTCTGGCCGAAGTCGTAACGCAGGGAATGGTGCGTCTGCCGTGAATTAAAGGATCCCTCATCCGGTCGTTACTAGCTATGAGCGATTGGGACGCGGTAGACGCGGAGGGAAGGGAAGATGATCAACAGCATCGGACCTACGGGAACTGGGGCGGTCGACGCCATCCGTTCCCAGGGCGTGCAGAAGGGAGCGCCGGTCGAGAAGGCCGCGCTCAAGACCGAGGTGTCGCAGGCGGCGCCCAACCCGGCAGCGGAACTCGCCGCTAGCGGCCCGCCGGTCGATACCGACAAGGTGGCCAAGATCCGCGCCGCCATCCTCAACGGATCCTATTCGCTCGACATCCAGGCGATCGCCAACCGGATGGTCGAGATCGACATCCTGCCGCGCGGATGAGCGCCGCCGTGATCGATCGGCTGATCGACGCCGAGGAGGCGTTGATCGCCGCGCTGGACGGTGACGAGGCGGATGCGATCGAGCAGGCGCTGACGTATTTCGCCGACGCGGTCGATGGCTTGCGCGGCGTTGCCGGCTGGCGCGACACGCCGGATGTGGTGACGCGCGTCACCCACGCATTGCAATTGGCCGACGCGGCAAGGATCCGCACCGCCTATCTGGCTGATCGTACACGCCGCCAGATCGCCCGGCTTGCCGCAATCGGCCAGCGTCCGGCTGCCTTGTCTTACGGGCGCAACGGTATGATGCGCGCCTGACGGTTTTTTGACGCTATCTGTCGGAACCCCGGCGCCGCGCCCTCCCGCGGCGTCGGTTTTTTCGCGTTCGGTGCGACCGCGGGCGTTTCCTCGCTCGTCGGGGGATTGGCACACCCTTTGCTTAACCATCTTGCATGACGATGGGAGCAGCCATGCCGATCACCTTCACCGCCCGGGCGGGCCGCTGAGCCATGGCGACCCCGGCGATCAAGGCGAAGATCTGGGCGGGCGCCGGCAAGGGCGCGATCCTGCCGCTCGTCACGCTGATGCTGATCGGGCTGATGGTGGTGCCCGTGCCCTCGCTGGTGCTGGACATCGGCTTCATCGCCAACATCGCCATCTCGCTCGCGGTGCTGATGGTGTCGCTGAATGCTGCCAAGCCGCTCGACTTCTCCTCCTTCCCGACCGTCCTGCTGTTCGCCACCCTGCTGCGTCTGTCGCTCAACGTCGCCTCCACCCGCGTCGTGCTGGTGGACGGGCATGAGGGGGCGGACGCCGCCGGCCATGTGATCGAGGCGTTCGGCCACTTCCTGATCGGTGGCGACTATGCGGTCGGCATTTTCGTGTTCGCCATCCTGATGGTCATCAATCTCGTCGTCATCACCAAGGGTGCTGGCCGCGTGTCGGAAGTGTCGGCGCGCTTCACCCTCGATGCGATGCCCGGCAAGCAGATGGCGATCGACGCCGATCTCAACGCCGGTCTGATGACGCCGGAAGAAGCGAAGGTCCGCCGCCAGGAGGTGGCGACCGAAGCCGACTTCTACGGATCGATGGACGGTGCGTCGAAGTTCGTGAAGGGCGATGCGGTCGCCGGCGTCCTCATCCTCGTCATCAACATCGTCGGCGGGCTGATCCTCGGCGTCGTCAGCCACAAGCTGTCGATCTCAGAGGCGGCATCCAACTACATCCAGCTCGCGATCGGCGATGCGCTGGTGGCGCAGATCCCGGCGCTGCTGCTGTCGATCGCCGCCGCCGCGATCGTGACGCGGGTTTCCTCGCCGCTCGATCTGTCGGGCCAGATCACCAGCCAGTTCGGCTCCGCCCGCGCATGGACGCCGGTGGCGGCGATCCTCGGCTTTCTTGGCCTGCTGCCGGGGATGCCGCACTTGATCATCCTGCCGGCCGCCGGCGTCGCGGGCTTCATCGCGTGGAAGCTGCGCGCCGCCGCGAAGGCCCCCCCGGTCGACCCGGCGCAGGTGGAGGAGAAGACCGCCGCCCCATCGAGCGCGATCGGCTGGGACGAGGTATCGGACGGCGCGGCGCTCAGCCTGGAGCTCGGCTACGGCCTGATCGCGATGGTGGACGAGCGCAAGGGTGCACCGTTGATGGCGCGCATCACCGGCATCCGCCGCCAGCTTTCCCGCGAGCTTGGCTTCGTGGTGCCGATGGTGCGGGTGCGCGACAATCTCTCGCTTGGCGCCAACCAGTATCGCATCAGCGTATCGGGCGTGGTGATGGCGGAGGACGAATGTTGGCCGGACAGCCTGCTCGCGCTGGACAGCGGGGCGCTGGAAGGCACGGTCGAGGGCCGCGTCTGCCGCGATCCCAGCTTCGGGCTGGAGGCGGTGTGGATCGATCCGTCGAAGCGCACCGAGGCGGTGATCGCGGGCTACACGGTGGTGGATCCGCCAACGGTGATCGCCACGCAGCTGAACCAGCTGATCGCCGCCAGCGCCGCCGACCTTTTTGGTATGGACGAGGCGCAGAAGCTGCTCGATGCGCTGAAGGAGAATGCGCCGCAGCTGGTCGCCGGCCTCACCCCCGCGCCGCTCTCTCTCTCCCACATCGCGGGGTTGTGCCGCGCGCTGCTGGCGGAGCGGGTGCCGCTGAAGGACTTCCGCCGCATCGCCGAGGCCGCCGTGGAAGCGGCGCGCGAGGTGACCGACCCCGCCGCCTTGGTGGAGGCCGTGCGACTGCGGATCGGCGCGATCATCGTGCAGGCGCTGGTGCCGGTGCGGATGCCGCTGCCCGTGATCACGCTGGACGCCGGGCTGGAAGCGATGCTGGCGCAGGCCGTGCGCGCGGGTCCGAATGCCACCCACCCGTTCGAGCCGGCACTCGCAAATCGTATCGTCGCCGCCGTCAATAGCGCGGCCGAACCGTTGACTGCGGCCGCCCAATCCTTCGCCATCGTTACTTCGCCTGTCGCCCGCCGTGCGCTTTCCCGACTACTTCGGCCCCATGTACCCGATGCACCGGTGCTTTCCTTTCTTGAGATACCGGATGGCAAGCCGGTAGAGGTCGTCGCGGTGGTAGGCGGCGCAGGGACCGCCCAGGTCACTCAGAGGGCGGAGATGGCATCGTGAACGACGTGAAACGCAAGACGCGTGTCATCGCCTTGGCAAGCGGCAAGGGCGGCGTCGGCAAGACCTCGATCGCGGTGAACCTGTCGGTCGCGCTGGCGCGGGCGGATAAGGGCACGCTGCTGATCGACGTGGACTACGGCCTTGCCAACGCCGCCATCATGTTGGGCGTCAACCCCGCCTTCACGCTGACCGACGTGGTGGACGGCCGCCATCCCTTCGAGGACGTGATGCAGCGGACCGAGGACGGATTGCTGCTGATGCCCGGGTCCAGCGGCGAACTGCCGGTCGGAACAATTACCGGCACTGATCGGCGACGCATCTACGAGGCGTTGCAGAGCCGGATCGACGAGCTGGATTTCGTCGTGATCGATACGCCGAGCGGCATGCGGAACGAGACGATGCGTTTCCTGACCCGCAGCGATCGCGTGCTGGTGGTACTCACCGGCGAGCCGACATCGTTCATGGACGCCTATGCGACGGTGAAGCTGCTGGCGCTGGAACATGGCTTTACCAGCGTATCAGTGATCGCCAACATGGTGGACAGCGAGATTTCGGGCCGCGACCTGTTCGATCGTTTCCACGATGTCGCGGCGCGCTTCCTCCCGTCCGAGCTTGAGTATCTCGGCTCGCTGCCGCGCGACGAGCATATGCGGATGGCGATCATGCGCAAGCAGCCCTGCGTAACCCTGTTTCCCGAATCCCGCGCCGCCGCGGGCCTGCGCCGGCTGGCGCATACGCTCGCGGATCAGGCCATCCCGCCAACCTCCGGCGGCAATCTGTTTTTCGGAATGGAGCATCCCGATGCACCTGCTTGACGCACCCGAGGCACCCGTCACCTACAAGCGGCGCCCCGCCAAGGCCGCCCCGGCCGATCTCGCCCGCGCGCACATGCCGCTGGTCCGCCGCATCGCCTGGCACGTGCACGGGCGGGTTTCCACCGCGCTCGATATCGAGGATCTGGTGCAGATCGGCATGGTGGCGCTGGTGGAGGCCGCGAACGGCTATGAGGATCGCGGCCACGCCTTCTCCACCTATGCCTCGATGCGGATCCGGGGCGCGATGATCGATCATCTGCGCCGCCACGCCACCATCTGCCGGTCCGCCATGGGCAAGCGTCGCGAGATGAATGCGGCGCGCGCGAAACTGGAGCAGACCCTCGGCCGCACCGCCAACGAGGCGGAGATGGCGCAGGCGATGGGCATGGATGCCGTCGCCTATCGCGAGATGTCCGATGCGACCGAGAGCACGCATCACGATTCGCTGGACGAGGTCTATTCCGACCAGTCGATGTGGTTCGCAGACGTGGAGGAGCGCGTCGACGTCTCGATCGAACGGGGCGAACTGAGCGCCGCGCTGGTGGAGCGCATCGGCGACCTGCCGGAACGCGAGAAGCTCGTCCTCCAGCTGTATTTCGTCGAGGAGATGAACCTTGAGGAAATCGGCCTGACGCTGGGCGTGGGCGCGGCGCGCGTCTGCCAGATCAAGAAGGGCGCGCTAGACAAGCTGCGCGCGTCCCTGAAAGAGTGGCGGTAAGGGCGGCCACCGGGGCAGCCCTTATACATCGCCTCACCCGATAAGGTGCATCGTCAGCAGCGCGATCACGAAGGCGACATAGAACAGGCCCATCGCCGCCAGCAGCCAGCGCGATATGCGGCCAGCGCGGAACGCCACGAACATGATCGCCACCGCCGCCGCCGTCACGCCTGCCGCCAGCAGCAACGCGGGGCTGAGCAGCCAGGGCGTGAAGAACAGGCCAAGCGCGGTCGGGATCGTCGCCTGAATCATCATCGCGCCCGAAATGTTGGCCAGCGCCAGGCGATGCTTGCCCTGCCGCACCCATATCACCGCGTTCATCGTTTCCGGCAGCTCGGTGGCGATCGGGCTTAGGAGCAGCGCCAGAAGCTGCGGCGGCAGGCCGAGCGCGGGGCCGAGATGCTCCAGCTGCGCGACGAACGTCCGGGATGCCACGAAGATCACGACGAGCGCGATCCCCGTCTGCAACGCCGCCATCAAAGTGCTCGGCTCGGCGGCGCGGGGCTGGAGCTTCAGCGGTTCGAGTTCGCCTTCCTCTTCTTCCTCGTTGCCCATCATTTCCTGGCGGACATAAAGTGCGTAGGCGGCGAGGAAAGCGATACCCAGCCAGGGTTTGCCGGCGAACAGCACCAGCCCCAGCCCGATCTTTGCGGCGAAGATCAGCAGGAACCAGCCTTGATCCCGGCTGAGGCGGGAGAAATCCCGCCGGATCGCCGCCGTCGCGGCCAGTTGCTGCCCGGTCATCAACAGAAGGATTCCTACCGTGGCATAGGCGACGGTCGAGAGCGCCAGCGGCCCGCCCAATGCCGCCCCCACGCCAAGCTCTTTCGCCGCGAGGCTGCCGCCGAACGCCACCGCGACGAAGGTGACGACGCTTTCGGGCAACGCCGTGCCGAACGCGGCAAGCACCGTGCCGGTCGCCTTCTGCCCCATGGCCATGCGACGGCCCAGCCATTCCACGCCGTTCACGAAATACTCGCACGACAGATAGATCACCACGGCGGAACCGAGCAGCAGCGCGATCGTGACCCAAAGATTAGACATCGGCATATCCGGGGATCGGATGCAGGACGCATGAACCGGCGCACGCACCCGATCCCACGGACGCCCGCCAATTCATGGTCTCGCCAAGCCATCAAGGCCGCATACGCCATGGCCGAGGCCAAGTTTGTTGACGCATGCCCCGCTATCGGCGCGGGCGGCTACTCCCCAAGAAGTGGCGGCGTCTTGCCGGCAAAATTCGTCAGGGTCAACATGCGGAGAAGCCTCCGGCGCTTGGTGGCGCCGGGGGCTTCCCGTCGATCAGCGTATATAGAGTATCGTTTAGCGCAGCAGGCTCAGCACGCCCTGCTGGCTCTGGTTGGCCTGCGCCAGCATCGCGGTGGCGGCCTGGCTGAGGATCTGCGACTTGGCGAGTGCGGTCGTCTCGGTCGAGAAGTCGGCGTCCTCGATGCGGCTGCGTGCGTCCGTCAGGTTGGTGGAGGTGGAGGTGAGATTGTCCACCGTCGCGTCCAGCCGGTTCTGCACGGCGCCCAGGTTGGCGCGGCCCGCCGTCACCTGCGTCAGCGCGCGATCGATCACCGCGAGGGCGGCGGTAGAGTTGGCGGCGGTCGACAGGTCGATTTCGCTGATGCGCGTCGGTGCGGTGGCGCTGCCGGCGGCGACCGTGGACGCGCTGGCGACGACGCCGAGATCGGCCGCCTTTAGCGAGATGACCGAGAAGCTGACCGTCTCGTTCGCCTTCGTGCCGGTCTGCAAGGTGAAGCTCTTGGCGGCGGTGGTGCCGTTGCTGTTGGCGGTCGCGGTGCTGTCGCCGGCAACGATGTTGATGTTGTTGAACGCGGTGCGGTCCGCAATGTTGCCGATCTGGTCCTTCAGCTGCGAAACTTCGATCTGGAGATTGGCGCGGTCGTTGTCGGAAATGGTGCCGTTGGCCGACTGGACGCCCAGCTCGCGCATGCGCTGCAGGATGTTGGTCGTGTCGCCCATCGCGCTTTCCGCCGTCTGCGCCATCGAGATGCCGTCGTTGGCGTTGCGGATGGCGACGGTCAGGCCGCGAATGTCGGAGGTCATGCGGGTGGCGACGGCGAGGCCGGCGGCGTCGTCCTTGGCGGAGTTGATCCGCTTGCCGGAGGAGAGGCGCTCCATCGCCTGGCTCATGTCCATGCTGGCGGAGCGCGAGGCGTTCTGGGCGCGCAGCGCGGCGGAGTTGGTGTTGATGACGGTCATGGAATATCCTTTCCGCTGGATGCTGCCTCGGGCGGTTCAGGCCGCAGCAGCCACGTTTCAGGTAACGGCCGGTCGTCGGAAACTTTAGTCGCGGAAGCCGGCGTACAATCAATCTCGGGCGGGAGGCGGGCCTTGCGATACCCGCCTCAACGACCGCTTACCGGAGCAGGCTGAGCACGCCCTGCTGGCTCTGGTTGGCCTGCGCCAGCATCGCGGTGGCGGCCTGGCTCAAGATCTGCGACTTGGCGAGCGCGGTCGTCTCGGTCGAGAAGTCGGCGTCCTCGATGCGGCTGCGCGCGTCCGTCAGGTTGGTGGAGGTGGAGGTGAGATTGTCCACCGTCGCGTCCAGCCGGTTCTGCACGGCGCCCAGGTTGGCGCGGCCCGCCGTCACCTGCGTCAGCGCCCGATCGACGATGGCGAGCGCGGCGGTGGAGTTCGCCGCCGTCGAAAAGTCGATCTCGTCAATGCTGGTCGGCGCGGCTTTGACTGCCGCGAGCTTGGTCGCGGTGGTGGCGGCCTTCGTGGTGTTGGTGGGATCGGCATCGGAGGCGGCCTTGGCGGTCGCATATTCCGAGGTGGTCGTCGGAACGGCGGTGCGCGTGCGGTCCGCGCCGAGATCGGTGGTCTTCAACGAGATGATCGAGAAGCTGACCGTCTCGTTCGCCTTGGTGCCGGTCTGCAGCGTGAAGCTGGAATCGGCGGTCAGGCCGGTGGTGGCGTTCGCGGTGCCGCCGTTGACGATGTTGATGTTGTTGAAGGCGGTGCGGCTGGCGATGTTGCCGATCTGCTCCTTCAGCTGCGAGACCTCGATCTGAAGGTTGGCGCGATCGCTGTCGGAAATGGTGCCGTTGGCTGACTGGACGCCCAGCTCGCGCATGCGCTGCAGGATGTTGGTGGTGTCGCCCATCGCGCTTTCCGCCGTCTGCGCCATCGAGATGCCGTCGTTGGCGTTGCGGATGGCGACCGTCAGGCCACGAATGTCGGAGGTCATGCGGGTGGCGACGGCGAGGCCGGCGGCGTCGTCCTTGGCGGAGTTGATCCGCTTGCCGGAGGAGAGGCGCTCCATCGCTTGGGCCATGTCCATGCTGGCGGTGCGCGAGGCGTTCTGGGCGCGCAGCGCGCCGGAATTGGTATTGATGACGGTCACAGGTCGAGGTTCCTTCCGCTCGATCGCCGCCCGGCGGGATCCGTCCGCAGCAGCCACGATCCGGGTAACGGCGGGCGGCGGCCAGGTTTAAACGACAGACAAATGTTTCCGAAGATTAACCAGTCGTTTCTCCGACGTGTCGGCTTTCTGACCCGCGCCTCGTCAAATAACCGACAGGTCCGCGCGTGGGTTTTTTGACTCGCGGACGCGACACGCGGCCGTACACACGCGCGCGAGGCAAGGTCTTAACTACTGCATAACCTTTGCCCGCAGGAAACCGTCAATCCTGTTTTCTGGCACGGTGGTTGCGATGCTGCTTTCGATCAAAGACCATTGTGCCGAAGAAAAGAACAGGGACGCCGCCATGACCATCATCGGGATTTCGCCAGAGGCCGCCGCCGCCGATCCCACGCTCGCCCTTTGGCTGGCGGGCACCGGGCTGCGGGTGGCGCAGGTCGCGGCCGACGCCGCGCGGGAGCGGGGGGTGGTGCGGATCCTCCACGCATCCCAGATCGAGCAGGCGACGTGCCGCGACGTGTTGGTCGACGTGGCCGATGGCAAGCCGGAGCTGATCCGCGCGGCCGACGGGCAGCCCGCCCGCATCCGCTACGGCTTTGCGGAC
>CAJYJW010000111.1 GCA_913775025.1 uncultured Sphingomonas sp. | reverse complement strand
ATCTGTCGCTGGCCGGGCGCTATTGCGTGCTGATGCCCAACACCAGCCACGGCGGCGGCATCAGCCGCAAGATCTCGAACGCGGCGGATCGCAAGCGGCTGAAGTCGATCATGGCGGAACTGAATCTGCCGAAGACGATGGGGTGCATCGTCCGCACCGCGGGCCTCCAGCGCACAAAGGGCGAGATCAAGCGCGATTTCGATTATCTTGCGCGCCTGTGGGATACGATCCGCGAGAAAACGCTCTCCGCCTCCGCGCCGGCCGAGATCTATGGGGACAGCGACCTGCTGAAGCGCGCGATCCGCGACATCTATAACAAGGAGGTGGACGAGATCCTCGTCGAGGGCGTCGACGGCTTCCACGCCGCACGCAGCTTCATGAAGCTGCTGATGCCGGGGCATTCCAAGAAGATCGTGCCCTATTCCGATGCGGTGCCGCTGTTCCAGCGGTTCGGCGTGGAGGAGCAGCTTTCCGCCATGTATCAGCCGCTGGTGCAGCTGAAGTCGGGCGGCTACCTCGTCATCAATCCGACCGAGGCGCTCGTCTCGATCGACATCAACTCCGGCCGGTCCACGCGCGAGCATAATATCGAGCAGACCGCGTTGATGACGAACCTGGAGGCCGCGCACGAGATCGCCCGCCAGCTTCGCCTGCGCGACATGGCCGGCCTCGTCGTGATCGATTTCATCGACATGGAGAACAACTCCAACAACCGTAAGGTGGAAAAGGCGATGAAGGAGGCGCTGCGGAACGACCGCGCGCGCATCCAGGTCGGCCGCATCTCCTCCTTCGGCCTGTTCGAGATGAGCCGCCAGCGCATCCGCACCGGCGTGCTGGAGGCCTCCACCCGCATGTGCCCGCATTGCGAGGGCACCGGCCTCGTCCGCACCGCATCGTCGGCGGGCGTCTCGGCGCTGCGCATGCTGGAGGATGAGGCGGCGCGGGGCCGTGGCAGCCGGCTGTGCCTGCGTGCCAGCACGGAAGCCGCCTTCTACGTGCTCAACCGCAAGCGCGCCGAGCTGGCCGAGATCGAGGACCGCTATGGCGTGCTGATCGAGATCCTGCCCGATGGTTCGCTGGAGGGTGCCCGCATGTCGGTGGAGAGCGGCGGCCCGCCGCCCGCGCATCCCCCGCGCCTGCCGGAGCCGATCGTGATCGACGCGGACGACGATGACGAGATCATCGAGGAGGAGGAAGAGGAAGCGATCGAGCCGGAAGACGAGGCCGAGCGGGACGAACGCCCCGAGCGCACGCCGCGCGAAGCCGGTGACGAAGGCGATGATCGTGGCCGCCGCCGCCGCCGCCGCCGCCGCCGTGGTGGTCGCCGCGAGGAAGGCGAGGAGCTTGCCGGCAACGATGTCGTCCCTGGCGACGATGAGGAGAGCGAGCCGGAAGCCCAGGCGGACGCGGAGGCGATCGCCGCTGAGCCGGTCGACGAGGCCGAGCCCGTCGAGGCCGAAACGTTCGACGCTGCCGGCGAGGAGGCGGAGGGCGAGGGCAAGCGTCGTCGCGGCCGTCGCGGTCGCCGCGGTGGCCGTCGTAAGGCGGGCGAGGAGACGGGCGAGACGCTGGATGCCAGCGTGGCGAGCGACGTCGCGGTCGACGCCGTCGAGGAGCAGGTCGCCATCGCGGAAACGCCGGTGATCGCGCCCGAGCCTGCCTTTGAGGCGAGCGAGGCGTCTGCCGAGGCAGTCGCTACCGTAGAGGAGCAGGCCGCACCGCGTCCGCGCCGCCGCCCGCGCGCCCGCAAGGCCGACGTGACCGAGGCGACGCCCGTCGAGGAGACGCCGGCCGAGGCCGCCGTCTCGGCACCTGCCGCGAGCGACGCCGAAACGGCTGACGCGCCCGCGCCGAAGGCCCGCCGTCCGCGCCGCAAGAAGGCGGACGAGGCTGTCGAGGCGCCGGCTGCCGTGACGGAGGCCGCCGAGCCCGCGCCCAAGCCGCGCCGTACCCGGAAGAAGGCCGCGCCGGAGACGGTCGCCGATGTCGTCGAGCAGACCATCGCCGTGGCGCCGGTCGAAGATGAACCGGCGCCTGTCGCCGAGGCCGAGCCGGCCGCGACGGAGGGCGAGCAGCCGGTCCGCCGTGGATGGTGGCAGCGCACCTTCGGCAACTGAGCCGCGCCATGCGTGAACGGTCGCCCCCGTCGCGTCCCGCCGCCCCGCCCGGGGCGCGAGGCGCGGCGGGAGCGCCGTCGTTTCAGCAGGGGTTAAGACCCGATCGGCTAGACCGCGGAATGGCCTTTCTCCGCATGATCATCCGCCCTGTCATGCTGCGTGCGCCGATGCTGGTTGCGGTCACCATGCTCGTCGCGGTGCAGCCGGCGTCCGCGCAATCCGTCCTGCGTGACGCGGAGACGGAGGCGGTGCTGGCGGATCTGGCGCGACCGGTGATCGCGGCGGCGGGCCCGGAGGTGGCCGGCACCAAGCTCGTCCTGTTGCAGGACAAGGAGATCAACGCCTTCGTCGCCGGCGGGCAGGTGATCTACATTCACTCCGGCCTCATCACGGCGGCGGATAACGTCAATCAGGTGCAGGGCGTCGTGGCGCACGAGCTGGGCCACATCACCGGCGGGCACATCGTCCGTTTCTCCGAAGGCGCGAAGGCCGCGAGCAGCATCAGCATCCTCTCGCTGTTGCTCGGCGCGGCGGCGATGGCGGCGGGCGGGGCGGAGGCCGGCATGGGCATCCTGTCCGCCGGGCAGCAGGCGGCGATGAGCAAGTTCCTGTCCTTCAGCCGCACCCAGGAATCGAGCGCCGACGCGGCGGGCGCGACCTTTCTCGGCAAGGCCGGCATCTCTGGCAAAGGCTCGGTCGCTTTCTTCCAGAAGCTGCGGCAGCAGGAATATCGGCTCTCCTCATCCTACGCCAATACCGATCCCTATGCGCAGACCCACCCTATGTCCGCCGACCGCGCCGAGATGCTGGAGGCGGTGTACAAGCGATCGGCTGCCTGGGACGCAAAGACCGATCCGGCGCTGGAGGCCCGCTTCCAGCGGATCAAGGCCAAGCTCGCCGGCTATGTCGATGATCCGACGACGACGATGCGCAAATATCCGCTGACGGACAATAGCGTGCCCGCGCATTACGCGCGCGCCTATGCCTGGCACAAAAGCAAGTTCCCCGATCGCGCGCTGACCGAGGTGGATGCATTGCTGGCGGCGGCGCCGCACGACCCCTATTTTCTGGAGCTGAAGGGCCAGGTCCTGCTCGAATCGGGCAAGCCCGCCGAGGCGATCGCCCCGCTGCGAGAGGCGGTGCAGCGCACCTCCAGCGCGCCGCTTATCGCCTCAACCCTTGGCCACGCGCTGATCGCGAGCGAGGATCCGAAGAATTTCGTGGAGGCGCAGAAGGTGCTGCGCACCTCCGTCCAGCGGGACGAGGACAACCCGTTCGCCTGGTATCAGCTGGGCATCGTCTACGCCCAGGAGGGCGATCTGGCCCGCGCCTCGCTGGCGACGGCGATGCGGTACAGCCTGCAGGGCAACCCCCGCATGGCGCTGGGGCAGGCGGAGACGGCATTGCGCGGCATCCCCCAGGGCACGCCTGATTATCTGCGGGCCGAGGATATTGCCGTCGCGTCCCGATCCGAACTGGCCTCGGCGAAGAAGCGATAGGCATGACGGGAAAGCATTGGATGGCGGGATTGATCGGGCTTGCGGCGGGGGCCGCGGCAATGGCGGTGGCGGGTGGCGGCGCGGGCATGGCCGCCGGCACCGACAAGGCGGCGATCGAACGGATCGTGCACGATTATATCCTTGCCCATCCCGAGATCATTCCGGAGGCGATGCAGCGGCTACAGAGCAACGAGACCGGCAAGCTCGTTTCCGCCAATCGCACGGCGCTGGAGACGCCTTTCCCGGGCGCGTGGGCGGGTGCCAGGGACGGGGACGTGACGCTGGTCGAATTCTTCGATTATGCCTGCGGCTACTGCCGCCAGAGCGTGGCGGATGTCGATCGGCTGCTGGCCGAGGACAAGAGGCTGCGAATCGTATTTCGCGAACTGCCAATTCTTGGGCCCGGTAGCGAGGAGGCGGCGAAGGCCAGCCTCGCGGCGGCAGGGCAGGGCCGCTTCCTCGACTTTCATCGCAGGATGTACGCCGCCGGGCGGCCGAGCGCCGCGACCGTCGCCGCCACGCGCAAGGCAAGCGGCGTGACGACGAGCGCGCCTGCCGGAGCCGCTGCCGAGATCGACAAAAACCTCGAACTCGCGCGGCAACTCAATCTCAGCGGCACGCCCAGCTTCATCGTGGGCAATCGGGTGCTGAACGGGGCGGTGGGCTATGATGCCCTCAAGCAGGCGATCGCGGAGGCGCGGGCCGCGAAGGCGGGGTAACCGCGCCCGGCGCGCGCAGCAGATACTGTTCAGGACTGGGGTGAAACAGGCGTCGCGCGATGCCGCCCGGCACCAGCGGGGCAAGGCCGAGCGTCTCTACGATCGCCCCCACCCGCGTCGGCGGGGAGGGATAACGCATCGCCACGGGCGCGTCGGCGGGCGGCGTGGCGGTTACCAGCCATGCACCCGGCGGGGCCGGGGCCGGGCGGGCATTCGTCAGCCCCGCAAAGCGGAGCGGCAGCCATGCCCGGGCTACATCGTCGGCCGGCGCGTAGACGGGCTCATCCGGATGAGCGGCGGCGGCCCGCACCATCGCTTCCATCCCCCAGCGCGGGTGGGCGTTGCCGAGGCCGGCGAGCAGCAAATTCGTGCCAACCAGCCCGCCGATCGCGACCAGCCGTAGGGCGGGGCGCGATCGGGCCAGCCACAGCGCCAGCATGATCGCGGCGGTGATCGCGGGCAGGGTAAAATAGCGTGGGTTCAGCACCAGCTTGCCGTACATCACCGCCACCAGCAGGAAATTCGCCGTCGCCATCGCCGACAGCACGAGCATCAGGCGGCGCGAAGCCGGCGGCAGGCCACGCACCGCCCCCGCCATCAGCGCCACCGGCACAAGCCAGAAAAGAAGGCCGAAATCGTCGTTGACCAGCAGCACCAGCACCGGATCGATCACGGGATGAAGCAGGAAATTGCCCTCCATGTTGGCGGCGCGATCGATATGCGCGTCATGATGGAAGGCGAGTGCGTAACGATGCAGCGGATCGCCGATCAGCGCATATTGGAACAGCATCTCCCCGCCGATCACCAGCCCCAGCCCGACGCCGGCGGCGATCAGCAGCCGCCGGTCTATCGGGCGTCCGATCAGGAACAGCGGACCGAGCCCGGCCAGCGCCAGCCCCGCCGTCTCCCGGCAGAGGATCGCAAGACCGAAGCCCATTCCCGCCGCGACGCCGCGTGCCAGCCCCCCGGTGCTGCCCGCCAGCAGCCAGACCCCGGCCAATAGAAAGAACGCCTCGGCCAGATCGCAGGAGACGGTGGAGGCATGGCTGACGATTACCGGCATCGTTGCGATCAGGATGGCGGCGATCCACCCGGCGCACACGCCGCCGATCCGTGCTGCTAGCCCGCCGGCGACTACGATCAGGGCGAAATACCAGAGGAGGGCCGTGGTGGCGAAAGCCGCGAAACCGTCGCCCGCCAGCCTCAGTATCGCGGCGAAGGAGAGGATGAGCGGAAAACGGGTGGACCAGTGATCGGCGCCGGGGGACGGCCCGACCTCAAGCCAGCGCATCGCGCCTGCGTGATAGAGGGCGTCGTCGGAGGCGATGAAACCGATCCAGCCGAACCACAGTGCCGCCGCGGTGAGCAGGCCGAGCAGCGCCGGCCACATCCATCGCTCTCGCCGTGTCATGCCACCCCCTGTCCGCCGCCGCCCCGCTTAGCGGACAAACCTTTCGACGTCGTCAAGCGGCTTGCCCGCCGGTCGCCGCGCAGCCATGCTGGCGCGATGCGGACGACGGATCAACAGGCCTCGGTGCGGCTCTACCATCTGGACGAGGGGGAGGGTGGCGCGCAGACGCTGATGTACGGCACGCTCGCCGCCGCGCTGGCGCTGGCGCGCATGCAGCCGGCGGATGTGCAGGAGGGCCTGTACCTCGCCACCGACAATGATGTGATCGCCTTCCTCGACCTGGAGGGGTGACGTGGTACGCCCGATCGCACTTATTCGGGCGGCGGGATGGGCCCCTTGAAGCCTTGCGCGATCACATACCACTCGGATGAATCCTTGCGGCTGGCGGGCGGCTTGGCATGCTTCACGGTCGTGAACAGCCGTTTCAGTTCGGCCACCAGATGATTATCCGCGCCGCCCGCCAGCACCTTGGCGACATAGGCTCCGCCCGGCCGGAGGTTTTCGGCGGCGAAGGCGCAACCAGCCTCCACCAGCCCCATCGTGCGCAGATGATCGGTTTGCGGATGGCCGACGGTGTTGGCGGCCATATCGGACAGGATAAGGTCCGCCGGGCCGCCTAGCGCCTCCGCCAGCCGCGCGGGTGCGGCATCGTCCATGAAATCCATTTCGAGCAGCACCACCCCCTCGATCGGATCGACCGG
>CAJYJW010000110.1 GCA_913775025.1 uncultured Sphingomonas sp. | reverse complement strand
GGCGCTCGCCAACAATCTGGCGGCAGGCCGGGGCGATGCGCCGCACCTGCTGTTCCTCAACAACGATGTCGAGATGCAGAGCGCGGGCTGGGACTCGCGCCTGCGCGAAGGGCTGGCGACGGAGGGGATCGGCGCGCTGGGCGCGCTGCTGCTCTACCCGGACGGCATGATCCAGCACGGCGGCGTGGTGTTCGGCGTGGGCGAGGGGGGGCCGCTGCACGAGGGGATCGGCCACCGGCCCGACCCCGGCGGGCCATGCGATCGCTGGCGTGCGTCGCGCATGGCGGCGGCGGTGACGGGGGCGTGGCTGGCGGTATCCCGCCCGCTGTTCGAGGCGGTCGGCGGGTTCGAGGAGCGGCTGCCCGTCGGCTACAACGACCTGGATTTCTGCCTGCGCGTGCGGGGCGCGGGCAGGGGCGTGGTGCAGGCCTCCCACATCGTCGCCCTCCACCGCGAGAGCGCGACGCGGGGCATCGTCATGTCGCCGGAAACGCAGGCGCGCGACGAGGCGGAATGGGGCTGGATGCGCGCCTGCTGGGGCGACGCGCTCGATCTCGACCCGGCCTACAACCCCCACTGGTCGAGGAAAGGCCGCCCCTTCGACGGCATCACCACCCCCTCCGACGCGGCGGCGGCGCGCTGGGTGGCGGCAAGCGCGAAGGCGTGGCCATGGGGGGTGGATACAGGCGGGGGCGTATTCGTCGACGCTGGGATCGCGGATGGTGCGGGGGCGCACCGCGCCGTATGGCTGAAAGCATGACATTGCAGGATCGGACCCGCCTGAGCTTCCCCAAGCATGGGGCAGAACTCTTCTCTCGCGCTCTGGCTGGCCGGCTGGCCGACTTACGCAAGATACTGGCGCATTTGCCGTCGGAGCGGGCCGGTGTACGCACCCACGGCGTTGAGCCGCTTCGCCCGTTTCTTGCTTCCGATGGCATAATGGGCCGGATCGCCGAAAATATTCTTGGATCGGGTTGCCGCGCAGTCAGGGCTATTCTTTTTGACAAGACCGCCACGACGAATTGGTCGCTGGCCTGGCATCAGGATCGCACCATCTGCGTAAAACAGCGCGTCGCTGTTGATGGTTTCGGCCCTTGGACGACCAAAGGCGGCATGTCGCATGTCGCCCCGCCGTTTGATCTGCTGACGCGCATGGTAACGCTTCGCGCGCATCTGGACGATGTCCCGGCAACCAACGCTCCGTTGCTGGTGTCACCTGGCTCTCATACCGAAGGACGTGTGCTGGTCGATCAAATCGAGCAGGTGGTTCGACGGCGCGGCACGCGGGTTTGCACCGCCGAGGCCGGAGACGTATGGCTCTATGCGACAGCGATCCTACATGCCTCCGAGGCCGCCAGCCGACCTGCGCATCGGCGCGTCCTCCAAGTCGATTTCGCGGCCGAGGATCTTCCCGGCGGTCTGGAGTGGCTGGGCGTTTAAGGTCCGCTGCCGCCCAAACCACGCCATTCGCGCATCGGCGCGTCCGCCCGCTCCGCCTTCCTACGCCGCCCGCAGCTGCAGCCGGCTGTGGACATCGCAGGCTTCCTCGACATTGTCGAAGTGGATCAGCGATCCGCCGAACAGCACCGCGCCCCGCGTGCAATAGGCCTTCAGCGTGTGCGGATCGTGCGAGATCATCACCAGCGTGCCGCGCTCGCGCCGTTCGGCCAGCGCCGCTTCCGATCGGGCGCGGAAACGCTCGTCGCCGGCGCCGGTGATCTCGTCGACCAGATAGCAGTCGAACTCGATCGCCAGGCTGACGCCGAAGGCCAGGCGGGCGGCCATGCCCGCCGAATAGGTCTTTACCGGCTGCCGGAAATAGGGGCCGAGCTGCGCGAAATCCTCGACATAGGCGAGCAGCTCGTCCTCGGGCTTCTTGTAGACGCGCGCGATGAAGCGGGCGTTGTCCGCGCCGGTCAGGCTCGTCTGGAAGCAGCTGGAATAGCCGATCGGCCAGGATGTCGTCATTTTGCGGGTCACGGTGCCGCTGGTCGGCTGCTCCACGCCCGAGATCAGCCGCATCAGCGTGGACTTGCCCGCCCCGTTCGCGCCGCAGATGCCGATCGCCTCGCCCCGCTCGATCGTGAAGCTGACGTCGGAGAAGACGCGCTTCTCGAACTTGCGGCCGTGGTAGCTCTTGCTGACTTTGTCGAACCGGATCACGTGGGTTTCCCGAATGGCTGGCGGCCCTATAACGCACGGGTGCATGAATTGCACCTGACCGGCCCGCCATGGACCGTTTCGACGTAACGTTGCTTCCCATGGCGAAGGTGCTAGAGCGCGCGCGATGAGTGACGTGCTGGAGCCCGAGCAGGGCGCTGAAGCCCTGCCGCTGGATCCGTTCGGGGCGTTTCCCGGCCGGGCGAGCCGGATCGCCGGCTTAGGCGGCGCGGAGCCTTCGCCCGATCCCGCCTGGGTGTTCGAAACGGCGGACTGCCGCCCCGCGATCGGCCGGGTGGGCGTACATATCCGCTTCCACGATCTGGCCATCACCCACGGCACGCTGCTGTTCGAGGTGCGCGCGCGATCGATGGTGCCGGGGACGGACCAGTCGCGCGTGCAAACGGTCGTCCTCGATGCCGGGGAGCTGGCGGCGGCAGGCGGCATCGTGAACCTGATGTTCGACAGCTACCGCAACAGCTATTACGCCTTCGCCTGCTCGATCAACGACGAGACGGACATCGCCGCCTCCGCGCTGACCGTCCTGCTCGATCGCGCGCCGTCACCGGAAGATCACGGCCCCGCCTGGGAATGGACGCCAGCGGCGGTCCGCAGGCGGCCGGGGATCGAGGAGGCGCTGGTCGGCCGCGTGCTGACCGATCTGTCCCCGCCCCGGCTGGCGATGCCGCAATCGCAGGTGGGATCGCCGCTGCAATGCCGCGAGCCCGCCTTCGCCGAGGCGATGCGCGCGCTCGGTCGCGAGCCGGTGCCGTCGTTCGAGAACTGGTCGCTGGCCTTCGTGCAACGCGCTATCGATCGCTATGCGATCCCCGGCGCGCGCCGGATGCTGGGCTTCGGCGAGGATCTGGGTACGCTGATGTCCTATCACGCGGGCCAGGGGCGCGAGGTGGTCGGCATCCAAAACGTGGGAAGCGGGGATGCCGCGTTCGATCCGGGCGAGGCGCTGGGGCGCCTGCGCGTGCCCGCTTTGTGCGGCGAGGAGGAGTTTCACGCCAACGCGCATGTCTTCGGCAGCGATATCCGTCGTTCGTTCGAGGCGCTGCATCATCAGTTCGACGTGCTGTGGTCGATCGGCGCGAACCGGCTGATGACGCGAGACGAATATGTCTATTTCACGTTGCACGGGCTGATCCATGCCCGCCCCGGCGCGCTTGCGGTGCATGTGTTAGACTATGTCGAGGATGTCGATGCCGAGCGCGGGCAGAGCCTGAACCGTCATGACATAGAAAGGATCGCCGCCATGGCGCTCAGCCATGCGAACGACGTGGCGCGGCTGCGGTTCGTGCACGGCGCGGTCTCGCCGGAAAAGGGCACGTCCCTGCCGTTCGGCCTGATATTGCTGCGCGGCGGCGCCGTCGCCTGACCCCGGCCCCGCCGGATGGCGGGGCGCGGGGCTACCGGCCCGTTAGGCCGCGTGTTCGCGGACGCCCGCCAGGATCAGCCAGCCGATGCCGTAGGCGACGCAGAGCGCGATGAACGTCATCAGCACGATGCGCGCGCGCTGCGGGAACAGCGACTTCACCGGCATGTTCGCATCGACGACGCGGACGATATAGAGCTGCTGGCGCGTCGCATCCTCCTGCGCCTTGACGAGGGCTGCCGAGGCGGCGGCATAATTCTTCGCCGCGAACTCTTGCTGCACGCGCAGATTTTCGTAGCCGCCGAGGTTGGAGGCGATCGCGCGATTGCCCCCGGTCAGCTCCGACGATTGCGCCGCGACCACCCCCTGCAACGATCGGATGCGCTGCTGGAGCGCGATATATTGCGGGCTGGACGGACTGATGCTGCCCGCCATCGAAGCCAGTTGCGCCTGCGCCGCGGCTAGCTGCCCCTTCAGGCCGGAGACGAGCTTGAGCTGGGTTTCGCCCGACGCCTCGGGGTCGATATCGCGGCCCTGCTGGCGATAGCTGGTGATCCGCCCCTGGATCTGCGCGACGCGCTGTTCGGCGGTCCGCACCTGCCCCTGCGCCGCGGCCACCGCATCGCCGTAGCGGCGGTTGTTCATCCGGTTGACCTGCGCCTCGCCCAGCTGGAGCAGTTCGGTGGCGATGGCGTAGGAATCCGCCGGCCGGAACGTACGGACGTTGAGCGAGGTGATGCCGGTATCGGCATCGTGATGCACCTTCACCTTGCCTTCGAAATATTTCTCCAGCGTCTCGGGCGTGGGCCGCGGATACCAGAGGCGGCTGAGCAGATCGGCCTCTGGCCGACGGAAGATCGCCACCAGATCGAGCTTGCGGCCCAGCGCCGCCACCGCCTCGTGCGATTGCAGATAGTCGGGCACGGCCATCGTCTGGCCCTGCATTCCGCCGCCGGCGGTAAGGCCGAACAGCGAGCCGAAACCCGAGGCGGCACCGCCACCCGATGCCTCGGAAGTGACGAGGAAATGCGCCTCTGATTCATACTGGTTCGCCGCGAAGATATAGAGGTAGGCGGCGACGATCAGCGTGGGCAGCAGCACCAGCAGGAACGGCCAGCGCCACGCCGAATATTTGGACCAGAGGCTGCGGACGCCCCGGCGCTCCTGCGCCTCGGCGATCGCATGCGCCTCGAACCAGCTGTGGCTTTGATTGTTCATCGACGTGTATCCGGTTCCAGCATGATCGGCATGGGCATGAGGGGCCTCAGGACAGGTGCAGGCGTGACTTGACCGAGCGCATGGCGAGCAGCCCGAACAACGTCAGGATCGCGCAGACCCAGTTCAGATAGCCGAAATCGACATAATCGAGCGTCGCCGACGGAAACACGCCGTAGCGGATAATCTCGAACGCGTGCGGCATCGGGTTGAACATCAGATAATAGCGATATTTTTCCGAAATCCAGCCGACCATGTAAAAAGCGCCGGACAGCGGGATCATGAAATAAGTGAAGGGATGCACCATCCGCTCCCAAAAGCTTCGATCGTGCGTACCCCCGGTAATGATCAGGCTGAGCGCAAGCGACACCCAGAAAAGATAACCGATCCCCGCCGCCAGATAGAGCGGTCGTTCCGGAAAATCGACATAACCAAACATGATGCAGAACGTCATTAGGATGAGGAAGGCGGTATTCGTGCCGAGAACCTCAAGAATGGCGCGGCCGATCGTGATGTCGAGTACCGTCACCATGCGATGATGCAGCAGGGGCATGTTGGCGTGGATCGACCCCTCTGATCGGTTGACGATCCCGCGGAACATGATGAAGTTGCAATAGCCCGTCACCGTGAAGGCGACCGGGTTGATCCCCCCGCCATGCCCCTGTCCTGAATGCAACAGCGAGATGATCGTGCCCAGCATCATCGGCTCGGCGATCAGCCAGAGGTAGCCGATGTTGTCGCGGCCGTAGCGGGTGTGCAGTTCGCGCATGATGACCGCGCCGATCACGCGCATCTGGATCGCCAGGCATTCGTAGAGGGAGAGGCGGCGCGGGGGCGTCAGGGAAAGCTCGCTCATATGTCCGGCCGCTTACCACCCCGGCCCGAAAATGCCTATCGGCTTGTGGATGGGGCCGCCGCCTCGCCCGCCACGCGCGCGTACATTGCCTCCAGCCGCGCCAGATAGGCGGCCTGCGAGAAGCGGGCCGCCTGCACCGGCCCCGCCGCCTCCAGCCGGGCGCGCAAGCCCTCGTCGCGGTCCAGCCGGGCGATGCCGGCGGCGATCGCGGCCACGTCATAGGGGTCGACCAGCAGCGCCGCCTCCCCCGCCACCTCCGGCAGCGAGCTGCCGTTCGCGGTGAGGACGGCGGTGCCGAGCGACATCGCCTCCAGCACCGGCAGGCCGAACCCCTCGAAGATGGAGGGGAAGAGGAGGGCGCGGGCGGTGCGCGCCAGCCGCAGCAGCGCGTTGCGCCCGAGATAGTCGAGACGCACGATGCGCGGATCGTTTTCCGGCAACAGCGCCGTCTCGCCTTCGCTCAGCCAGGCGCGCGCGCCGACCAGCACCAGCGGCGTATCGGTGCCCAGCCCGAGATAGGCCTCGATCAGCCGGCCGAGGTTCTTCTTGGGTTCGAGCGCGCCGAAGAACAGGAAGAAGCCGCGATCGGCGAGGCCGAACAGACCTTTCACCTGGGCGGCGCTCTCCTCCCGGCTTTCGGCGAGGATCGCATCCGGCAGGAAGCTCGTCTGATAGCTGTTGGTGATGTGCGCCGGATCGACCCCGCACTGGTCGATGATGTCGGCACGGCTGAAGTCGGAGACGGTGCAGATATGATCGCCCCACGCCACGCAGGCGCGCAGCAGCTTGGCGAAGCGCGGCTTGTTGGTGAGGGTGGTGTAGGGCAGGCGCAAAGGCACCAGATCGTGGATGGTGTAGATGTTGCGCGCGCCCTCCAGCCGCACCGGCAGCGGGTAGGTCCAGTGCATGATCTCGGGCGGAGCCTCCATCCGCAGCGGCAGGAAGCGGCCGGTGGCGTTGAAATGGCGCATCGCCAGCGGGAACAGCCCCCTGGCGCTCACCAGCCGGTCGAAGGCGGGCAGGCGATCGGCGAAGGCGGCCTTGTCCACGCGGGGGCTGATCGGCACCTCCAGCGCCTTGGCCACGAGGCGGCGGTCGAGCGTGGCGCGCGCCATCGCAGCGCGCCAGCGCCACAGGCCGCCGAACAGCCGCCGCCCCGTATCCGGCTGGCCGACGGAATCGTAGAACAACGTCTCACGCAGCGCCTCGTCCGCCCCCACCGGCAGGCCGAACACGCCGGTGACCCGGTGCCCCGCCCCCTGCAGCGTGCGCGCGAGGTTGAGGCCGTAGGTGGCGATCCCGGTGCCACGCGGCATGGCGAGATTATAGCCGTCGATCCCGATCGAGAAACGCCGCACGCATGCTCCTTGTTAAGGCCTTGCGCTTAGGAAGCGTCGCCGGGGCTGGCAATGGCCGGCGGCGGAGGCGGGATGCAACTTTCTTTTGTGCGGCGCGGGCGGCGCGGCTAACCGGGCGGATATGGATCAAACGCTCTCCCCCGTTCGCCTCATCCGCCCACGCCGGCACGGGGATGCCCGCGGCTGGTTTACCGAGGTTTATTCGGAGCCTGCCTTTACGGCGATGGGCATCGATTGCCGTTTCGTGCAGGACAATCACTCGCTCTCGGCACCGATATACACGCTGCGCGGCCTCCACTTCCAGGTGCCGCCACGCGGGCAGGACAAGCTGGTCCGTTGTATCCGCGGGCGCATCTTCGATGTCGCGGTGGATGTGCGGAAGGGGTCGCCGACGTACGGCCAGTGGGTGGGGGCGGAGCTTTCCGCCGAGAACGGCCACCAGCTGTTCATCCCCATCGGCTTCGCCCACGGCTTCGTCACGCTCGAGCCCGATTGCGAGGTGACGTACAAATGTTCCGACACCTACGCCCCCGCCGAGGATGGCGGGGTCAGGTGGGACGATCCGGCGATCGGCATCGACTGGCCGATCCCGCCGGGCACGCAGCCGGAACTGTCACCCAAGGACGTGAAGCAGCCGTTGCTGGCGGATTTCGACAGCCCCTTCGCTTATGACGGCCGCCCGCTCACGGCTCTCGACTGAGGAAACCCCATGCGCATCATCGTCACCGGCGGGGCCGGCTTCATCGGATCGGCGCTGGTGCGCCACCTCGTGCTCGACAAGGGGGATGACGTCCTCACCGTCGATGCGCTCACCTATGCCGGGTGCGAGGCATCGCTGAAGGCGGTCGAGGGCAAGCCGAACCACCGCTTCCTGAAGGCCGACATCCGCGACCGGGCCGCGATGGATGCGGCGATCGCCGAATTCCGCCCCGATCGCATCATGCATCTGGCGGCCGAAAGCCACGTCGATCGCTCGATCACCGGGGCGGCCGACTTCATCCAGACCAACATCGTCGGCACCTTTACCCTGCTGGAGGCGGCGCGCGCCTATTGGAACGGGCTGGACGAGGCCGCCAAGGCCGCCTTCCGCTTCCTCCACGTCTCGACCGACGAGGTGTATGGGTCGCTGGGTGACGAGGGCCTGTTCACCGAAGAGACGCCCTACGATCCCTCCTCGCCCTATTCGGCGTCGAAGGCAGCATCCGATCACCTCGCCAAGGCGTGGGTGCGGACGTACGGGCTGCCGGTGGTCGTCTCCAACTGCTCGAACAACTACGGCCCCTATCACTTCCCCGAGAAGCTGATCCCGCTGACGATCCTCAATGCCCTCGCCGGGAAACCGCTGCCCGTCTACGGCAAGGGCGAGAACGTGCGCGACTGGCTGTATGTCGACGATCACGCGCGCGCGCTCGATCTGATCGCCGCCAAGGGCCGGGTGGGCGAGACGTATAACGTCGGCGGCCGCAACGAACGGCGCAACATCGACGTGGTGCGCCGCATCTGCGCCGTGCTGGACGAACTGGTGCCCGGAGACGCCCCCCGCGAGCAACTGATCGAATATGTCACCGATCGCCCCGGCCACGACGCGCGCTACGCGATCGACGCGACCCGGCTGGAGACCGAACTCGGCTGGCGCGCGCAGGAGAATTTCGACACCGGCATCGAAAAGACGGTGCGCTGGTATCTCGACAATGAATGGTGGTGGCGTCCCTTGCGCGATCGCTACGACGGCGAGCGGCTGGGGCTTTCGGACAAGAAGGCATGAGGATCGCCGTCACCGGCAAGGCGGGGCAGGTCGTCACCTCGCTGATCGAGCGGGGCGCGGCGGCGGGCCATGAGGTGGTGGCGCTGGGCCGGCCCGAACTGGACCTCGCCGACCCCGCCACCATCCTGCCCGCATTGCAGGCGGCGAAGGCCGACGTGATCGTCTCCGCCGCCGCCTACACCGCCGTGGACAAGGCGGAGACCGAGGCCGACCTCGCCTATGCGGTGAACGGCGCGGGCGCGGGGGCCGTGGCGGAGGCGGCGAAGGCGCTTGGGCTGCCGCTGATCCACATCTCGACCGATTATGTGTTCGAC
>CAJYJW010000109.1 GCA_913775025.1 uncultured Sphingomonas sp. | reverse complement strand
GGGACGCCCGCCGCGTGCGCGCCGAACAGCGTCAGCGATCGGGCGAGTTCGATCGGCGCGGTGTAGCGGCCGTCCGCCGTGCGGGCCGCCGTCGCGCCGATCGCGGCGGGCAGATCCTCCGCGCCCCAGGTCAGCCCCGCGAGGTGCGCGGCCACCGCGCCATATTCGCCGAGCGCGAAGATGGCGCGCGGCGTTTCCGTCGCGATCGGCAGGATCGGCACGCCAGGCAATCGCGCCGCGAGACGGGTGACGGCGGCGGCTTCCTCCACCTTGGGCAATACCAGACCGTCTGGATGTCGCCCCTCCAGCGCGGCGAGGTCCGCGGCGTGATCGGCGCCATCCTCCGGATTGACGCGGACGAACAGCGCGACATCGCCGCGCGATGCGTCAAGCGCGCCACGGATTGCCTCACGCGCGGCGGCCTTGCCGGCGGCGGCGACGGAATCCTCCAGATCGAGGATCAGCGCGTCCGCGCCTGAGGCCGCTGCTTTCACGAATCGTTCGGGCCGGTCGCCGGGAACGAAGAGGAGAGATCGTAACAGCATCAACATGCCCCCAAGGCGCTGCGCCGCCGATACGCTCTACTGATCGGCATGCAAGCGCCGTGCGTCCTGCGCGATACGGGTGAGGGTGGCGGAGCTGCCGCCCGCCGCCCGCGCCACGCGTGCCTGCTGGCGAATATAGTGGCGCAATGCCTCCCGCGTTCGATCGTCGAACTCGGCGAAGCGCGGCATTCCACGCGGCACCAGCGCGCCGTCCCTCACGACGGCCGCAAAGCTTTCGGCGGCGAGCGGCGCGGCGGCGCGGCGCAGATCAGGTGCCGCGCCCCCGGAATTGGCGGCCGGCCCGTGGCAGATCGCGCAATGCGCCGCGAACAGTCCCTTGCCCGCCTCCGCAAGCGACGCGTCGACCCGGAACGACGGATCGTCCGCAAAGGGCGTCACCGGCGCGGGGGCGGGCAGGCGGCCCTTCGCGTCGAGCGCGAAGGTGAGGATGCGGCGCTTCGTCGTGTAATAGTCATATTCGGGTGTTCGCCCGCTGGGCCCGATCGCCCGCCAGCTCGCCATCACCGTCACATATTGCCGGCCGCCGACGAGATAGGTGATCGGCTGCGCCTGCGCGCCGTTCTGCGTATCGAAACGCCAGAGCGCGCGGCCGTCTTTCGCATCGAAGGCGGTCAGCATCCCGGTCGCCTGCCCCTGGAACAGCAGGTCGCCGCCGGTCGCGGTGACGGCGCCGGTCCGCTGCCCGGTCTGCGGCAGCCGCCAGCGCGCCCGCTGCGCCACCGGATCCCACGCGAGAAGCGCGCTTCTGCCGGGCGGCAGCACCATATCCGGCGGAGCGGTGCCGATGCCGTTGTTGATGACCTGCCCCGGCGTAAACCGCCAGTCGGCGAGGTCGGGCGCATCGACATAGACGCGGCCCTGTTCGTAGGCGGGCGTATAGACGAGGCGCGTACGGGGCGAATAAGCCATCGCCTCGGCCGAATGCGCGCCAACGGGCGACGGATAGAGCGCCACCGCCCTGCCGTTTGGAAAGCGTGCCCATCGCGTTTCCACCGGCCGCCCGGTAGCCCGGTCGATACGCGTGGCCCAATTGGCGGGAACGAATTTCTCGGCCGAGATCAGCTTTCCCGTTTCGCGATCGATGACGTAGAAAAAGCCGTTCTTCGGCGCATGCAGGATCACGTCGCGCGGGCGGCCGCCGATATCCAGCGTGGCAAGCTCGATATCCATCGCGGCGTTATAGTCCCACGTCTCGCCGGGATTGACCTGATAATGCCAGCGATATTCGCCGGTTTCGGAGTCCAGCGCGATGATGCTGCACAGGAACCAGTTATCGCCGCCTTGCGGGCTGCGGATCTTGCGATTCCAAGGCGTGCCGTTGCCGGTGCCGATGAAGACGAGCCGGCGTGCCGGATCATAGGCCATCGCATGCCATACCGTCCCGCCGCCGCCGTAGCGCCACCACTGGCCGGTCCATGTCTTCGCGGCCTTCGCCATGATAGGATCGGAAACCTCGCCGTCCGGCCCCTTCGCGGGGTCGCCCGGTACGGTGTAGAAGCGCCAGGCCTTGCGCCCCGTCGCCAGATCATAAGCGGTCACATAGCCGCGCACGGGGCCGAAATCGCCGCCGCCGAAGCCGATCAGCACCTTGTCGCCCGCCACCCACGGCGGGCCGGTGATGTAGCTGGCGTCGCCCTTCGGCAGCGTCTGCACGCTCCAGGCGGGTTCGCCGGTGGCGGCATCGATCGCGATCAGGCGGCCGTCGATTGTGCCGGTGATGATCCGGCCATGCGCATAGGCGATGCCGCGGATGCCCCAGGCGGCGCGCATCTTCTGCCCCGCGCGCTCCGGCGCCTGCGGATCGTAGCGCCAAAGCTGCTTGCCGGTCCGCGCGTCCACCGCATGGATCACGCTGTAGCCGGTTGCGAAATAGAGGATACCGTTTACCGCCAGGGGCGCGCTGGCGGCGTTCGGCCCGTCATCCAGATCGAGCGACCAGAGCAGTCCCAGCCGCCCGACGGTCGCCCGATCGATCTGCGCAAGCGGGCTGTAATGCTGCTCCCCCACGCCGCCGAAGGCCGCCCAGTCCCGCCCTGGCGCCACCGGCGCGGGGGGCGTTTCGCGCGGTAGCCCCGCCATCGCGGCGGCGATGAGGGCCGCCGCGCCCAAGGTCGCGCTGCCGATAAGCGTCTGTCGCTTTTCCGCGCGGTTCATGCCCGTGTCCTGCCCTGCCGCAATGTTCAGCGGCCTGCGAACGCGGCGCGCATCGCATAATAGTCGTCGTCGGGCGCGCGCTCGCTATGCTGGCCGGCGGGCCATGCGGCATAGGGGGTCGTGGCGGGCACGACGGCCGAATAATCGGCGAGCCCGCGCCGCCGGATAATCTTCCACACCGCCCCGCGCCGCTCCAGCAGATCGATGTAGCGGCCTTCGAAGAAGGCATCCTCCTCGCCGCCGCCGGTCTTCGCATCGCGGCGATGATGGGCGAAATAATAGCATTCGCTGAATGCCTTGTCGCCCTTCACCTCCACCGACACGTTGGAGATGTGATGCGCCGTGAACTTCACCGTCCTCAGGATCTTCATCGCGAAGCCGATGAAATCAGTCGAGGTGCCGTCGAAGCCGCCGTGCTTGTGGCGCGATTCGGGCCAGAAGCACTCGCGCAGCATCGCCTCGTCCACACGATCATTTGCGCGCGCATAAGCGTACAAGACTTGCGCGACGGCGTCCTTCGCCTCAAGCGCGTCGAGCCGGGCGGCAGTCGTATCGCGGGGGGCGGCGCGCGCCGTCGAGGAAAGGGCGGCGAGGCCCGCCGGCAGCGCCAGCATCCCCCACAGCGAGC